>DASUCS010000127.1:0-17690 GCA_036275935.1 Acidimicrobiales bacterium
GGGGGACGCTAGCAGCCGGCCGTTGACGGTTACCGACGGTAACGTTACTATGAGTAACATGCCGTCGAGCCGCCCTCACCGCCGCGCCCACACCCACGACCGCACCGTTCGCCGAGCGGAACGCCGCGCCGAGCTCCTCGAGGCAGCGGTGCGGGCGATCCGTCAGGTCGGTCCGACGGTGAGCATGGACGCAATCGCCGCCGAGGCCGGCGTCACCAAGCCGATCATCTACCGGCACTTCGGCGACCGGGTCGGCCTGGCCAACGCGCTCGCCGACGAGTTCGGGGCCCAGCTGGTGGCCGAGCTCGACGCGGCATTGTCGAGCGACCTTCCCCCTGACCAGCTGCTCGCCGCGACCATCGACGCGTACCTGGCCTTCGTCGAGCGTGACCCGCACCTCTACAGCTTCCTGGTGGGGCGGCTCGGGGCACCCGTCGGTACTGAAGCGGCCAACGGGCTCGTGACCCAAGTCGGCCAGCGCGTGGCCCTCGTGCTGGGCGAACAGCTGCGAGCGGTCGGTGTCGACTCCGGTCCGGCCGAGCCGTGGGCGTTCGGCATCGTCGGATTGGTCCACCTCGCCGGCGACTGGTGGCTGGAGCGTCGCACCGTCACCCGGGCGCGCCTCGTCGAGGACCTGACGACGCTCCTGTGGAACGGGCTCGGCAGCCTCACTCCCCCGACAACGACGGCCACCGCCACGACGACGACGGAGGACGCATCATGATTCTCGCTGCTGCACAACCCGGCGCCCAGCTCGCGCGTTGGGATCTGCTCTTCATCCTGCTCGCCGCGTTCGTTGCGATCGTCGTTGCGCTCACGATCGTGGGCCGGCGGACGAATCGCGACGCCGACGCCCTGCTGTGGGTTCCGAACGGCTTGGAGCGCGTGACGTCGATCCCCGGCTGGGCCGCGGGAATGATCGGCACCGCTGCGTTCGGTCTGCTCGTCGCCGGCATTGGCTTCTACAACGACGTCGCGTGGCACGTCGGACGCGGACGCGACAAAGAGCTGTTCACCGCGCCGCACACGATGATCATCGTCGGGCTCGGCTTCATCACCGTCGCCGCCGGCGTCGGGATCCTGTTCGCGACGCTGCAACGGATCGACACGACGTTGCGCGTGCGCGGTCTGCGCATCCCGTGGTCGGCGGTTCCGCTCGGACTGTTGGGCGTGTGCGCGCTGTCGGGCTTCCCGCTCGACGACCTGTGGCACGCGACCTACGGCATCGACGTCACCATGTGGAGCCCGACCCACATGCTGATGATCTGTGGGGCCGCGTTCAGCCTGATCGCCGCGTGGCTCGCGCTCGCCGAGGCCGGCGTGCCATTCCGCCAGAACCGCTGGACGCGCATCGCTCACTTCGTCGCTGCGTGGTTCGTGCTCGCCGGCCTGACCGCGCCGCTCGGCGAGTTCCGCTTCGGCGTACCGCAGTTCCAGCAGCTCTTCCATCCGGTGCTGCTGCTACTGGCTGCGTCCTTCGCCTTCGTGCCCACGCGCATCGTGCTCGGACGTGGATGGGCGCTGCTGCTCGCCGTCGCCACCTTCCTCCCGGAGGCCATCGGCCTGGTGTCCGGGGCCGGGTCGGACTTCGTCCACACGCGCACACCCGGCCTGTACCTCACGTCCGCCCTGGCCGTGGAGCTGGCCGCCGTGGTGTTCGGAACGGAACGACGCCTCCGCTTCGCACTCGCATCGGGAGTCGGCGTGGCCACGATCGGCCTGGCGGGCGAGTGGTGGTGGAACCAGGGCGCGGCCCAGCCGTGGAACGGATCGCTGCTGCGCGATGCGCTGCTGATCGGCGGAATGGTCTCGATCGGCGCGGCAGTGCTCGGCGCCGTCTACGGGGGCGCGGTGAATCGCCAGCCGGCGCGCATCCCCCGCATCGCGGCAGTCGCGGCCACCATCGCAGTCCTGCTCGGGCTGCTGCTGCCGATGCCGCGCCGCACGAGCGCGGTCACCGCGCACATCGACGTGCAGCCCGTCGCTGCGAACTCCGTCGCGCTGACCGTCCGAGTCGATCCCCCCGACGCCGCACAGAACGCCCGTTGGTTCCAGGCGATCGCGTGGCAGGGCGGTGGTCTGAAGGTGGTCGGCCTCCACGCCGTCGCGCCCGGAACCTACGCCTCCGACGAGCCGCTGCCGATCGGCGGCAAGTGGAAGACGATGCTCCGGCTGCACACGGGCGCCGTGATGATGTCCGCGCCCGTCTACCTGCCTGCCGATCCCGAGATCGGCGTACCCGAGATCCCGGCGCAGTCACGGACGATCCCGTTCGGCGGCGAGCAGCAGTACCTCATGCGCGAGGTGAAGCCGGGACCGAACACCGTGATGATCCTCGCCTACGTGATCGTCGGCCTGGTCGCGCTGCTGTGGGCTGCGGCATTCGTGCTGGCGTGCGTGCGCATCCCCCAACAGCGGCCTCTGCGCACCAAGGGCACGCGCCGCCTCGACCTCCGAGATCCGGCCGAGCTCCAGTCGGACCGGGAGCCCACCCTCGTCAGCTGAGCAGCGTGGCGATCGCCCAGATCGCCGCGATCCCACCCACCACGGCCATCGCAACGCTCCGCGCCACCGGTGCCTTCTCCAGTTCGCCCTCGTTCGGTCGTTCCGGAGGGCGGACCAGTGCGAGCACGTTGCCGACGACCAACGCGCCCCCGAGCGCGAGCACGAGAAGAACGAGCAGGTCAGGGCCACCCAGCAACATCGAGGTGGACTGTAGGCGTCGGGATGCCGATGATCCGTGTCGGCGACGATCCGAAGCCTTTTGACCACGTACGGCGAAGTTTTTCGAGGAATCCCTCAAGCCACCGGGGTTCGGCGACGAAGGTACAAGTGCCTGATGGACATCGCCCCCATCAGGCAGGGGTAGCCGGGACGGGGGTTGCAACTCCCTCCAAAACGCATCGCCACCAGTGCTTTCGGGTGCTGGCGCCTTTCGTGACCTCCGTCCCTCACCCCAAGTTCCAGATTCCACCGCCCCCTCGCCAGGGGGTGGTGGTGTTTTTGGGCAGACCCCGGCCGCTACCGCGGAGCCGCGAGATCGGCGTCGGTGACGGTGTCCTTGATGGACGTGGCCTGCGTGCGGTCGGTGCCTTCGTCGCGCTCGATGACGGTGAGGTTCGGCGCCAGGGTCTTGCGGTCGAAGCAGAACAGGGCGTGTCGACCGTAGGGCGGCGAGGGCACGTCGATGGCGAGGTCCAGCCGGAAGCACGGGTCGGCGTGGTCCGAGAACGCCGTCACCCGGTACAGAGGCCGATCGCCCCGCACGTTGCCCGCCAGGTTTGCGATCTCCTGGTCGACCTCGGACGAGTACTCCGGTGCGAGCGTCGACTGCAGGCACGTCGACGTCGAGTCGGACGTCGCCGCGCAACGGTAGATGTGACCGTTCAGTCGGCCACTCGCGGAGCCGAAGCCGTAGCTCAAGCGATCGTTCGGCGGGCGCTGCACGATGCGCGTCTGATCCTTCAGCTGCTGACCGTCGGTCAGCGTGCGCGTGAAGTCGGAGTCGACGACGAACGTGGCGTTGCGACTCTGTCGCCACGTGTCCAGCAGCACGCGCGCCGCCGCGTCACCCCGCAGCGACGGTGCCGGTGTCCCGATCGCGAAGGCCGCAATGCACGCGGTGAGCAACGCTGCGAGCGCGAGTGCGACGGGGACCCGTCCGGAGGTCACTTGGGCGGACGGTACTGTGCCGCATGCCGTCAAGGAGGGTCATGTGACCGCGCGGCGACCGTTTCTCGGCTACTGGCCAGAAGAGAACGACGAGCCCCAGGTGACACTCGGCCAGGAGCCGGTCGCGCTCGTCTCACCCGACGGCGCGGTCGTGCGCGGCGTCTTCTGGACACCGCCGGCCGGTACTCCGTGGCGCACGGCAGTCGTGCTCTCGCACCCTCGGGGCGACTTCGGCGTGCACTACGCGTGTCCGCTGCTCGCCGCCGCCGGTTACGGCGTGTTCGGTTTCGCGACGCGGTACGTGAACAACGACACCGACTGCCTCCACGAGAACTGCGTGGTCGACGTCACCACCGCGGTCGAGTTCGTCCGCGAGCGCGGCGCAGATGCGGTCGTGTTGCTCGGCAACTCTGGCGGCGGTTCGTTGATGGCCCTGGCGCAGGCGTCGACCGACGACGGGCTCGGCGATGCGTTCGTGGCCATCGCCGCTCACCCCGGCGAGGGTGTGTTCATGCTGCAGGTCATCGACCCGTCGGTGACCGACGAAGCCGATCCGTTCTCGCGCGACCCGGCCCTCGACATGTACGACCCGGACAACGGGTGGCGCCCCTGGCCTTCGCCGTGCACGTACGACCGCGAGTGGCTCGCCACGTACCGAGACGCGCAGCGTGCGCGCGTCGCTCGACTCGACGCGTTCGCGAAGGAGGCCGAGCAGACGAAGGTGAACGCGCGCAACGGGCTCGCTGGCGTCGACAGCGGTTCGGCGCAGTGGCGGGACCTCCGGAAGCAGGCTGTGTTCGCGCGCTACATGACGATCTACCGAACGCTGGCCGACCCGGCGTACCTCGATCTGTCGATCGATCCCGACGACCGCGCCCTCGGTTCGATCTTCGCCTTTCCGGATCCGTTCGACTCGAACTACGGACTGTTCGGGCTGGCCCGCGTGATGACGACCCGCGGCTGGCTCTCGACCTGGTCGGGCTTGTCGTCCCACGCGCGAGTCGCGGGCACGCTGCCATCGGTCACCGTGCCCACATTGATCGTGCATCCGACCGCCGACACGGAGATCCGTACGTGGCAGGCACAGGAGATCTACGACGCGTCCGGCGCTGCGGACAAGACGTACGTCGAACTGAAGGGCGCGGCGCACTACCTACAAGGACGGCGGCGCGAGGCCATGGACCTCGTGATCGACTGGCTTCGTTCACGCGTCCCGTGACGGACAAGCCGGTGATCGGATGGCGCGAGTGGGTGTCGCTCCCCGAACTCGGCGTCGAGTGGGTGAAGGCAAAGATCGATACCGGCGCGAAGTCGTCGTCGATCCACGCGTGGGACATCGACGTCGACGATGCCGCCGGCGAGGTGCGGTTCAACCTCTGCCCGCGACAGGACGATGAGTCGTTCGTGATCGCGGCGCGGGCACCGCTCGTCGAACATCGAGAGGTGCGCAGCTCGAACGGCGAGGTGGATGTGCGACCCGTCATTCGAACGGCCGCGGTCGTGCGGGGGTTCACGTATGACATCGAACTGTCGCTGGCGAGCCGCGACGAGATGGGGTTCAGGATGTTGCTCGGACGGTCGGCCGTTCGGCGACGATTTCTCATCGACCCCGGAAAGTCGTTCGTCGGTGGGGGGAATAGATTCACCTTCCCCTCATGAAGATCGCCATCCTCTCCCGCGACCAGTCGCTGTACTCGACGAAGCGCCTCAAGGAGGCGGGCGAGGCGCGCGGGCACGAAGTCAAGGTCATCGACTACCTGCGCTGTTACATGAACATCACGTCTCGTCGCCCGCAGATCTTCTTCCAGGGCAGCGAGCTCGAGGGTTTCGACGCAGTGATCCCGCGCATCGGCGCCTCACACACGTTCTACGGCTGTGCGGTCGTGCGGCAGTTCGAGATGCTTGGGACCTTCACCGCCAACGAGAGCACCGCGATCAGCCGGAGCCGGGACAAGCTGCGGAGCCTGCAACTCCTCGCCCGGAACGGCATCGGGCTGCCCGTCACGGGGTTCGCGCACTCGACGAAGGACATCGATGGCTTGCTCGAGACCGTCGGTGGCGCACCGGTGGTCGTCAAGCTGCTCGAAGGCACACAGGGGGTGGGCGTCGTTCTCGCGGAGACGAAGAAAGCCGCCGAGTCCGTCATCGCCGCATTCCGTCAGCTCGACGCGAACATCCTCGTACAGGAGTACATCAAGGAGGCGGGCGGCTCCGACATCCGAGCGATCGTCGTCGGTAATCGTGTCGTCGCCGCGATCAGGCGCACCGGTGCGCCGGGTGACTTCCGCTCGAACCTGCACCGCGGCGGCAGCGCGGAGAAGGTGAAGCTCACGCCCGAGGAGCGCTCGATCGCAGTGCGGGCGGCGCGCACGGTGGGCCTGAACGTCTCCGGTGTCGACCTCCTGCAGTCGAACCACGGACCGGTCGTGATGGAGGTCAACTCGTCGCCCGGGCTGGAGGGCGTCGAGGGCGCGACCAACGTGGACGTCGGCGGCAAGATCATCGAATTCCTCGAGACCCACGCTCGTCCGAACAAGACTCGTGACCGCGTCAGGGGATAGAGCCGCCCGTTCGAGATCGCCTCGCAACGAGCCGATCACGATCGGCGGCGTGACGGTCGCCGCGGGCACGCGCCGCGATGTCGAGCTGCCGGTCGCGCGGCTGCCGACCGACACGTCGCTGTCGTTGCCCGTCGCGGTGGTCAACGGTCTGCGCCCCGGGCCCACGTTGTGGCTCAGCGCGGCCATCCACGGCGACGAGCTCAACGGTGTCGAGATCATCCGAGAGGTGTTGCAGCGTCTGCGACCTCGCGAGCTGGCAGGAACGCTCATTGCAGTGCCGATCGTGAACGTGTTCGGCTTCGTGAACGAGACGCGCTACTTGCCCGACCGCCGCGACCTGAATCGATCGTTCCCCGGATCGCTGCGCGGCTCGCTCGCGGCGCAGCTGGCGCACCTGTTCATGACACGAGTCGTGGAGCGGTGTCAGTACGGCATCGACTTCCACACGGGCAGCGATCACCGCACGAACCTTCCGCAGCTACGCGTCGATCTGTCCGACGCGGAAGTGGAACGGCTGGCCAAGGCCTTCGCCGCGCCCGTCACCGTCGACGCCGCATACCGCGACGGGTCTCTGCGCTCCGCGTGCCGAGCCGTCGGCATCCCGCTGCTCGTGTTCGAGGGTGGCGAGGCTCACCGCTTCAACTTCAACGCCGTCCGCGCCGGCGTCGACGGGACGCTGCGAGTGCTCGCGGAGCTCGACATGATCAAGGGCGATGTCGTGCCACCCGAAGGTGAGACGACAATCGTGCGCCACAGCCACTGGGAACGCGCGCGACGAAGCGGCATCGTGCGCATCGACGTCTTTCCCGGCCAGCCGGTGGCGCGGGGCGAGGTGCTCGGGGTCATCGCGGACGCGCTCGGCACGCGCCGCACCCCGGTCCGCGCCAGTGCCACCGGCATCGTGCTCGGCTACACCCGCAACCCGATCGCATCGCAAGGTGATGCGCTCGTCCACATCGCGGACCTGAGCGAGACGGCTCGCGGCGGTCCCGCCAGACCACCGACTTAGCGCAGCTCGACGAGCAGCGGCCGGTGATCGCTGACCGGCGCGTCAACCGTCACGACATCGGCGATCTCGAGGCCGTCCACCGCGATGTGGTCGATGCGTTGGTGCGGCGCCCATGCGGGCTCGGTCGGTCCGCCGCCCGCCAACGTGAAACCCGCGGCCGCGAGCCGATCGTCGATGTCCTCGGGGCGCAGGTTCAAGTCGCCGAGAAGTACGCACGGACGTGGAAGCGGCGCAAGCTCCCCCAGCAGCCAGTCGAGTTGGTAGCGAGCCTCATCCGAATGGTTCTGGAGGTGCGTCGTGACGAGAGTCGCATCCGCTGTCGACGCGATCAGTGCAACACGTGGCTGGCCCCATCGGTGAGGAAGGCGCAGATGGCGGAACGTGGCCTCGCTGCGAACGCAGAGCGCAACGCCATCGTCGCCGGTGATTGCCAACCGTCGCGCCGGTGCGTAATCCGTCGCGACCGCTCTTGAAGCGGATGCGACGAGTGCAGGTTGATCTGCGAACCACGAGCGGATGACGCGCCGGTCGGCTTCCTGGACGGCCACCACATCGGCGTCGAGCGCGGACACCGACGCTGCCAGCTTGCGGTTGGACGTGAACCCTCGTCGTGGTCGGCCGTGCCGGATGTTCCAGGTGACGATTCTCACTTCGGCACGTAGATCGTGGCGCCGTCGACCACTTGCACGACGTTGTAGTGCTGTTGGAGATACGACGCGAACTCGGGGAAGTGGTCGATCGAGAACTCCTGTCCCTTCGGCGTCTTCGACGACACGTCGACGATGAGCACCGGAGGGTGCGCGGCGAGGTCGCTCTCGAAGTCGTCCCACGCCCCTGGCACTGCGTACTGACGCCCGACGTGCTGCGCGCTGCGTCCACCCCCGAACCCCGTCAGGAAGCCTGACGTGAGAAAACGGGTGGCGGGTTCGCGATCCACCGCCCAGTACAGCTGAGGGATCTGGCCCCACACGAAGATGTGGTCGCCGGGCTTCGTACGTTGGCTGATGGCGGCGGCGATGCGCTCGTAACGCGGCAGCACGTTCGGATGCATCGAGAGCGTCAGGACGACGAACACCACGATCGACGCCGCACCGAGCACCGCCGTGCGAATCCAGTCGGCGCGGCGCGCGCGCACCAGCGTTCCGGCGGCGAGCAGCGCGAACGGCGGCGCCAGTTGCAGGAAGTAGTGACCGAAGAAGCGGAAGCCCGCGGCCGCGCCGATCACCGCAGCGATCAGCCACAGCCAGAGATCCAGATCCTCACGCCATCGTCGCCACGCGCCCAGCACCAGCAGGAACGCCCCGAGGTTGGCGCCCAGGAAGACGCCTGTACCCGACGCGCCCCGGTTGAGCACGACCGACCACGATCCACTCGCGTCGAGGTAGCTCCCGGTGCCGGTGAACACCCAGAACAAGAAGTCGCTCCAACCGAACAACAGCGCACCTATTGCGATCGGGACGACGAAGGCGACCGCCAGCCGCGCGACTCCGGCGAACCGCTGCTTGCGCCACGCGAGATACGCGAGCGGCAGCATCGTCGTCGCGGCCACCTGCTTCGCGAGCGTGGCCAGCGCGGCCGCCACACCCCCCGCGACGGGACGATCACGTTCGGCGAAGTACATCGCCGCGCACATGAACGGCAGCATGAACACCTCGAAGCTGGCCGCCTGGCTGTCCTCGACGACCAGGCCGGCGCTGGCGACGAGGTACAGCATCGCCGCCGCGAACGCCGGACCGTCCCCCCACCGCCGACGAGCAATGGCGGCGATCAGCAGCGCGGTCGCGATGTGGGCGAAGAGCGCGAGCACGCGAACGCCGAAGAGCCCGTCCGAGCCGCTGATCCGGAACGTGGCGGCGTACAGATACGGAACGATCGGCGGCTTGCGGTCGACGACGTCCTGATACAGGCGGCCACCATCGTTGAGCACCTGAGCCTGCGTCGCGAGAAAGCCCTCATCCGGGTTCAGGACCTCGGTGCGGATGAACCCGGGCAGGTGCGCGATGGCGGCGACGAGCGTGACCGCGAGCACGAACCGCCAGCCCGTGAACCAGCGGTGCGTGACGGTGTCGTCAAGGGTGTCGGCATCGAGCGCCTGCACGAAGGAAGAAGCTAGAAGTCGCGGCCCATGTTCTCGAAGCGGGCCGACGGACCAAGCCACGCCAGACGAATCGTGTCGGTCGGACCGCTGCGGTGCTTGGCCACGATGACCTCGGCGATGCCCTTGCTGTCGATCGATTCGGGGTTGTACACCTCGTCGCGGTACAGGAACATCACGACGTCGGCGTCCTGCTCGATCGAGCCCGACTCACGGAGGTCGGCGAGCATCGGGCGCTTGTCCGCCCTGGTCTCCAGCTGACGGTTGAGCTGCGCAAGCGCGATCACCGGCGTCTCGAGCTCGCGGGCGAGGATCTTGAGGTTCCGGCTGATCTCGGACACCTCGACCTGGCGGTTCTCACGATCACCACGGCCCGTCATGAGCTGGATGTAGTCGACGATGACCACGCCGAGCTCGCCAACGCGGCTCTTGAGGCGCCGAGCCTTCGCTCGGATGTCCATGATCGAGACGCTGGCGTTGTCGTCCACGTACAGCGGCGCGTTGGCCATGCGTCCTGCGGCGTGCTGGATGCGGGTCCAGTCGCCCGCCGCCAAGCGGCCGTTGCGGAGCTTCTTGCCGTCGACATTGGCTTCGGCCGCCATGATGCGCTCGGTCACCTCCAGCTGGCTCATCTCGAGGGAGAAGAGCAGCACCGGCTTGCCCACCCGGATCGCTGCGTGCCGCGCGATCCCGAGCGCAAAGGCGGTGTTGTGGGTCGGGATCATCGACTCCCCCGCCAGGTACAGGTGGCTCGGCGCGTCGACCGTGATGCAACGCACCGGGACCGACCGCGTCGGACGGATCGCGGTGATCGCTCGGCGGTCGGTGCGCCCGTCGGCTGGTTTCCAGTGGAAGCGATGCGCGGCGACACCGTGCACACGACGGGGCCGGTAGCCGAGGGAGCAGACGAGCTCCCGGACCTGTTCGGCCAATGCGTCGTCGCGAATGACCACCTCGACGGAACCGTCGTATCGACGATGCCCAGCGCGCTCGACGACGCCTTCGAGCAGGTCGAGGCGCTGCTTGAACGAGGCCCGGAGGTACTCGGCGGGGATGTGATCGGTCTCGTGCAGCCGACGTCCGAGCGCGTACGGCTCGACGGGCAGCTCACGCTCGGGCAGGTCGAGCGGCAAGGTCACGGGCACGTGCCAGTTCGGCCGGCCGGTGACGTCGCCGCGCACGCCCTCGTCGAGCATCTGCTGCGTGGTGACGATCCGCGGCTCCCATTGATGCGGGCCGTCTTCACGTGAGATCGCCAGCCAACGGTGGTCCGCGTCCGCCACGATGACGGAACCGTCGTCGAACTCGACCTTGTAACAGGCGCGATCGTGCTGCACCGGTGTCGCGTTCGTCACCGCGCAGGGCCGGCCCTGATCGTCGAGCACCTCGTCGCCGACCTCGAGGTCGCCCATCGTCGTCCAGCCGTCCGGTGTCGGGATCGGCGTGTCGAGGGCGAGCGCTTTGCCCATGCTGGGACGAGCGCCGACGACCAGCAGCGCACTGGGCTGCAGCCCCGAGAGCAGGTTGTCGAGGTCGTTGTAGCCGGTCGCGAGGCCGATCACCTCCTCGCTGCGGTCGTACAGCCGCTCGAGGCGATCGAGATAGAGACCCAGCATCGAGTCGAGGTCTTTGGTGGTGTCGGTCACCCGGCGCTCGGCGACCGAGAACACCATCGACTCCGCTTCGTCGATGCTCTTCGTGACGTCGTCCGGCAGGCCGTAGGCCCGCTCCGCGATCTCGCCGGCGACATAGATCATGCGCCGCAGCAGCGCGTGCTCTTCGACGATCTTGGCGTACCGGGCCGCGCTGGCGGTGGCGGGGGTCGTGGCCTGGAGGCCGACGAGGGCGCCTTGACCACCGATCGCGTCGAGGAGACCGGCACGGCGCAGCTCGTCCGCAACCGTTACCGGGTCGACGGGCTCGCCGGCTCCGTACAACGAGGTGATGGCATCGAAGATGTGACCATGGGCCGGCTTGTAGAAGTCGTCGACGCCCACGGTCTCGACCGCAGACGCGATGGCGTCCTTCGACAGCAGCATGGCGCCGAGCAAGGACTCCTCGGCCTGCAGGTTGTGCGGGGGAACGCGTTGGGCTCGCGCTGGACCCCGTTCAACACCCGGTCGCACGTCCGCCATGAGACGTTCACCCTCGCCGAGCGATCCTGGGGATCGCTAGACGGTCTTCGGTGTGGATTCCCTGTGGACGCACCCCCTCACTATGTGGAAGAGGTGTGACAGTGAGCGTCGTGCGCTGCTCGACGCCCGCCGGTCAGGCGTTCACGACCTCGACGGTGACCACGAATTCCACCTCGGGATGCAGCCGGGCGGGAACCTGATGCGTCCCGAGGGACTTGATCGGCTCATCGAGATGCAGCTTGCGGCGATCGAGCTCGATGCCGGTCTGCTCTTCCACTGCGGACGCAACATCTGACGACGTCACCGAGCCGAACAGGCGACCCTCGCCCCCCGCCTTCGCCTTGATCGTGATGATCTTCGGCACGAGTGACGAGGCGATCTCCTCGGCTGCGCCACGATCCTTCGCATCACGGATGTCGCGGGAGCGGCGCATGGCATTCGCCTGCTTCTCGTTCCCCGCCGTCGCCTTGAGGGCCAGACCCTTCGGGACGAGGTAGTTGCGGGCGTAGCCGTCGGACACGTCGACGATGTCGCCCTTCTTGCCGACGTCGGCGAGATCGGAGCGGAGGATGACCTTCATTCGTCGTCCCCGCCGATCTCCGTGTCGTCGGTCGGCTCGTCGCCCGCATCCCCGTCGAGGATCTCGGCGAACTCGTTCTCGACCTCGTCGAGATCGGCATCTCCGTCCCGCGACGGCGGCGGGCCCTGCGGGCGCGGCGGAGGACCGTCGGCCCGGCCGGGGCCGCCAGGCCCACGGTCACGCGACGTGCGTTGCGTCGTCACACGGTTCGTGTACGGCAGCAACGCCATCTCCCGCGCGTTCTTGATCGCTCGAGCGACCTCTCGCTGCTGCTGCGCGTCGTTGCCAGTCACTCGACGAGCCCGGATCTTGGCCCGATCGGACATGAACCGGCGCAGCAGGTTGATGTCCTTGTAGTCGATGTACTCGACGCTCTCCTGGACGAGAACGCTGGTCTTCTTCTTGGACCGGCGAGCGTTGTCCTTGTTCTTGGTGCGCGGTGCTTTCTTCGCCATGTCGTTAGAAGGGCTCCTCGTCCCCGCCGGAGTAGGCGGGCTGCGGTTCGTTCGACGCCGGACGGCTGCTGGCGCCCACGTCGCTGCCGCCGCCTTCGCGGCGGTCGTTCTTCGTGATCTCGGCGGTCGCCCAGCGCAGGCTGGGACCGACCTCGTCGGCCACCACCTCCACGACCGAACGCTTCTCGCCTTCCTGCGTCTCCCACGAGCGCTGTTCGAGGCGACCGTTGACGATCACCCGTGCGCCCTTCTGGAGCGAGTTCGACACGTTCTCACCGAGGGTGCCCCACGCGGTGATGTTGAAGAACGACGTCTGCTCTTCCCATTGGTTGTTGCGCTGGAAGCGCCGGTTCACGGCGATGCCGAACGTGGCGATCGCCTGGCCGGACGGCGTGAACCGCAGCTCGGGGTCACGCGTGATGTTGCCGATGAGGGTGACGGAATTGTCGGGCATGTCTGAGTCTCCTCAGGTCATCCGGCCGCGGCCGGAGCCTGCTCGCCGAGAAGGCCGCGTCGGGCGGCTTCACGGCCGGGCAGTCGGATCAGCTTGTGGCGGACGATCTCGTCCGCGAGGCGCAGCTGGCGCTCGAGATCGTCGAGGGCACCGGCTTCGGCCAGGATCTCGAACACGACGTAGAAGCCGTCGGTCTTGTGATCGATCTCGTAGGCGAAGCGCCGCCGGCCCCAGCGCTCGGTGGTCTTGATCTCACCGCGCTTGGCCGTGACCTGTTCGCCGATTCGGTTGACCGCCGCCTCGACGCCGGCGTCGTCCGCCGCGCCATCGACGATGACCATGAGTTCGTAGGCTCGCATGAGCGAGTCGTCACCTCCCTGTGGACCCGGCGTGACCGGGGCCCCGCCCGATGCGGAGCAGGGTTTCGATTGAAGGGAAGAGGTTAGCCCCCACGCCCTTCAGTATGCGAAGGGGGTACGACAGTGTCTCGACACGAATCGCTCGGCCGTCGGCCTCGCTGCTTTCGATGGGACTCTCCCGACGAGCTACCTACGGTTTCTAGGTAGCGAGTTCCATCGAATCGTGCTGTCGGACGGCCGCCTGTCGCTTCGCTCCCAGCGGCGGCTTCGCCCGACCCCGCTGGACTGCGCGCGCGTCAGCTACACGGGGCTTCGGCGTCGGTGATCTTTGCGCCTTCGACGATGCCGAGATCGGCGAGCTTGCCTTGCGGCACCTCGATCGTGAACCGGTACGGGCCCGCGGGCGGGTAGTTCGGGCAATCCGGGGAATCGCCGCATGGCGCCATGTCCGCAGTCGACACGATCGCGCCGTCCTTGTTGACGTACGCGATCGACAGCGGCATCGGCGTGTTGCGCATCCAGAAGTTCTCCTGCACGTCGTCGTGGAAGTGGAACAGCATCCCGTCGTAGCCGCCGAGCTTCGAGTCGGTGACCCGCATCAGCCCTTGGGCGCGTTGTGCATCATTCGCGGCGAGCAGCAGGCACCACTCGAGGAAGCTCCCGGCGTTCTCGACGGTCACCTTCGTCTCTCCGAACCCTGCGAGCGGCGTGCGGTTGCCCGTCGACGCGAAGTACGGATCGGCCGGGTTGTTCGCCCCCTTGGTGACGCACCCGAGGAGCCCGAGCACGATCACGACTCCAATGGCCCACCGCAGCGCGGTGAGCCCGATCGGTGACCCCAGGTGCGCGATGCCGTCGTCGAATTCTCGACGGATGATCGGCCCGCTCACGCCGTCTTGCTACCACTCCCGTACAGCCCCAAGGTCTCGCTGACCTCTCCGGACAGGTGGTAGCTCTCCTCGTCGGCCGGGAACCGGCGAGCGCGCACGTCGTCGGCGAACGCAGCGAGCGCGGCGGTGCCGTCGGCCTTCAGCGATGCGTAGCGGCGCACGAACTTCGGGACGATGCGGTCCTCGAGTCCGAGCACGTCGTGGAACACGAGCACTTGGCCGTCGCAGTGCGGGCCGGCGCCGATGCCGATCGTGGGCACCGACACGGCGTCGGTCACCATTCGAGCGACCTCGTCCGGCACACCTTCGAGCACGATCGAGAAGCAACCGGCGTCTTCGAGGGCCTTGGCGTCGTCGACCAGCGCCAGCGCGGCTGACACCTCTTTGCCCTGCACCTTGAACCCGCCCATCGCGTGCACCGACTGCGGGGTGAGGCCGATGTGCCCCATCACCGGGATCTCCGCGTCGATGATCGCCTCGACCATCGGCAATCGCTTGCGACCACCCTCGAGCTTCACCGACTGCGCGCCGGCCTTGACGAGCTGCGCCGCGTTGCGGACGGTGTCCTCGACCGAGACGTGGTAGCTCATCCACGGAAGGTCCCCGACGATCAACGGACGCGGGCGGGTGCGGGCGACGGCAGCAACGTGGTGCGCCATGTCGTCCACGGTGACCTGCAGCGTGTCGTCGTAACCGAGGACAACCATGGCGACGGAGTCGCCGACGAGGATGAGGTCGACGCCCGCCTCGTCCGCCATCCGCGCGCCGGGCGCGTCGTATGCGGTGACCATCACGAGCGGATCGCTACCGGCGCGGACCTTGCGCGCCCGAACCGACGGTGCGGTGATCGATGCGGCCATGAGGTGGCCTCCTTTGCTGCTCGTCCAGCGCCACATGGCTGCCGGCGATGACCGCACTGTACCGTCGGCTTCGTGGCCGAGACCAGCCCCGAGTCCTCCGGCACCGTCGGCCGCTGCGAGTCGTGCGGACGCGACGACGAGGAGCTCGAGGCCGTTCACCGCATGTACGTCACGCCCGAGAGCTGGGACACCGAGGGCAAGACCGAAGTGGTCGACGAGGTCGAGCGGTGGTGCTTCGTGTGCCGGACGCACTACCCCCACGAGGCCGTGGGCTGACGCAGCGCCGCGACCAACGCAGGCAATGAATCCGTGCCGTCGAATCGATGATCGCCGGGCACCACGAAGTGCTGGATGATCTCGGCGGCGCCGGAGGCCTCGACTGCGGCCCGCGCTGCTTCGAGCGGGAAGCTGTGGTCGTCTTCGCACGACTCGACGATCAGCGCCCGAGGAGAGACCAGCGCCGCGAGCGACGCGTGATCGAGCGCACCCGCCATTCCGGGTAGCACCTGCGACCCGCACAGGTTCCAGGGCACGCGGTGCGACGCTGCGATCGACGACAGGTAGCAACTGACGACCGCGGCGCGCACTCGTTGGTCCCATGCCGCCAGGAACAACGCGATCGTCCCGCCGTACGACCATCCGCACACGCCGAGCCGGTCGCGGTCGACGAACGCAAGCGATTGCAGGACGTCGAGGGCGCGCGCCATGTCCCAGAGGTTCAGCGCGAGTGGTGTCGTGCCGACCAGCACCGCGTTCACGAGGTCGACGTCGCAGTGGTAGCGGTCCTCCGGTGTCCAATCGGATCGCTCGCCGAACCCGCGCAGATCGGGCGCGAGGACGACCGTGCCGAGCTCGGCCAGCCTCGGCGCGTAGTCGATGGTCTCCTTCGTCGTGCCGTGGCCGTGCACGGCGAGCACCGCGGCGGCCGGTGCTCTCTCGTCGACACCATCGGGAATCAGGAGCAACGCCGGCACCGACATCGCCGCCTCGGCATCGAACACGACCCGCGACACCGAGTACCCGCGGCGCTGCTCGATCGCGGTGATCTCGACGTTCGGCTCGACCATGTCCGGGGGCGGCCCGAGCAAGTCCGTCAGCACCTCCCGCGAGACCAGGGGCGGCGCCGTCGTGGTGTCGACCCGTAGCCGCCAGTACGCCCACGGCGAGAAGTTGCGAGCCACTATGGCGGCGCGGTCGCCGGGGTCGTGTTCACCACGGGCGCGGTGGTCGAAGTCGTCGTGGTCGACGATGTCGGCGGAGGCTTCGTGGTCGGCGTCGGTGCCGTCGTGGTCGTTGACGACGCGGGCGCGGTGGTCGCCGTCGAGCTCGTGGTGGTCGACGACGTGCTGGTCGATGACGTCGTCGTGGTGAGGTCGGCGTTCAGCACCTTGCCGGGGAACGAGTTCGGCGAGACGAAGTCACCGACATCCATCCCATTCGTGATCGCGTCCATGTACCGATGCCAGATGGTTGCGGGGAAGGTTCCGCCGAACACGACGCGCCCGTGCACGTTGTCCATCACCTGCTCAGGATCACCCGGGCCGTTCCGGTAGCCCATCCACACCGCCGTCGTGTAGCCGTTCGGTGTGAAGCCGACGAACCACGCGTCCTTGTTGTCCTCCGTCGTGCCGGTCTTCCCCGCGATGGGCTTGCCGAAGTACGCGCCGGTACCGGTGCCGCCATGCACCACGCCTTCCATCGCGTACGTCACCTCGTCGGACTCCTGCTTGGTGAGCGGCGTCGTGCGCGGTTGATCGAAGGTGACGACGGTGCCGTCCGGCCGTTCGACCTTGATGATCGCGGTCGGGCGGATGTGGGTGCCGCGGTGCGCAAACGTCGAGTAACCGGACGCCATCTCGAACGGGAAGACCTCACCGGTGCCGAGCACCAACGAGTTCACCTCGGGCAGCGGCGACTCGATGCCCATGTCCTTCGCGAGCGGGATCACGTTCTCGGGATGCACCTTCAACATCAGCTGCGCGAACACGGTGTTCGACGATTCCTTCGTCGCCTCCAGCAGGTCGAGGACGCCGCTGCTCGGCTCGGCATTGTGCACGTTCCAGTTCGCGCCGGCGTTCGCGCGCGGGAGCGTGATCTGACTCGGCGAGTTGAACTTCGACTGCAGCGAGATGCCCTGCTTCACCGCCGCGGCGAGCACGAACGGTTTGAACGACGAGCCGGCATGTCTTCCGCTGCCCCCGCTCCCGGAGACGGCGTAGTTGCCCTGGTCGCTGTTGTAGTCGCGACCGCCCACCATCGCGACGACGTGGTTGTCGGGGTCGAGCGACACGAGCGCGGCGAGCGGGTCGTCCGGACGGTCGAGCGTGCGGCTCACCGCGTCCCACGCCTGCTGCTGCTTGTCGAGATCGAGGGTCGTGTAGATCCGCAACCCGCCGCCGAACAGCTCGGCTTCCGAGAACCCGTGCTGCTTCAGCTGCTGCACGACGTAGTCGCGGAAGTACTCCGTACCGATGTCCGCGTGCTGGACCGGCCCGAAGCCTTCACGGTCCGGGGGCCGCGGTTGGATCGTCTGTCCGACCACGAACGGCACCTTGTCGGCTGCGTCCATCGCGGCCTGGTCGATCTTCTTCATCTCGAGCAGGCCTTGCAACACGCTGTG
>DASUCS010000128.1:0-18570 GCA_036275935.1 Acidimicrobiales bacterium
CACCGCCGAGACCGTCGACGAGTTCACGGCACCGGCCGAGGCGCGCGGAATCACGTTGGCGTGGCAGGCCGGAGCCGACGTCCACGTCAACGGCGACCGCACGGCCTTGAAGCAGGCACTCGCCAACCTGATCGGCAACGCCGTTCGTCTCGCGCCGGAGGGCTCGACCGTCACGGTGGAGGCGGGGGTCAAGGACAGCTGGGCGTACATCTCGGTGGCCGACGAGGGCCCCGGCATCCCGCCCGAGCACCAGGACAAGATCTTCGAACGCTTCTGGCGAGCGCCCGGTCAGAAGGAGACCGACGGTGAGCGCCGCAGCGGGCTCGGCCTCACGATCGTCCAGGAGATCGCCGAGCGTCACGGGGGAACCGTGGCTCTGGCCTCGCAGCCCGGACGGGGGTCGACCTTCGTGCTCTGGCTGCCACCCAGCTGACCGCGCGCCTTTTCACTCCTTTTACCGATGCGTCGTTAGGTTCCGGAGACTGTGAGCGAGCACGCCGTGCGAGCGAATGATCAGCACAGTGCAGTTCTCGGCCGCGGACCGGCCGACACTCATTGGTGCGTGGCTTCGGCACTCGACGTGACTCCTGGGACAACGTCGCTGGTGCACCAATGAGTGATGTCGATTGGGAGGGCATGCGGCCGCCGTCGTGGCCTGCGCCAGAGCATCCAGTCGAACATCCTGTCGCCGAGCAGCAGTCGTGGCCGCCGGTCACCGCACCCGTCGCCGTGGTGCCGCCTCCACCCCCGCCGATGCCGCCTCCCCCCACGCCGCCCGCGCCGGGTACGCCGACGCGCGGCGGCGGGCGTCGCATCGGCGCCGTCGCGATAGCTGCGCTCGTCCTTCTCGTCGCCGGCTTCGTGTTCGCCCGTGTCACCGAGGACAGCAACCCGGCGACCGGTCGTGCCACCCCGGCCTTCACGAATGGCTCGACCGCCACCGTCGACCCCAACTCCTCCGAACCCATCGCCGCCGTCGCGGCCGCGGTGAGCCCGGCTGTCGTGCAGATCGAGGGCAGCAACGATCTCGGGTCGGGCTTCATCTACGACAGCGACGGCCACATCCTCACCGCCGCGCACGTCGTGGAGGGTCAGGGATCGACCGTCGACGTCCGGCTCGCCGACGGCTCCGTGCACAAGGGTGACGTGCTCGGTGCCGACACGGCGAGCGACGTCGCGGTCATCAAGATCGACCCGGTCGAGAACATGAAGGTCGCCAGCCTCGCAGTCGGCGTGAAGGTGCAGGTCGGTCAGACGGCGGTTGCGATCGGCAGCCCGTTCGGGCTCGATCAAACCGTCACCGCCGGCATCGTGAGTGCTGTCGATCGCCCGACGCAGACGCCTGGCGGCGCCATCGACATGTACCAGATCGACGCGCCGATCAATCCGGGGAACTCGGGGGGACCGGTCGCCGACAAGCAGGGACGCGTCTTCGGGATGAGCGACTCGATCGCCGGCGCCAACGTCAACGTCGGTCTGGGTTTCTTGGTGCCCATCGACCTCGCCAAGCAGGTTGCCGACAAGATCGTCGCCGGCGAGCCCGTTCAGTTCGCGTTCCTCGGTGTCAGCACCCGCTCGGACAGCACCTCGGCTGCGGTCGTCGGTGACGGATCCATCGTCGTGTCGGTCGAGTCCGGGTCACCGGCAGACCAGGCGGGGATCAAGGAAGGCGATCGGATCACCGGGATCGACAGCGCTCCCGTGCGCGACGAAGACGAACTGACCGCCCGTGTCCGTTCGCATCAGCCCGGCGACCACGTCCAGATCACGTTCGTGCGCAACGGTCAGACGCAGACCGTGCCAGTCGTCCTGGCATCGACCAAGACGAAGTAACGCGCACGCCGGTTTCCGGTCCCCTCGGTGCCATCCCCGCCGGCGCCGGGGGGACCGGTTTGTTTTCGGCTCGGAGCCAGAGGCTCCTCGCCGAGTTTGACGGCCGGCGCCTTCGGGTGACGTGGTGCGCACCGCGTACGGTTGCTCCTCATGAACGTTGGGACGATCGTCTTCCTCGTCATCCTCGTGGTGCTGATCGGCGGGACTGCTGTGCTCGTCGCGCGCCGCCCTCGCAAAGGCGGCATCGAGCTCGAACCGCCGAAGCGGCCTGAGGCAGCGGCACCCTCGAGTCCGACCGCGGTCGTCGAAGCGCCACCCCCCGAGCTCGACGAAACGACCGTCCAGGAGATCGAAGACGCGCTCGCCGAGGCGCCGCCGGTCGAGGCTCCGCCCGAGGTCGTCGCCCCCGTCAAACCGTCGTTTCGCGACCGGCTCTCGAAGGCGCGCAGCGCGTTCAGCGGCGCGATCGGGTCGGTGCTCTCGCGGTCCAAGATCGACGACGAGACGTGGGACGACCTCGAGGAGGCGCTGCTGCGCGCCGACGTCGGAATCGGCCTGACCACGGATCTGCTCGATTCGGTGCGGGCGCGGGTGAAGGAACAGGGGATCACCGAACCGAACGCGTTGCTCGAGGCTGTGAAGGCGGAGATGAAGGCGCGCCTCACCGGAGATCGGACACTGCACTTCGAGCCCGGCGTCCCCAACGTCTGGTTGTTCGTCGGCGTCAACGGAGTCGGCAAGACGACCACGATCGGCAAGCTCGGCCAGCGCGAGATCGCGGAAGGTCGATCGGTGGTCATGGCGGCGGGCGACACGTTCCGCGCCGCGGCCGCCGAGCAGCTCGGGTTGTGGGCCGAGCGCGTCGGTGCGGACCTGGTGCGTGGGAACGAGGGCGGTGATCCGAGCTCCGTCATCTACGACGCGGTCGAACGCGCGGGCGCGAAGAACTACGACCTCGTGCTGGCGGACACCGCGGGCCGTCTGCACACGAAGACGAACCTCATGGAGGAGCTCCGCAAGGTGCGGCGCGTCGCCGACAAGGAACCGGGCAAGGTCACCGAGGTGCTGCTCGTCCTCGACGCGACAACCGGGCAAAACGGACTCGTGCAAGCGCAGCAGTTCACCGAAGCGGTGGACGTGACCGGCGTGGTGCTCACCAAGCTGGACGGGTCGGCGAAGGGTGGGATCGTCCTCGCCATCCAAGGCGAACTGGGCATTCCGGTGAAGCTCGTCGGACTCGGCGAAACCGCGGACGACCTCGTCGACTTCGACGAGAACGAGTTCGTGGACGCGCTGTTCTCCTGAGGCAGAGGTCACTGGCCAGCGAGTGATCTCTCGGCCATCCTGTGTCGTACATACGAGCCAGGAGGTGGGGACATGGCTGAATCGACCGATGTCGTCGTCGTCGGTGGTGGGATCGGTGGCGCGTCGCTGGCGTACGCGCTGGCGAAGGAAGGCCTCGGCGTCACCGTGCTCGAGGCGTCCGAGGAGTTCCCGGATCGCGTGCGGGGCGAGAGCATGCAGGTGTGGGGGGTGAAGGAAGCGCGCGATCTGGGCGTCGAGTCGGTGATGATGGACGCCGGCGCGCACATCACTCCGGTGTGGAAGCAGTACGACGAGTTCGCGGGCGAGGCCGGTGAGATCCCGATGTCGATCATGGTCGAAGGGATCGACGGCACGCTGAACCTCCGTCATCCGATCGCGTGCCAAGCACTCATCGACGCCGCGGAGGCCGCGGGTGCGACCGTCGTGCGCGGCGTGCGGGATGTGAAGCTGGCGGGCGGTTCGTCGCCGACGGTGTCGTACGGAGTGAACAGCCACACGGTGGACGTCAACACGTCCCTCGTCGTTGGCGCCGATGGTCGCCAGTCCACGGTGCGCAAGCAGGTCGGCATCGAGCTCGAACGAGCGGAGGCCGTGAGCTACATCGCCGGACTGTTGATCGAAGGCCTCGACGGCGTGCCTGAGGTAGACGTCTTGTGCGGCGAAGGCGACCGGTTCTTCGTGATGTTCCACCAGGGAAACGGCCGGGCCCGCGCGTATGTCTGTCCGGGCTTGTCGGGTCAGCATCGGTTCTCGGGCCCGAACGGCACGGCGGAGTTCCTCGCGGCCTGCAACATGAAGTGCTATCCGTGGAGCGAACAAGTCGCGAACGCGACGCCAATCGGCCCGATCGCGACCTATCCCGGTGACGACACGTGGACACCGTCGCCGTACGTCGACGGTGTCGTGCTCATCGGTGACGCGGCGGGCCACAACGATCCGGTCATCGGGCAAGGGCTTTCGATCGCGCTGCGCGACGCACGCATGGTGCGCGACCTCGCGCTCAACGGCGCACGCACCGCCGACGCGTTCGCGTCGTACGGCCAGGAGCGGATGCATCGCATGGCCGTTTTGCGCTTCATCGCCGACGTCGTCGCGGTGTGCCAGGCGGAGGACGCCGACAACCGCCAGGCGCGTCGGGCGATGATGGTCGAGGGCGTTGCGACCATGGATCCGGAGTTCATGGCGTTGATGATGGGCGCCTTCGCCGGACCGGAGAACGTGCCGATGGAAGCGCTCGACCAGGGGTTGATCGACCGCATCCGCGCCGCCTGACGTCCACGGTCCGCGGGACTACCCTCGACGCGCATGTTCGTGGTGCGACTCGTCTTCTTTCCGATCAAGCTGGGCGCGAAAACCACAGGGTTCGCGGCGAAGACCGGCTATCGCACAGGCCGATTGCTCGGGTACCGCCGACTCGCAGTGTTCGGCATCGGCGTGTTCGTCGGGCTGCTGATCGCGCCAGGGCCCGGTGAGGAGCTGCGGGCGAAGCTCAAGGCGATGTTCCAGGGCATGCAGCTGCCGTCCGATCCGGATCTCGGCGATCGGGTGCGCTTCGAGCTGAGCCACTCGCCGCGGACGTGGCACCTGCCGCAGCCGGAGGTCGACGTGCAGGAGGGCCGTGTCGTCCTCTCGGGTGACGTGCCGCACGCAACGGCGCGCGCCGACCTCGAGCAGACGGTCACTGCGGTACCGGGGGTCACCGCCGTCGAGAACCTCCTGACGATCTCGGGAACCAACGGCCACACCTGATCGTCCGAACGAACCGATGCAGCATCGACGGTTCGCCCTCATCGTCGCGGGTGTTGTCGCGTTGCTCGCGGTCGCCGCGGTTGTCATCGCTCACCGCGACACGGGTCACGCCCGCAAGGCGTTGCCGATCTCGCTCGGGTCGACGCCGACTGGTTCGACGCCGACCGGCGGAGCTGCGGATGCGGCGCTCGCGCCGTACGGGGACATCACGTACCACGCCGACGCGAGGGTCCCACCGCTCGACGGTTCGGCGCGCGCGTACCGGGTGACACCAGGCGATCCCGCCGCGCTCACGGGTCGCCTCGAGGGCGCGCTCGGGCTGCACGGCGATCCCCGGCTCGTCGTCACCGATCACGACTGGTCGTACAACTCGGATCCGAACGGAACCGTTTCGTCGTCATCGAGCTCGCAGCCGAGGCCAACCGACTTGCTACCGAGCGAGGACGAAGCCAAGGCCGCCGCGCTCGACCTCCTGCGGCGCGCCGGTCTCGCCGTCGACGGCGCAACGGTGACGACCGATCTCGGCGACAACCAGTGGTTCGTACGCGTGGATCCCGTGGTCGATGGGGTGCCGACGGAGGGCTTCGGCGCGAGCGTCGTCGTCGGGGAGCGGGGTGTGATCGTCGCCGCCAGCGGGACGTCGGGGACCGCGCTCGCGGCCGACGAGTATCCGCTGGCCGGCACGAAGGTGGCCGTGGACCGTTTGAACTCGGGCCGGGGGCTTGCCGGTCCGCAGCCGCTGGAGGCGCAGGATCAGCCGGCGATCGCGACCGATGCCGCACCGGCGAGCACTGACGAGCCGCCGGCGACCGACGACGCCGTGAACGAGGGCGAGGCGTCCGCCGTCCCGGCCGACAGCGGCGCTGCTCCGCCCGAGAGCGAGCCGCCGTCGACGGACACGATCCCGCCCCCCGCGCCCCAGAACGTGACCTTCACCGGCGCCGAGCGCATTCTGCTGTTCGTCACGGGTTCGGATGGCACGACCTGGCTCGTCCCGGCGTACCGGTTCACGACCGCCGACGGCATGGGTCCGACGGTCATCGCCGTCGCCGACCAGGCCTTGGCGGGGGGCGATCTGCCACCCACCGGCCGGTAGTCTCGAAACCTTCATGTTCGAGGCACTGTCCGACCGGTTCGACGGCATCTTCAAGCGGCTGCGAGGGCGCGGCCGACTTCGCGAAGAGGACGTCGACGAGATCCTCCGTGAGATCCGGCTGGCGTTGCTCGAGGCGGACGTCAACTTCAAAGTCGTCCGCAACATGCAGGCTCGCATCAAGGAACGAGCTGTCGGGCTGGAGCTGAGCCAAGCGCTGAATCCGGCGCAGCAGGTCATCAAGATCGTCCACGAGGAACTGATCAACACCCTCGGCGGCGAGACGATGCGCATCACGTACGCATCGCGTCCGCCGACCGTCGTGCTGATGGCGGGCCTGCAGGGTTCCGGTAAGACGACCAACGCCGCGAAGCTCGCTCGCTGGTTCAAGCAGCAGGGCCGTAACCCGCTGCTGATCGGCGCCGACCTGCAACGACCGGCTGCCGTCGAGCAGCTGCGTACCCTCGGCAAGCAGATCGACGTCCCGGTCTTCTCGGATCCAGGCGATCCCGTGGAGACGTCCCGCAAGGGCATCGAGGAAGCTCGACGTGTCGGACGCGATGTCGCGATCGTCGACACGGCCGGTCGACTCGCCATCGACGAGGAGATGATGGACCAGGTCCGCCGCATCTCCGGCGCGGTGCAACCGAACTACACGTTCCTCGTCATCGACGCGATGACCGGACAGGACGCGGTCACGACCGCCGAAGCCTTCCACCAGACGCTCGAGCTCGACGGCGTCATCCTCACGAAGCTCGACGGCGACGCGCGCGGTGGTGCCGCGCTGTCGGTGAAGGAAGTCGTCGGCCGTCCGATCGCGTTCGCGTCGACGGGGGAGAAGCTCGCCGACTTCGACCAGTTCCATCCGGATCGCCTCGCCGGGCGCATCCTCGGGATGGGCGACATGCTCACCCTGATCGAGAAGGCCGAAGAGGTCTATGAGAAGGAAGCAGCCGAAGAGGCTGCGGCCAAGCTCATGGAGGGCCAGTTCACGTTCGAGGACTTCCTCGATCAGCTGCAGCAGGTCCGCAAGATGGGCCCGCTCGGCAACCTCGTCGGCATGATTCCCGGTCTTCCGAAAGAAGTGAAGAACCAGGAGATCGACGATCGAGAGCTCAACAAGATCGAGGCGATCATCCGCTCGATGACCCCGCTCGAGCGCACGAACCCGAAGATCATCGACGGGTCCCGTCGCGGTCGGATCGCGACCGGGAGCGGCGTGCAGCCGGGCGAGGTGAGCGCCCTCATCAAGCAGTTCGACGAGGTGCAGAAGATGATGAAGCGCATGAGCGGCGTCCCCGGCCTGGGTCGCAAGCTCAAGAAGGGCAAGGGCAAAGGCAAGGGCGGCGGGCGAGTCACCCCGAAGGGGACGAAGCCGGCCACCGCAGGCAAGCCACCGCCGTTCTCCATCCCGGGAATCGGCGATGATGGTGGCTTCCCTGGATTGAATTAGGCGTTCTCGACCGAGCACACTGGTCGATCCCCAAGTACCGAAGGATGTGTGGCACGTGGCCGTGAAGCTGCGACTCATGCGCATGGGCAAGACGAAGCAGCCGACGTACCGCGTCGTCGCGGCCGACTCGCGCTCACCGCGCAACGGACGGTTCATCGAGATCGTCGGCACCTACGAACCCCGTCAGGATCCGTCGCGGATCGTGATCGACAACGACAAGGCCGTGGCCTGGTTGCGCAAGGGCGCCCAGCCGACGGATCGAGTGCAGCGGATCCTTCAGGAGTCGGGTGCCTGGGACGAGTTCAAGGGCGCGACGTCTTGAGCGATGTCGACGACGACGGTGCCGACGGCGCCGGCGACAACGAGGTCGATCCGAATCGCATCCCCGCCGCAACGGCGCGCGACGTGTGCGAGTACCTCGTGAAGCAGATCGTCGAAGAGGCCGACGGCGTCGAAGTCGAGGTGAACGAACGCGGTCGGGGCACCACGATCGAGGTGCGGGTGGCGCAGGGCGACATGGGCCGCGTCATCGGCAAGCGCGGCCGCATCGCGCAGTCGATCCGCACGGTGGTGCGCGCCGCGGCGGCGCGTGACGGCGCGACCGTCGACGTCGACTTCCTGGAGTAGCGCCCCGCATGCTGGAGGTGGGCCGCGTGACGAAGGCCCACGGGGTGCGAGGTGAAGTGGTCGTCGCGCTCCTGACCGATCGACTCGAGCGCGTCGCTCCTGGCTCGGTCCTGTTCGCTGAGGGACGTCCCTTGCGCATCACCGCATCGCGCCCGCACCAGAAGCATCACATCGTGTCGTTCGACGGCGTCGAGTCGCGTGAGGCGGCGGAGGCCTTGCACGGCGTGGTGTTGTCGGCGGAGCCGCTCGAGGATGACGACGAGCTGTGGGTGCACGACCTGATCGGGAGCGCGGTCATGAACCCGACGGGTGATCGACTCGGCGTCGTCGAGTCCGTGCAGGCGAACCCGGCGAGTGACCTGTTGGTGCTCGACACGGGCGCGCTGATCCCGGTCGTGTTCGTGCTGTCGCACGACAGTGGGGCCGTCCTGGTGGATCTCCCCGAAGGCCTCCTC
The DNA here is from genome assembly GCA_036275935.1 of Acidimicrobiales bacterium. Lineage (GTDB taxonomy): Bacteria > Actinomycetota > Acidimicrobiia > Acidimicrobiales > JACDCH01 > DASUCS01. The sequence goes on from DASUCS010000128.1 coordinate 8,537, forward strand.
GACCTGTGAGGATCGACGTCTTCACGATCTTTCCGACGATGGTGGACGACTTCGCGTCGCAGAGCCTCATGGGCAAGGCACGCGAGCGCGGCCTTCTCGACGTCCGAGTGCACGACCTGCGTGCGGGCGCGAACGATCCGCATCGTTCGGTGGACGACTCGCCGTACGGCGGCGGCGCCGGGATGGTGCTGATGCCCGAGCCGCTGTTCCGATCCGTCGAAGCGGTCGAACCACCGAGACCGCTCTTCCTCCTCGGACCGGGGGGCCGGCGACTCGATCAGGCCTGCGCCCACGAGCTCGCAGCACTCGAACCAGGCTTCTCCCTGCTGTGCGGTCGCTACGAGGGCGTCGACCAGCGCGTCCGCGAGCACCTCGTCGACGACGAGCTGTCCATCGGGGACTACGTCCTCGGCGGAGGAGAGGTGGCGGCGATGGTCGTGCTCGAGGTGGTGGCCCGCCTCGTCCGCGGGGTGATGGGCAACGAGGCCTCCGCCGGCGACGAGTCGTTCACCGATGGACTGCTGGAGTACCCGCAGTACACCCGACCGCAAGAGTTCCGAGGGTGGGACGTCCCGGGAGTGCTGACTTCAGGCGATCACGGCAATGTCGCCCGATGGCGTCGAGCCCAGTCCATCGCCCGCACCCTCGAAGCCCGTCCCGATCTCATCGCCGCTCGTGGCGGACTCACGCCGGACGAGCTCCTGCTGTTGGAGCAGGAACTCGGAATCGCGTATCCTGCAACCTCCCCTGAGCGAGGCCCAGGAGCACACGCGCCATGAACCCCACTGATCTCATCGATGTCGAGAGCATCCGCGACGACATTCCGGACTTCGCGCCGGGCGACACGCTGAAGGTGCACGTCCGCGTCGTCGAGGGCAACAAGGAGCGCGTGCAGATCTTCCAAGGCGTCGTGATCCGCCGGCAGGGCGCGGGCGTCCGAGAGACCTTCACGGTACGCAAGGTGAGCTACGGCGTGGGTGTCGAGCGCACGTTCCCCGTGCACTCGCCCGTCGTCGCCAAGATCGAGCCGGTCACCCGGGGCGCAGTGCGCCGGGCCAAGCTCTACTACCTGCGCGACCGCATCGGTAAGGCCGCGAAGGTCAAGGAGAAGCGCTCCTAAGCGCTCGACCATTTGGCGAAACCGGCGGACGACAAGAACTCACTGCGTCGAGGCCTCGCCGAACTCCCGATCCTGGCGCTCATCGCGCTGCTGGTCGCGTTCGTCCTCAAGACGTTCGTCGCGCAGGCGTACTACATCCCGTCGAGCTCGATGGAGCCGCAACTGCACATCGGCGATCGCGTGATCGTGTCGAAGTTGTCGTACGACCTCCACGACCCGCATCGCGGCGACATCATCGTGTTTCCTTCGCCGGAGGATCACAGCACCGACGACAGTCCGCTGCCGATCCGCTTCGTGCGCGGGATCCTCGAGGGCGTGGGTCTCGCGAAGCCCGAGAAGGAGATCTTGATCAAGCGGACGATCGGACTGCCCGGAGAGGTCGTCGAGGGTCGCGGTGGTCACGTGTTCATCAACGGTCGCCAGCTCGTCGAGCCGTACCTTCCTTCGGGGGTCGTGACGGATCCGTTCGGACCGGTCACCGTTCCCGAGGGATCGTTGTGGGTGATGGGCGACAACCGCGGCAACTCTCGCGACAGCCGGTTCATCGGCCCGATCAAGGAGAGCGACGTGATCGGCCGGGCCATCCTCAAGGTGTGGCCACCGGGCAGCCAATCGTTCTTGTGACGCGGTCGGCGTAACCTGTCGTCCATGTCGACGGAGGACCTCGAGCAGTACGAGGCCGACCTCGAGTTGCAGCTGTACAAGGAGTACAAGGACGTCGCCCCGATGTTCTCGTTCGTCGTCGAGACCGAGCGGCGCTTCTACCTCTGCAACGAGGTCAACCAGTCGGTCCACGACAAGGACGGACGCACCTACGTCGACCTCGAGCTCCGTGACGCCTGGGTCTGGGACATGTACCGGTCGACGCGCTTCGTGCCCTCGGTGCACGTCGTGACGTTCAAGGACGTCAACGTGGAAGAGCTCCCCAAGAAAGACCTGTTGTAGGAGTCATCGGAACTCGAGTGACCGTTGCTCGTCAGGCGCTGGGGATCGCCGGAGAAGACGCTGCCGCCGCGTGGTACGAAGCGAACGGCTACGAGGTCCTCGCGCGCAACTGGCGCTGCCGCGAGGGCGAGCTCGACCTCATCGTGCGCCGCAACCGCCTGATCGTGTTCTGCGAGGTGAAGACCCGGACGACGAACGCCTTCGGGTCGCCCGCAGAGGCGGTGAATCACCTCAAGCGGCAGCGGTTGCGGGTGCTCGCCTCCAAGTGGATCGCGGACTCGCCGATCCGCCCCCGTGAGATCCGCTTCGACGTCGCCGCGGTCGTCGGCGCCGCCGTGGAGATCATCGAGGGCGCGTTCTAACCCAGGAGGGCCCACAGGACGAGCGCCACGATCACGACGAACGCGGCGGCGACCAACACGTAGTCGCCGGTGCGGCGACGTTGCTGACGGAACGGGTTGAAGCCCATGGGTGTGAGTAGTTTGCCCGCTCATGGAGACCCTCCTCGTCGAGCGGCGCGAGGGCGTCGTGACCATCACGCTGAACCGTCCCGACAAGAAGAACGCGATCAACGACGTGATGTGGAACGAGTTGATCGAGACGTTCCGCACGATCTCCGCCAACACCGAAGAGGATCGTGTCGTCGTCATCACGGGCGCGGGTGGCGCGTTCTGCTCGGGCGCGGACATCAGTGGCGGCGCGGCACGCACCGAACACGGACTCGTGCACATGCGTCATGTCGCGGACGTCTGCTTGGCTCTGCACTCCGTGCCGCAACCGGTCATCGCCAAGGTCGGCGGAGTTGCCGCCGGTGCGGGACTGAACCTGGCGCTCGGCTGCGATCTCGTCGTCGCCAGTGACGAAGCGCGGTTCTCGGAGATCTTCGCCCGGCGAGGGTTGTCCGTCGACTTCGGCGGATCGTGGGTGTTGCCGCGCTTGGTCGGGATGCACAAGGCCAAGGAGCTCGTGCTCCTCGCCGACATCATCGACGCCAAGGAAGCGCAAGACATCGGGCTGGTGAACCGCGTCGTGCCTGCCGCGCAGCTCGACGCGTTCGTCGACGACTGGGCGAGTCGTCTCGCGAGCGGCCCGCCGATCGCGCTGTCGATGAGCAAGCGGCTGCTCAACCAGTCATCGGCCGTGTCACTCGCGCAGGCACTCGAAGCCGAGGCGCAGGCGCAGAACGTCAACTTCAACACTGCCGACATGACCGAGGCCATGACCGCGTTCCTCGAGAAGCGCACCCCGCAGTTCAGAGGCCGCTGATCGTCACGAGGCCGACTGTCACAGGGGTGCAGTAGTCTGAGCTCTGCGCTCGCCGGCCGGCGTACGAACGGCCTGCCTCACATGGATTGACCCGTGAGGAGTCCCGGTGCTGGCGAGCATCCGGTCCGCAACGCTGCTCGGCGTCGACGGCCATCCCGTGACGGTCGAGGTGCACGTCGCCGTCGGCCTTCCGAGCTTCACCCTCGTCGGCTTGCCGGACGCGGCATGTCGGGAGGCCCGCGAGCGCGTCCGTGCCGCGTTCGTCAGTTCTGGCATCGGGTGGCCACAGAAGAAGATCACCGTGAACCTCGCGCCGTCGGTGGTGCGCAAGGTCGGATCGTCGCTCGACCTCGCCATCGCCGTCGGTGTGCTCGTGGCATCGGACGCCATCGCCGCAACCCTCGTCGACGATGTCGGTTTCATCGGTGAGCTCGGGTTGGACGGCACGATTCGCCGAGTCCCCGGCGTGCTGTCCCTCGTCGGTGCGCTCGACTGCTCGACGGTCGTCGTCGCTCCGGGCGCCCACGCGGAAGCGGCGCTACTGAGCCGTCACACGGTTCGCGTCGCCGGAACGTTGTCCGAGCTGCTCCGCAGCCTGATGGGCGACGAGCCGTGGTCCGATCCGCCGCCAGCACCTCACGAGCCGCCACCGATCCACGTTCCCGACCTCGCCGAGGTGCGCGGGCAGCCGCTTGCTCGGTTCGCGCTCGAGGTCGCGGCGGCGGGTGGGCACCACGTGTTGCTCGTCGGCCCTCCTGGCGCCGGCAAGACGATGCTCGCTCGGCGTCTACCGGGATTGCTGCCCGAGCTCGACGACGACGCTGCCCTCGAAGCCACGCGCATCCACAGCGCAGCGGGCGCGGCGCTGGACGGCCTCGGTCTCGTGCGCCGACCGCCGTTCCGAGCACCACATCACGGCGCGTCGAGTGCCTCCTTGGTCGGCGGGGGCACCGGCAACATCCGTCCGGGCGAGATCAGCCTCGCCCACCGCGGCGTCCTGTTCTTGGACGAGCTCGGCGAGTTCAGCCCCGTCGTGCTCGACGCGCTGCGCCAGCCGCTCGAAGAAGGCGTGGTGCGCGTGGCACGTGCAGCGGTTCGGCTCGAGCTCCCGGCGCGTTTCCTGTTGGTCGGCGCCATGAACCCGTGCCCGTGCGGCGAGGGGAGTCCGCCGGGCACGTGCCACTGCGCGCCCGCCGCCCGCGCCCGGTACGCCCGCCGACTCTCCGGGCCGTTGCTCGATCGCTTCGATCTTCGTCTCGACGTCGCTCGCCCCGAGGTGTCGCGGTTGCTCGGCGGTGGTGCCGAGGAGTCCAGCGCATGCGTCGCCGCGAGGGTCCTCGAGGTCCGTGAACGGACGGCGGCACGCGGCGTGCGTGGCAATGCCGAACTGCACGGCACCGCACTGGAAGAGGCGGCGCCACTCACCGATGCGGCGACCAACGTCCTCGAGTCCGCGCTACGGGCCGGTTGGTTGAGCGGCCGAGGCGTGGGCCGCGTGCGCGCAGTGGCGCGCACGATCGCGGACCTGAGAGGTGATGCACGGCTGGACGCGGAGCACGTCGCACTCGCGCTCAACCTGCGGTCCGAGGTCTTTCGGCGTGAGACGAGGGTGGCATGAGCCCTGCGCCGCTGCCGCCGGAGGCGTGGAGTGCCGCACTCACCACGTTGCCGGCGATGGGGCCGGCACGGCTGCTGGGCCTGCTTCGGCGCTGGCGGCCCGAAGAAGCATGGCATCACGTCGCGGATGCATCGTGGCTGCACGACCGCGAGGTGGCGCTCGCGGTCGGACGCGACGCCGGCCGGATGGCCGAGCTGTGGGTGGCGTGTGCGGACACGACGGATGTGGCCGCGGTGTGGCAACGGCATGTCGACGCGGGCATCGGCGTGTTGACCCTGCGCTCGCACTCGTATCCCGCGCCGTTGCTCGACGACGTCGAGCCGCCCGGTGTGCTGTTCGGTCGCGGCGATCCGGACGTGATCGCGGGACCCCGAGTGGCGATCGTGGGAACGCGAGATGCGAGTCAGTACGGCCTCGATCTCGCGTACGAGCTCGGCCGCGACCTGTCGGCGGCAGGTGTCGCGATCGTGTCGGGTCTCGCGATCGGCATCGACGGTGCTGCCCATGCCGGAGCGCTTGCCGCCGACACCGCACCACCCATTGCGGTGGTGGGGAGTGGTCTCGACATCGTGTACCCGCGCAAGCACCAGTCGTTGTGGCGCGAGGTCGAACGGCGTGGCGTCGTGTTGAGCGAGGCGCCGCTGGGCGCTCCGCCGGAGAAGTGGCGGTTTCCGGCGCGCAACCGTGTGATCGCCGCGCTCGCCGATGTGGTGGTCGTGGTCGAGTCCCGTGAGCTCGGCGGGTCGATGCACACCGTCGCCGAAGCGCAGCGACGTGATCGTCCTGTGTTCGCCGCGCCCGGCCCGGTGCGCAGTGCAACGTCGTCCGGCACGAACCGGCTCCTGCGGGACGGCGCGCAGGTGCTGTGCGACGCGAGCGACGTGCTGCTGGCATTGGGCCTGTGTGCAGCATTGCTTCGCTCGGTGCAAGAGAGCAGGCCGGAGCCGAGCACCGAGGACGCAGCGGTCCTGGACGCCGTCGGTTGGTCGCCTGTGTCGCTCGACGCGCTGGCGGCCCGCGCCAACCGACCACTTGGCGCACTGGCACTTTCGCTCGATCGCCTGCGGGCGGACGGCTGGCTGACGGAGCGGGGCGGTTGGTACGAGCGCATCGCTCGGAGCGATCGATGATCGGGCCGCAACTCGTGGCAGTGATCGCTCGCATCGTGCTCCCGCCGGTACGGTGGATTCGTGACTTGGGGGGTCGACGACTTCACCTCGGCGTTGACGAGTGTCTCGCCCTCCACAGTCGCGGTGTACCGGCGAGACGTGGCCGGGTTCGTGGAATGGGCCGAACGCTCCGGGATCGACGGTCCACAGTTCGTCGATCGGTTGGCGATACGCCGCTACCTCGCCTCGCTCACGACTCGGCGGCGCGCCAAGCGCACGATCGCACGCACCGCCTCTTCCCTGCGTCGCTACTTCGGCTGGTTGCACCGCGAAGGAACGATCGAGTCAGACCCGACGACTCGACTGAGCGCGCCGAAAGGCGAGGCGCGATTGCCGCACGTGCTGCGCGCCGACGAGCTGCACAGGCTGCTCGACGAGCCGCTGGCGTCCGTCGACGACGACCCGGAGTACGTGCGCTGCCGCGACGACGCCGTGCTCGAACTGCTCTACGGGAGTGGCTTGCGGGTGAGCGAGGTCTGTGGGCTCACCGCCGAGGATCTCGATCTGCAGCACGGGTGGTTGTCGGTGTGGGGGAAGGGCGCGAAGCAGCGCCGCGTGCCGTTGAGCGCTCCCGCGATCGAGGCCCTGCGCGCCTGGGTCCGGACGGGGCGCCGTGCCGCGCTCGAAGCATGGCCCTCGGCCGAGGGCGCCCACGACGCGTTGTTCGTGAACCGCCGAGGCCGGCCGCTGACCCCCCGAGACGTTCGCCGCATCCTCGACCACCGGTCGCCCGTGCCGACCCACCCACACGCCCTGCGCCACACCTACGCCACCCACTTGCTGGATGGTGGCGCCGATCTACGGGCCGTTCAGGAACTTCTGGGCCACGCCGACCTCGCAACTACGCAGATATACACTCACGTGAGTCGAGAGCGACTGAGACGCGTCTTCGATGCGAACCATCCGCGAGCATAGGGAGCGCTTGTGACGTCAGACGCCACCGCCGAAACCGATCGGCTGTGGGCGTCGTACAAGGCATCAGGGGGACGAGAGGTCCGCGACGCGCTGATCCTTCACTACTCCCCCCTGGTGAAGTACGTCGCCGGTCGTGTGGCCGTCGGGCTCCCTCAGAACGTCGAGCAAGCCGACCTCGTCAGCTACGGCATCTTCGGGCTCATCGACGCGATCGAGAAGTTCGACCTCGACCGCGGCTACAAGTTCGAGACCTACGCGATCGCTCGGATCAAGGGCGCGATCCTCGACGAGCTCCGCTCGATCGACTGGGTGCCCCGCTCGGTGCGAGCCAAGGCCCGCTCACTCGAGAAGGCCTACGCGAAGCTCGAAGGTCAACTGCACCGCACGCCGTCCGACGAAGAGCTCGCGTCCGAGCTCGGTCTGAGCGACGACCAGTTCCAGAGCACACTCAGCCAGATCTCGTTCATCGGGCTGGTCGCGCTCGACGAGATGCTGTCCGTGAGCGGCGAGCGGGGCGAAGCGCTCAGCCTCGGCGACACGGTCGCGGATCAGGGCCAAGGTCCGGTGGCCGCGTACGAAGTCGAAGAGACGCGACAGATACTGGCGACCGCCATCAACCGCATGCCCGAGCGCGAGAAGATCGTGCTCACCCTCTACTACTACGAGGGCTTGACGCTGGCCGAGATCGGCCAGGTCCTCGGCGTCACCGAGAGCCGCGTGTGTCAGATCCACACGAAGGCCGTGCTGCAGCTCCGGTCCCGCCTCGCGGCGTCCGAACGCGAACCCGCGTAACCGGACGCAGCTGACCGCGCCGCGGTCTCGTCATCTCTGACCCTGCGCTTCCCCGACGCACGTCCACGCGCCCCGGGGAGCGCTCATGCATGTTCTCGTCCGTTGTGTCGCCGCGATGATCGTGGCGAGCGGGTTGGTCGTCACCGCCGCGCCCGCAGCCGCCGACCCGCCCTCACCGGTCACCTATTCGCCACCGGTCGACGCACCGATCAGCGATCCGTTCAGGCCGCCCACGAACCCGTACGGCGCGGGCAACCGCGGTCTGGAGTACGCGACCGCTCGCGGCACGCCCGTCGCGGTGGCGGCCGACGGCAAGGTCGCCTTCGCCGGCGTGGTCGCCGGAAAGCGGTGGCTCACGATCCGCCACGCCGACGGTGTGCGCACGACGTACGGGCCGCTCGAGGAGATGACCGTCGCCGCCGGCGACACCGTGACTCGCGGGCAGATCATCGGGACCGCGGCTGGCGACCTGACGTTCACGGCCCGCGTCGGCGAGGCCTACGTCGACCCGTCGTCGCTGTTCGATGGCGGACCGCCGAGGGTTCGCCTCGTCCCCGAGCCCCTCGACCGTCCGGGACTGAAGAGGCACAGCGCTGGCTTCTCGATCCCCGGTGCGGACGCGCTCCTGAGCGCGCTCGACTGGCAGTGGCGACACGAGTACGCGATCCCGGCGACGGCGACGCTGTCGACCGGGCGTGACCTCGTCACCAACAACGCCGACGCGTTGTTGGACTGGAACGACCGCCGCGGCACCTGCACGCCGGACGTCTACGTGCCGCCACCGCCGACCGAGCGCCGGTTCGCGCTGTTGGTGGGCGGGCTCGGTTCGTCGGGCACATCCGCGGCGATTGCCGACGTCGACACCCGCGCGCTCGGCTACGACGCCGGAGACGTGGTGCGGTTCTCCTACACGGGTGGGCGAGTTCCGACGTCGAACGACGTTGCGCCGGAGCTGCGACGCATCCGCGAGAGCGACTACAACGCGCGGGACACCGTCGGCGATCTCAACGCCGCGGGCCACGAGCTGGCCGAGCTGCTGACGCAGATGGCCAATTCCGTTCCGGACGACGCGCCCATCGACGTGCTCGCCCACAGCCAGGGCGGTCTGGTCACGCGCGTGGCGTTGCACGAGCTGTCGGTCACGAACCCCGAGGTGCTGCAGCACGTGCACCTCGTCGTGACGATGGCGACGCCGCATCACGGTGCCGACGTCGCCGCGCTGGTGCAGGGTGCCGCGGCCAACCCGATCGATCCGGGTCTGTTCGAGGGGGTCCAGAGCCTCATCGACCTACCGATCGAGCCGGACGACGTCGCCGTCGGTCAGCTCGCCCCCGGATCGCCGTTCCTGGACGAGCTGAACCAGGAACCGATCCCCGACGGTGTGCACGTGGTGTCCATCGCCGGCCGCACCGATCTCACGGTGCCGTCGACGCGGGCCCACCTCGACGGCGCCACCAACGTCGTGGTGGGCGTCGACGGCCCCACGGCCCACGACCAGCTGCCGGGCTCGGGAGCGACGCGACGCGAGATCGCCCTCGCCCAGGCGGGGCTGGGCCCGACCTGCAGCGACGTCATCGACGCCGTCGTCGATGCCACCTCGGGCACCCTGGTCGAGCACGGCGAAGACTTCCTCGCCGCCGAGCTCAGCTGGTAGCGCTTCGGGCCGACAGAAGGGGGCCCGCTACACTGCCCGACGGTCTCGCAACCGCGGGGCCGTGACTACTGCCTGCGCCGTCCCACGGTGCGCGGCACCCCTCGGGGTGCAGCGTTGCGCCGCAGGCATCGACCAACCGATGGGGAAGGAGCACATCGTCATGGACGCCCCCGTAGTGACCATGAAGCAGCTGCTGGAGGCCGGAGTCCACTTCGGTCACCAGACCCGGCGCTGGAACCCCAAGATGCGGCGGTTCATCTTCGGAGAGCGCAACGGGATCTACATCATCGATCTCCAGCAGACGCTGGCCAGGATCGAGACCGCCTACTCGTTCGTACGCGACCTCGTCGCCGACGGCGGGAACGTGCTGTTCATCGGGACCAAGAAGCAGGCCCAGGACCCGATCCAGTCCTACGCCGAGAAGTGCGGCATGCCCTACATCAACGAGCGCTGGCTCGGCGGCATGCTCACCAACTTCGAGACGATCGCCAAGCGCGTGCAGAAGATGCAGGAGTACCAGCGCATGCGCGTCGCCGGCGACTTCGAGGCGATGCC
>DASUCS010000129.1:0-7882 GCA_036275935.1 Acidimicrobiales bacterium
GCTCGCGAGCTCGCTCGTCATCCGGACTGGCAGCTGCGCTGGTTCGAGCATCCCGATCCCGACGAGCCGACCAGCCCGGCACTCATCGATGCGCTGCTCGACGTACCCATGCTGGGCCTGCCCGGCAGCGACTTCATCTTCCCGATCATGAGTCAGGCCGAGGACAGCGGTGTCGCGGCGAAGCTCCTCACTGGCCTCACGAGCGCCGATCCGCACGCCGCTCGCCGGGAGCTGTCACGCGTCGCCGCGCTTTCGATGCTGCAGGAGCCTCCGGACCACGCGCCCTACGGGTGGACCCATTGCCTCACCATGCCCCAGGCCGTCATCGCGCTCGCCGGCCACGGCACTCCCCCGCGCACCGCCGTCGCGGTCGCCGCCACGCACGTCGTCGGTTTCCGCGCCGCCTTGGGCCACAACGAGGTCAACCCGAACGACGTGCCCGCGCGCCTCGCGCCCATCGGGTTAGCGGAGGCGATTGACGAAGGGCAGGAGCACGCCGCGTCGGTTGCGTGGTACGCGCCGGACGAGGACATCCCGGGCATCGTGACCGAGCTCGCGACCCGCGCTTCGCTCCACCACGACGCCCACCTCGCGAAGTACACGCAGGCCTGCTTCGACGCCGCCGACGCGGATCCCGATCACCGACGCCTGTACCTCGCCGCCGCCGCGTCGCTGTCGAGCTGGTGGGCGCAGCAACCGCCCGACGATCTGTTCTGATCAGTCTTCTTCGATCTCGTACTGCGGACCGCCGTCCCAGTACGCGCGCAGCCGCGACTCGGCGCCCGTGTCGCGATTGCGGAACCGCACATCGACCGTTCCGCCGTCCTCCTGCGCTTGATCGACCGCGTACCCCTTGTCGCGGTTCGGAGTTGCCCACAGCAGATGCGCCGCGTCGTTCTGGTAACGCACGGCAACACTGCCGCCGTCGAGTTGGTAGACCCGATCGATGTAGGGCGCGGACGACGAATCAGAGCTCGACTGACTCGACGAGCTGCTGCCATCTCCGCCGTCGGCGCTCGACGTGCTCGGCGCACTGGAGTCACTCGACGCGACATCAGGGGCGACCGTGGCAGGAGGGCCGCCCGACGCCGTGGACCCGACGTCGCCGTTGACGATCGGGACCACGACGTCGGACGACGACACGGACCCGGCAGGCACATCACCGGCAGCCGTCGTTGCCGTCGTGACGGCTGCGATCGTCGTCGTGGATGTGGGGGCGTTCGTACGTTGCAGGGCGGCGCGCACGGACGCGGGCGACAGCGGCGCCGGACGATGATCGGTCACTGAGTTCGAGACCGAGCGAATTCCCTGCAAACCCAACACCAGCGCCAGCAGCGTGGCCATCGCCCATCCGCCGACGAGCAGGCCGTTGCGTCGCATGCGTCCCAGCATGCTCGACGCGGCGTCGGTCCAGAACAAGCCAGCCCTAAATCACCGCTAAGAGCGTCGCGTGGCGGGCCTCCGGCGGGAAGCCGGGCGCTTACTCTTGCCTCTCGATGTCCGCCATCTTCGTGGTCGAGGACGACCAACGCATCCGCTCCACGGTGGTGCGCGAGCTGTCCGACCGCGGACACTCGGTCCGCGCCGCGGGTACAGCGATGGAAGCGCTGCGCGAGGTCGTCGACTGGGCCCCGGAGGTGGTCGTCCTCGATCTCGGCCTCCCGGACGTCGATGGCAGCGAGCTCTTGAAGATGCTGCGGGCGGTGAGCGCCGTTCCCGTCGTTGTCGCGACTGCCCGCGACGACGAGAGCGAGATCGTGCGCCTGCTCGACGCCGGTGCGGACGACTACATCGTGAAGCCGTACTCGGTCGATCACCTCGAGGCGCGCGTGCGCGCGGTGCTGCGCCGTTCGAACGAGACGGCGATACAACCGATCATCGAGGTGGGCGACCTCTGCATCGACGAAGGCCGGCGAGTCGCGACGCTCGGCGACGAGCCACTCGAGCTCAGCCGCAAGGAGTTCGACCTCCTCTCCTATCTTGCTCGGCGCAAGGGACAGGTCGTGGCCCGACGCGAGCTGCTCGCAGAGGTGTGGCGGCAGCCGTACGGTGGAGGGGACAAGACCGTGGATGTCCATGTGTCGTGGTTGCGCCGCAAACTCGGAGAGTCCGCGGCGGAACCCCGCTACCTGCACACCGTCCGCGGGGTCGGGCTGAAGCTCGTCGAACCCGAGCCGTAACGGTGCGCCGACGGCTGATCGTCGTCGCTCTCGCGATCTCCCTGATGGTGACGGTCGCGTTCCTCGTGCCGCTCATCGTCCTGGTGCGCACCGTCGCGCGGGATCGAGCGATCAGCAACGCGGAACGCGACGCCGCGGCCATGACCCCCGTCATCGTCGCGACCGAGGATCGAATCGCGCTCGCGATCGCGGGAACTGACGCCGGCCGCGACAACCGCCTGACCGTCGTGTTGCCCTCCGGTCGTCAGATCGGTCCTCCGATCTCCCAGGACGACGACTTGGCGTTGGCCCAGGGAGGGACCTCGTTCTCCGCGTCCCATGCCGGCGGGACAGCGGTGTTCACCGCGGTGACAACTGCAGCGGGCCACAACGTGGTGCGCGTGTGGGTACCCGACGCGCTCCTGCACAAAGGCGTGAACAGAGCCACGATCACGCTCGTCGGTCTCGGCGCGCTGCTCGTGCTCGGCGCGGTGTTCGTGTCCGATCGACTGGGCGCGTCGATGGTTCGTCCTGTGCGAAGACTCTCCACGGCCGCGGCTCGGCTCGGTGAAGGCGACCTGACGCAACGGGTGGAGCCCGAGGGCCCCGAAGAGGTCGCGGCGGTCGGGCAGGCGTTCAACGTCCTCGCCGATCGGGTCGGCGTGCTCCTCGCATCCGAACGTGAGCTGGTCGCGGACCTCTCGCACAGTCTGCGCACTCCATTGACCGTCCTACGCTTCGAAGCGGACGCGATCCCGGACACCGTGACACGCGAACGCGTACGGGCCGCAGTCGTCGAGCTCGAGGACGCGGTCACGAGCCTCATCGCCGAGGCTCGACGCCCGATCACCGATGACGTGGGTGGTCCGTCAGACCTCGCCGCGATCGCTCGTGACCGCGTCACGTTCTGGGGCGCGCTCGCCGATGACCAAGGCCGCACGCTCACGTCCGACCTCGACGCCGGTCCGCTCCCGGTGCCCGCCTCGGGTCGCGATCTCGAAGCGGCGCTCGACGCACTCCTCGGCAACGTTTTCGAACACACGCCCGACGAAGCCGAGTTTGCCGTCGCGTTGCGACGGGACGGCTCGAACGTCGTGCTGATCGTGGAGGACGCCGGCTCCGGACTCGACCCTGCGCGCGTTCGCCGCGGACGCAGTGGCGGCGGGTCCACCGGTCTCGGCCTCGACATCGCCCGACGAACGGCGGAGGCCGCGGGCGGCACTCTCGCGATCGACCGCAGCGCGTTGGGGGGCGCCCGCATCGCCCTGACGTTTCCGATTGCCTCGCCCTGAACGCGACCGGTGCGCACCGCCGTGAGCATTCGTCACGTCGGTGCGCACCGTGGGGTGGGCGGCGTCAGTAATGGTCAGCCGTCGTTCGAGCTGCTCGAGCCGCTGCGGTCGCCGTGGTGGTCGCCGCCGTCGTGCCCGCCGCCGTCCTCACCGCTGTGGTTGTCCTCACTCGAGCTGCTGGTTGTGGTCGAGGTGGTGGTGTCCGACGACGAGCTCTCCGTGCTGTCGTCGTCACCGCGGTCATCGACCTGATGCTCGTTCTCGACCTCCGTGCCGTTGTCGTCCGACGAAGACGACGCGGAACCCGGTCCGGCGTTCGTCGACGGTCCGCTCGAGTCCGTCGAGTCGGTCGATTCGGTCGAGTCCGTTGAGTTCGTGGTCGGATCGGTCGACGAGCTCGTGTCCTCGGACTCGCTCTCGGACGACGACGATGACGTGGACGACGAGTCGGCGGTCACCGCCGAGTGCTCGACGGCGTTCGAATTCATGTGGGCGACGGCCGCCGGCGGCAGCGAGGCGTGGTCGGCGCCGGTCATGGCCGTCGCGACGCCCCCGAGCACCAGCGCGCCGGCGCCCACTCCGAGAAGGATGGGCATCGTCAGCAATCGCTTCATTCCTGGTCTCCTTTGGCGAGAGGTTGGTTCGCCCGGGACCGATCGTGAACGACCGCAGGTGAGGCTGACGTCTGCTCCAGGTCAAGAAACGCGTAACCGCTGCCACGCACCATCGTCGAAGTGCGCGAAGAACTCCGCCAGCGCGTCGACCGCGGCGTCGAACGACGTCGCCGCGAAGAGCGTGGGTTGGTAGTGCGTGATGTCGTAGGACGTCGTCCCCATCTCGACGACATCGAGAGGGCGACACTCTGCCTCGCGGAACTTCTCGATCTCCGCGTACGACGACAAGAGACCCGCGCCATAGGTGTGCAGCTCGCCTCGTTCCCACGCGACGCCGAACTCGAGGCTGAACCAGAACACACGGCTGAAGAACTCGAGCGCCTCGTCGGTTCGGCATCGGCGTGACGCCTCGCCCGCCAACCGGTACAGCTCGGCGAGCTCGGGATGCGCCAATGCGTTGCAGTGCCCGATCACCTCGTGGATCACGTCGGGCTCTGGCGTGTAGAAGGGCACGCTGTGGTGTCGCACGTATTGCGTCGCCAGGAACACTCGATCGGCCAGAGCTCCGTAGAAGACCCGGGTCGGCACCAGCCCGCTGACGGGTTCGATTCGAAAGCCGGTCAACGAGAAGAGTCGCTCGCTGACCTCCTGCAGTTGCGGCACGCGATCGGAGCGCAATCCCAGCCGGTGCGCGCCCTCGAGGTATGCCGAACACGCGAGCCGCTCGTGCTTTCGAGCCAGTTCCGACGCGACGGTCCGCCAGACCTCGTCTTCTTCTTCGACATAGGTCACGTCGGGTATCGGCTCCCCCGGCCGAAAACGAGCGGCAACCTCGGCGATGGCGGCGCGGCGGCGGCGATAGGCATCGTCGGCAACGCCAGGGTGATCGGCCGGAAGGTCGAACACGTCGAGGTCGATCACGACGCTCAGTGTCACGCCGGTACCGATCGTCGTCCAGCGATCACCGCGCGTTGCCGCATCCTGCACAACGATTGTCTGATTCGGACATCACATTGCCCGCTGCTTGAGGAAGGGCACGCGTGGACGGCTAAGGTCCCGCCCGTGTCCGACGAAGCCCCTCTCAGCGTCGACGCCGCCGTCGAAGGCGCGGTTGCGCGCGTGACGTTGCGGGGCGAGCTCGATCTCGATCGCGCCGGCGCCCTCGCAGAGGAGCTGTCGAGCCTCGCCGGCCGAGGTGCGTCGTCAGTCGTCGTCGATGTCAGCGGACTGAACTTCATCGACTCGTCGGGGCTTCGCGCCTTGCTCAGCGCCCGCGAACAGCTGGAGACCTCCGGTGCAACGCTCCGGCTGGAGTCGCTCAGCCCAGCAGTCGACCGTGTCCTGGAGATGACCGGGACGCGCGCACTGCTCGTCGCCGACTGAGCGTTCGACCTCGCTACCCCTCGTCGGGATTGCGGTCTCCCGCGGCGCGCTGCAACGCGCTGAGGCTGCTGCGCAAAAGCCGCGAGACGTGCACTTGGCTCACACCGACGCGCTCGGCGATCTCGCTCTGACTCAGCCCGGCGTAGAACCGAAGCTCGACGATCGTCCGTTCGCGCTCGGGGAGGGTCTCGAGCAGCTGGCGCACGAGCAATCGATCATCCGCGCCTGCGAGTTGCGCGTCGTCGGTCTTGAGTGCGATCGCCTCGCGACGGCCGTCGTCGTCGTCGTTCGCGCTCACCAACGGTGACGTGCGATAGGCGCCTCCCGCCTCCATCGCTTCGAGGACATCGTCGACGCTCACACCGAGGTGCTCGGCGATCTCGTTCGGAGTCGGGGGTCGATTGTTCTCCCCTGACAGGAAGTCCACCGCGTTCCCGAGGTCGACGTGCAGGTCTTTGACGCGCCGCGGCACCTTGATCGCCCACGTCGCATCACGGAAGTGGCGGCGCAACTCGCCCATCACCGTCGGGATCGCATAGCTGGCGAACGACACGCCGACCTCGGGATCAAATCGTGTGACGGCCTTGAGCAGACCCAGCTGGCCGACCTGGATCAAGTCGTCGAGGGGCTCACCGCGATGGTCGAAACGGCGGGCGCAGTGCACTGCCACCCATCTGTGCTCTTCGATGAGCTCGTTGCGGAGTTGGCGGTCACCGGTCTCGCGGTGACGACGAAAGCGGTCCTCGACCGTCTCACCCTCTTCCGCCGAGCTGACACCAGTGGTGTCGTCGTCGGCGTCAGGCATCCTTGGAGTCGGTCCTCCGCTTGTGGACCCGCACGCTGATCTGCCCGTGGTCGGCGCTCAGATGATGATCGTCTGCGACTACCGCCAGGATCTGACGGCTCAACGCCAGTCGATCCGGTTCGAACGCAACACCACCTGATGCACTCGTGCTGCCGACCACCGTCACTTCTCCGTCGCCGAGATCGAACCCGAGGAGCAACGGTGAACCGTCGCCGCCCTCGACCAACGCAGTGCACAACTCGTCAACTGCGATTCGAAGATCTTCGACTTCGTCGACATCGAATCCTGCCGTTGTCGCCACACCACTCGCGACCAGCCTCGCGACGCGCACGAGACGCGTGTCCGCGGGAAGTACCAACTCGATCAGCCCGTCAGCGCGGTTGTCGTTCAACACACATCCTTCTATTGGGGCGCCCAGAGCGACGTTAGTGGCGATGTTTGGCAAACCCCCAACGAGGGGCAAGTCGAACAGATCGCCATCGATTCGAAAGGGAGTTCACGATGGGCAGCAACGTCGATGACGCCAAGGGTCGCGTCAAGGAAGCGGCGGGTGATATCGCCGACAACGACCGGCTGAAGCGCGAGGGCAAGGCGGACCAAGCAGGCGCGAAGGTCAAAGAGTTCGCCGACGACGTCAAGGACAAGGTGGAGGACGCCGTCGACAAGGTGAAGGACAAGCTCCACCGCGACTGAGTTCGCCGTCCGTCGCTCGGCGGTTTACACCGCGGAGCGACGGGTAGCGCCCCAAGGACGGGGTGCCTCCCGCCCGGGCACCCCGTTAGCAAGGCCGGCCCTTCGGGGCCGGCCTTGCGCGTACGGCAGAACACTCGGATGAGAACCGGGCGTGTCACACGCCCGGCTTCCCTTCACCCTTCTGGTTGGCGCCGCGCTCGAGCATCTCCTCATATCCCTCGCGCGTCTTGTCGTCGACCTTGTTCTTCTCGGCCGCCTTGGCCTCGTCCGCAGTGGGCTCTTGCCCCGCATCGTGGGCCTTCACGGCTTCACGTGCTTCCTCGGCTCGAGTGTCATCGGATGGCTTCGTCTGGCCAGCCATGCATCGCTCCTTCTGTGGCGTATTCGGCGGTCGGTACCCCGGAGCCAAGCGGCACAACCCCGCCGCAGGCACGCCATGATTGGTCGATGACCGCGGCGCGCACGCGACGACCGCTCATCGCGATGACAGCGCGCCAGCTGCAACCCGGCCGCGTGGCATCGTGGGTTGCCGGTGCGATTGCGCTCCCTCGTGGCTACACCGACGCCCTCGACCGAGCGGGCGGACGTCCGTTGGTGATCCCACCCCCGCTCGACCAGATCGACGCGCCGACCGTGCTGGCGCCGTTCGACGGGCTGGTCCTGCCAGGCGGTGCGGACATCGACCCGGCGCGCTACGGGGAGGACATCCACCCGGCGGCGTACGGCATCAACCCGGCCTACGACGCGTTCGAGTTCGCACTACTCGAGGCGGCGCTCGATGCACAGCTTCCGGTGCTGGCCATCTGTCGCGGCCACCAAGTGCTGAACGTCGCGCTGGGAGGCACGCTCGATCAACACATCACCGACCGGCCGGGACTACTCGTCCACGGCGATCCGGCGCGCGGACCTGGGGGCGGCGTCGACCACGATGTCACG
>DASUCS010000130.1:0-14915 GCA_036275935.1 Acidimicrobiales bacterium
CGGCAGCGTCCACGGCGTGGTGGTCCAGACGACGAGCGCCTCACCGGGGCGGTCGGTCAGCGGGAACCGCACGAACAGCGACGGGTCCTCCTGGTCGACGTAGGACCCGACCAGCTCGTGGGCGCTGATCGACGTGCCGCAGCGCGGGCACCACTCGGTCAGGCGGTGGCCGCGGTAGAGCCACCCGCGCTCGTTGATGATCGCAAGGAACCGCCAGATGTACTCGATGTTCGTGTCGGAGAAGGTGAAGTAGTCGCGGCCCCAGTCCATCCACTGCCCGAGGCGGATCGAGCCCTTCGTGATCTCGGCGGATGACCACTCGACGACGGCGCGGCACCGCCGCGCGAACTCCTCGAGCCCGAATTCCTCGATGTCGCGCTTGGAGTTCAGGCCGAGCTCGCGCTCCACTCCGACTTCGATCCAGAGCCCCTGGCAGTCGAAGCCGTTCTGGTAGCGCTGGTGGTAGCCGCGCAGCGCCTTGTAGCGCTGGAAGACGTCCTTCAACGTGCGGCCCCACGCGGTGTGGACGGCCAACGTCTTGTTCGCAGTGACCGGCCCGTCGATGAAGCTGAATCGATCGCCGTCGGCGTTCTTGGCGCGCACCTGCTCGAACGTCGACTCACGCGCCCACAGATCGAGGATGTTGCGCTCGAGTGCGTCGTGGTCGGGCTTGTCCGGCAGCGGAGCAAACATTTTGCCCACGTTAGGTCGGCGCTAGCGTTGCGCACCCATGCATACGCAGCTGTACGCGGTCAACGACGACGGCTCGATCGACCTGCACGTGCACGCGCAGCCGGGCGCGGGCCGCACCCAGATCACCGGTCGGCACGGCGACGCGCTCAAGATCCGGATCGCGGTCCCGCCGGAGCACGGCCGCGCCAACGACGCGCTCGCGTCCGTGCTCGTCGAGGCATTCGGCCTCAAGGCGAAGGACGTGTCGCTGGTGTCCGGCGAGAAGAGCAGGACGAAGCACTTCCGGGTCGTGGTGGACGATGTCGACGCGTTCGCCGAGCGGCTCGACGAGCTGGTGGCCACCGGAACGAGTGGCCCGGGGCCCGCCGACCGGGATCGCTGGAAGAAGGGCTGACCCGCCGAAGGTTGAATCGCCCCGCCGTCGCCCTTACACTCCAGCACCTTTTGGCGGCCCGGGGGGCCAGGCCAGTTCGACCAGCACGACGACCGGAAGACCATGCCGACCAAGAAGCAAGCACCCAAGAAGCAAGCGAAGGCAGTCAAGAAGGCAGCGCCCGCCAAGAAGAAGGCCGCGACGCCTGCCAAGAAGGCGCCGCCGGTCAAGAAGAAGGCAGCGGCCGCCAAGAAGGCCGCGCCCGCCAAGAAAGCGCCCGCCAAGAGCGCACCGGCCAAGAAAGCGGCGCCGGCCAAGGCCGCCGCGAAGACCGCAGCGAAGTCCACACCTACAGCGAAGTCCGCACCCGTCGCCAAGTCCGCACCCGCCAAGAAGGCAGCGCCCGCGAAGAAGGTCGCACCGGCCAAAGCGACGCCCGCACCCATCAAGAACCTGGGGCCGATCATCAACCCTCCCACCGCAGCAAAGAAGGCACCGGCCCGGAAGGGACCGGTCGTGCTCGACAAGTTCCTCCTCGGCCAGAAGGCCGCGCTGGAAGAAGAGCGCGCCACGTACACCCACCAAGCCGACGCCCTGCAGGCCGAAGCGGATCAACTCGCCGCCGAGCGCGAGCCCGGTGACGTCCAGTTCGACGAGGAGTCAGGCGAAGGCGACACGCTGGCCGTCGAGCGCGAGCGCGATCTCGCGCTGTCGTTCCAGGCCCGAGCCGCTGTCGACGAGATCGACGCCGCGTTGGCCAAGATCGCGGACGGCACGTACGGCACGTGCGAGCAGTGCGGGAGCCACATCCCGAAGGAACGTCTGCGCGCGATCCCGTATGCGGCGCTGTGTGTGTCGTGCAAGAGCATGGGGCTGGGCCGGCGATAACCCGCAGTGGCTCGGTCGTGACACCGAGCCGGCGCACGGCGCTGGTGGTCGTGATCGCCACCGTCGTCATCACCATCGATCAGCTCGCGAAGACGTGGGCGGTCAACACTCTCGCGACGCGCGACATCGACCTGTTCTGGACGCTGCGCTTCCATCTCGCCAAGAACCGCGGACCCGCGTTCAGCCTCGGGCTGGGCAGCGGCGGCGTGATCGCGATCCTCGCCATCGTCATCGTGATCGTGTTCCTCGTCATCGGCCGCAGCGTCGACTCCAAGCTCGGGGTGCTCAGTCTCGGCCTGGTCCTCGGCGGCGCACTCGGGAACCTCGTCGATCGCGCGTTTCGGGAGGGGAGCGGATTTCTCGGCGGAGGCGTGATCGACTTCATCGACCCGCAGTGGTGGCCCATCTTCAACGTCGCCGACATCGCCATCACGGTCGGCGGCGTGTTGCTGGTGTTCACCGCGTCCTCGGACCGTGCCTGACGTTCCTGCGGCGCTCGTCGGTGAGCGCGTCGACCGCATCGTCGCGTTGCTCACGGGTTGCACCCGCGCCGAGGCCGCCGCG
Organism: Acidimicrobiales bacterium; assembly: GCA_036275935.1. Lineage (GTDB taxonomy): Bacteria > Actinomycetota > Acidimicrobiia > Acidimicrobiales > JACDCH01 > DASUCS01. The sequence continues at coordinate 2,519 of DASUCS010000130.1, forward strand.
CTCATTGCTCGCGGAGCGGTGCGGGTCGACGGCAACGCGGTGACGAAAGGGTCGAGCCGCGTGGAGGAGGGCTCGGTGCTCGACATCGACGCTGCGCCCGAACCCCGGGCGTCGTCGTTGGATCCCGACCCGAGGGTGCCCGTCGATGCGGTGTACGAGGACGCCGACGTCGTCGTCGTGGACAAGCCGGCCGGGCTGGTCGTCCATCCCGGTGCCGGCAACCAAACGGGCACGCTCGTGCACGGACTGCTCGCGCGCTACCCGGAGATCAGGTCAGTGGGAGACCCGGAGCGACCAGGCATCGTGCACCGGATCGACAAGGACACGTCGGGGCTGCTGCTCGTCGCCCGTTCGGCCGAGGGCTACGCGGGCCTGGCGCAACAGGTCGGCGCGCACGGAATCGTCCGGCGCTACCTCGCGCTGGTGTGGGGACACCTCGACGCCCCCCGGGGCCTCATCGACGCCCCGATCGGCCGCTCGGTGCGGGCGCCGACGCGCATGGCCGTGTCCGCTCGTGGTCGAGAGGCACGCACGACGTACGAGGTGATCGAGCGCTACGACGACCCCGTCGCGGTCACGTTGCTGCGCTGCACGCTCGACACCGGACGCACGCACCAGATCCGGGTCCACCTGGAGACCATCGGCCACGCCGTGGTCGGCGACCGTCGCTACGGAGGTCATCGAGCCCCCTTCACCGACATGACCCGGTTCTTCCTGCACGCCGAGCATCTCGCGCTCGAGCATCCGGTGACGGGCGCGCGGCTCGCGTTCGACGCCCCGCTTCCGTCCGAGCTGGAGGACGTTCTCAGTCAGCTGCGGGCCACGGCTTCTGACCGCGTGCCATCGCCGCCACGTCCGCGAGCGTGAGCCCGTCGAGCAGACGGCGCATCTCGTCACCGACCCCGGCCCAGACGGCCAGCAACACGCACTGACCTTCGTGGTCGCACGCGCCGTTCTGGTGCGGCTCACCGAAGTCGCCGACGGCAATCGGCCCGTCCACCGCGCTCACGATGTCGCCGAGCGTGATGGCCGCCGGCTCGCGGGCGAGCACGTAGCCGCCGCCGACGCCGCGTTTGGAGCGCACGATGCCCGCTCCCTTCAGGGCCAGCAGGATCTGCTCGAGGTAGGGCTGCGGCAGACCCGTGCGCTCGGCGATGTCCCTGACCGACGTCGGCCCCGCCCCGTCGCCGTGCAACGCCAAGGAGAGCAACGCTCGACAGGCGTAGTCACCGCGGGTCGACACCTTCATGGTCTGTGAACGATACGCCTGGGCAGGTACCACGGGACCGGTAGGGTGACTGGGAGCTCGAAAGGATCGGAGTGGGCGAGGAATCCGTTTCGGCACCCTTGGTGCCCGACTATGGCGGCGCTTGTCTGTGCAACGTCGTGCCCACGCTGTTGGAGCGTCCGGAGCGCGCGCCGTCGTGGTTGCCGCAGGCCGCCATCGACGCCGATCAGGTCGTCGTGCTGGCGCTCGACGGTGTCGGATGGGAGCAGCTCCAGGCCCGTCGCCACCTCGCCCCGACGCTGGCCGCGATGGAAGGTGGGCCGATCGCAACGGTGCTGCCGACCACGACCGCGACGGCGCTGACGTCCCTCGTGACCGGAACGCCTCCGGGTGAGCACGGCATCATCGGCTACCGGATCCACGTGCACGGCGAGGTGCTGAACATCCTGCGGTGGTCCACCGCCGCGGGCGACGCTCGCCAGACCATCCCGCCGCAGAAGATCCAGTCGCAGTTGCCGTTCCTCGGGCAGCGACCTCCTGTCGTGACCCGCGCCGAGTTCGCTCGCTCGGGCTTCACGATGGCTCACCTCGACGCGACCCGTTTCACGGGCTACCGCATGACGTCGACGCTCGTCACCGAAGTGGCACGTTGCATGCGCACCTCCGAGCCTTTCGCCTACGCGTACTACGACGGCGTGGACAAGGTGAGTCACGAGTACGGACTCGGCGAGCACTACGACGCCGAGCTCGCCGCGGCCGATCGTCTCGTTGCGGATCTGCTCGACGCGGTTCCTTCCGGGACCGCGGTCGTCGTCGTATCCGACCATGGGCAGGTCGAGGTGGGCGACCGTGTGATCCCACTCGCGAGTGAGCTCATGACGCACGTGTCGTTGCAGTCGGGGGAGGGACGGTTCCGGTGGCTGCACGCCCGCCCCGGACATGCGTCACTGCTCGTCGACGCTGCGATCGCCGCGCACGGCGACGACGCCTGGGTCCTCACACGCGACGAGATGATCGAACAAGGGTGGTTCGGTCCCCACGTGTCCGCCGACGCCGCATCGCGCCTCGGCGATGTCGCGCTCGTCGCGAGGACCGATGTGGCCTTCAGTGAACCGACCGACAGCGGCCCGTACGACCTCGTCGGGCGGCACGGCTCGGCGACCGCGGCGGAGCTCTACGTTCCGCTGCTCGTCGGTCGGGCCTAATGTCGATCCCTCATGTCTGATCCGTCCGAACCGCAGGCCGTCGAACGTCCCGAGGTCGTTCCGGGCGTCCCCGCGCCACCGCCCGCCGAGGAGGGCCCTCTCCGCGAGTCGGTGGAGCAGCCCGCCAAGGTCATGCGCATCGGCTCGATGATCAAGCAGCTGCTCGACGAGGTACGGGCCGCGCCCCTCGACGAGGCCAGCCGCGACCGGCTTGCCAAGATCTTCGAGACATCGATCGCCGAGCTGTCCGAATCGCTGTCGCCGGATCTGCAGGAAGAGCTGAAGCGCCTGGCGCCTCCCTTCCAAGGCGAGGGTGTGCCCACCGACTCCGAGCTGCGGATCGCGCAGGCGCAACTGGTGGGCTGGCTCGAGGGACTCTTCCACGGCATCCAGGCGACGCTGTTCGCGCAGCAGATGCAGGCCCGCCAGCAGCTCGAGGACATGCGGCGACAGCTCCCAGCAGGCCAGATGCCTGACGGCGGGGAGCGCCCGGGTACGTATCTGTAGCCACGTACCCCAGGAGGTGTCGTTGCCGGCGCCCGCGCGAGTCCCACGTCCTGTCACCGCCGTGCTGGTGGTGCTCGCGCTCGTGGCCGCGACGGTGGTCGGCGTTCGGCTGTTGCGCCCGCGCGAAGACATGGTCGTACTGGGTGATTCGTTGACGTTCGCCGCGAAGGACCAACTCGTGGCCGCAGGCCACGATGCCGGCTACTCGATGAGCGTCGACGGCATCCCCGGCATCCGGCTCGCGTCGCGCATGATGAACATCGCGGCGCTCGGCCACCACTCCTCCGGTCCGGTTGTGATCGAGCTCGGCACGAACGACGTCGACTCCGGCGTGGACGGAACGGAGCTCGCCAGCCGAATCGATCAAGCGGTCACGTTCCTTGCCGCGGTTCCCTGCGTCGTCTTCGTCGGGCTCGGCATCCTGCTCGACAACGATGGCCGGGCCCACGGCTTCAACGAGCACCTCGCCGCGGTCGCCGAGGCGCACCCGAACATGCACGTGTTCGATTGGGAGACCGAGTATCGCCAGCACCCCGACTGGTCGCTCGACTCCGTGCACCTCAAGCCCGAGTTCGTCCCGTACTACGCACACGGCATCGTCGACACGGTGAAGAAGGACTGCTGAACCCGGGGAGGGGGACGATCGTGCATCGCCTCCCCCAGGGGCCGTGGCGGTGCACGACAGTCGCCCCGGGGGCTCGCCGCGGAGCCTCTCGTCGCGCGGGCCGAACACTGCTACATTGAGAATCACACTGCTGTCATTTGTCCACACGGTGTGGAAGCCCCGGGGACAACGTTGTGGAGAGGATCAGGGCATCGGTGGCTGAGAGCTTTGCGCACCTCCACGTGCACACCGAATTCTCGATGCTGGACGGGGCATCGCGAGTCGACGAAGCGGTGGCGGCGGCTGCGGCAGACGGTCAACCGGCGCTCGGGATCACCGACCACGGGAACATGTACGGGATCCTCCCGTTCTACGCGGCGTGCAAGAAGGCGGGCATCACTCCGGTGCTCGGCTTCGAGGCCTACATGGCCCACGACAACCGCTTCGAGCGGATCAACACCCGGGGCAAGATCGACGACACCGGGGGCGAGGGTGAGGGCGGCAAGAAGGCCTGGTACCACCTCACGCTGCTGGCCGAGAACAACGCCGGCTACAAGAACCTGATCCAGCTCGCCAGCCGGGCCTTCCTCGAGGGCTACTACCGCAAGCCGAAGGTCGACTGGGACATCCTCGACGAGCACAGCGAAGGCGTGATCGCCACGAGCGGCTGCCTCGGCGGTCACGTGCTCCAGTCGCTGCTGGCCGACGACTTCGACACCGCGTTCAAGAAGGCCGGGCGGCTCCAGGAGATCTTCGGGCCCGACAACTTCTTCATCGAGCTGCAGGACCACGGCATCCCCGAGCAGTCGCGCACCAACCCGCAGCTGGTCGAGATCGCCCGCAAGCTCGGGGCGCCGCTCTTGGCCACGAACGACTCGCACTACACGAAGCCGGAAGATGCCGAGGCGCACGACGCGCTGCTGTGCGTGCAGACCAACGCGCTCATCAGCCAATCCGGGGACGAGCGCTTCAAGTTCAGCGGAGAGGGCCACTACCTCAAGACCGCGGACGAGATGCGCCGGCTGTTCGGCGAGCTTCCCGAAGCGTGTGACAACACGCTGCTGATCGCCGAGCGCGCCAACGTCGAGATCGAGTTCGGCAAGCCGCAGCTCCCGAAGTTCGACGTGCCGCCGGGCTTCGACTCCGACAGCGAGTACCTGCTCCACCTCACGATGGAAGGCGCGAAGCAGCGCTGGGGGAGCGCGCTCACCGACACGGTCGTCGATCGACTCAACTACGAGCTGAAGACGATCGACGACATGGGCTTCAGCTCGTACTTCCTGATCGTCTGGGACCTGATCAAGCACGCTCGCGATTCGGGGATCCGGGTCGGGCCCGGTCGTGGCAGCGCGGCCGGTTGCGCGGTCGCCTACTGCCTGCGCATCACCGACCTCGACCCGATCAAGTACGACCTGCTGTTCGAGCGCTTCCTCAACCCGTCTCGCATCTCGATGCCCGACATCGACATGGACTTCGACTCTCGTTATCGCGACGAGATGATCCGTTACGCCGCCGAGCGGTACGGACGCGATCACGTCGCGCAGATCGTGACGTTCTCGACGATCAAGGCGCGTGCCGCGGTGCGCGATGCAGCCCGCGTGCTCGGGTATCCGTACGCCATCGGTGACCGCGTCGCGAAGGCGATGCCGCCGCTGATCATGGGACGCGACACGCCGTTGAAGGCCTGCCTCGAGCTGACCACGGGCTACGAGGACGGCTACAAGATGGCCGGCGATCTGCGGGCCATGTACGAGACCGACGCCGACCTCAAGCGCGTGATGGATGTCGCCAAGGGCCTCGAGAACCTGCGGCGCCAGGACGGCATCCACGCCGCGGCCGTGGTGATCACGAAGGAGAAGCTCACCGAGTACCTGCCGATCCAGCGCAAACCGGATCCGGGCATGGACCCCGAGCTCGCGCCGGTCGTGACGCAGTACGAGATGCACGGCGTCGAAGACCTCGGCCTGTTGAAGATGGACTTCCTCGGGCTGCGCAACCTCGACGTGCTGACCGACGCCGTCGAGATCATCAAGAACACGCGTGGCATCGACCTCGACATCGACTCGATCCCACTCGACGACGTGCCCACCTTCGAGTTGTTGCGCCGCGCCGACACCATGGGCGTGTTCCAGCTCGAAGGTGGACCGATGCGGGCGCTGATGCGTTCGCTCGCGCCCACGACGTTCGAAGACGTCGCTGCTCTGGTCGCGCTGTACCGGCCAGGTCCGATGGCCGCGAACATGCACAACGACTACGCGGACCGCAAGAACGGCCGCAAGCCGATCGAGCCGATGCACCCCGACCTCGAAGAGGCGCTCGGCGACACGTATCACCTGATGATCTACCAAGAGTCGGTGATGCGCGTCGCGCAGAAGGTCGCGGGCTACACGCTGGCCGAAGCGGACAACCTCCGGAAGGCCTGCGGGAAGAAGGATCGCAAGCTCATCGCGAAGGAGCGCGAGAAGTTCGTCGACGGATGTGAGCGCGCCGGGTACGGATCCGAGCTCGGCACGAAGCTGTTCGACATCATCGAACCGTTCGCGGACTACGCGTTCAACAAGTCGCACGCGTTCGGTTACGGCTTCATCGCCTACCAGACCGCATACCTGAAGGCGAACTACCCGTCCGAGTACTTCGCCGCGCTGCTGACGAGCGTCAAGACCAACCTCGACAAGGCGGCGGTGTACCTCGCTGACTGCCGGGGGATGGGCATCGAGGTGACGGTGCCCGACGTGAACCGATCCGTATCGGATTTCACGCCGACGACCACCGAGGACGGCAAGCGCCAGATCGTGTTCGGGCTCTCCGCCGTGCGAAACGTCGGCGAAGGGCTCGTCGGTCTGATCCTCGCCGAGCGCGATGCGAACGGTCCGTTCACGGACTTCTACGACTTCTGCGAGCGCGTCGACCTCAACGTGCTCAACAAGCGGACCATCGAGTCGCTGATCAAAGCCGGCGGCTTCGACTGCATGGGGCATCCTCGGCGCGGCTTGCTCGTTGCGTTCGAGGCGATCATCGACCAAGTTGTGGCTCGGCGCCGCGAGCGTGACATGGGCGTCATGTCGTTGTTCGGCGAGGTCACGATCGACGACGGCGGGTTCGACGAGCGTCCCAAGATCGCCGATGTCGAGTTCGAGAAGATGCAACGCCTCGCGTTCGAGAAGGAGATGCTCGGGCTGTACGTCTCCGACCACCCGCTGCTCGGGGCCGAGGCCCTCCTGCGGCGTCGGACGGACGGGTCGATCGCTGAGCTGGCCGAGTTCGAGGACGGCGCGATGAAGGTCTTCGGCGGGATCATCACGGGCCTCCAGCGCAAGTGGACCAAGCGCGGCGAGCTCATGGCGGTCTTCACCCTCGAAGACCTGCAGTCGAGCTGCGAGGTGATGGTCTTCCCGAAGACGATGACCGAGCACGGCCACAAGCTCGCCGACGACGTGTGCGTGTGCGTGAAGGCGCGCGTCGACAAGCGTGAAGAGGCGCCGAAGCTGATCGCCATGGAGATCGACGTCTTCGAGGGGATCGGCGACACGTCGCAGTCCCTGCGGATCAAGCTGGCGCCGACGCGGCTGAACGAGTCGCTCATCGATCGCCTCAAGGGCATCCTCGGCGAGCATCCGGGCGACGCGCAGGTCTTCTTGCACCTCGGCGACCAGCAGGTGCTCCGACTTCCCGACCAGTTCTGCGTGGACACGACGAACGGTTTGGTGGGCGAGCTGCGCGTGCTGCTCGGTCCCGACGCGTTGGTAAGCTGAAGGGCTTCCCACCTGCTCGAACGACGGCTACCGAGTTGCACAGCTCTCGGCGAACCGCTGGACTAGTGGGACCCAGCTGACTACCTCCGGGGGCAACGCGGCTCATGGCGATTGAGGTCGAGACCAAGGACTGCACGCAGCTCTCCGACGCCGAGTTGGCCGAAATGGCCGACATCTGCGCCGAAGGGCCGAGTCGGTTCGAGGCGGGCTTGCTGTCGAAGCAGGCCGAGCTCTGGGTCCTGATCACGCTCGCTCGCGAGGCCGGAAAGCTGAAGGGTTTCTCGTACAGCACTCTCGAGCGCATCGGCGGCACACCGTGCGTGCTCATCGGGCTCGCATCGGTGAAGCGCACGAGCAAGCGCGACACGGTGCTCAAGGCGATGATGGCCGATCAGTACCGCCGGGCCGTGCTCGCCTTCCCCGACGAGGACGTGCTCGTCGGCACCCGCTTCCTCGATGCGTCGGGCTTCGAAGCCTTCAAGGTGCTCACCGACATCGTCCCGCGTCCCGACCACACCGCCACCGGCGAGGAGCGGGCCTGGGGCCGCCGGCTCGCCAAGCGCTTCGGCATCGAGAACGGCCAGTACGACGACCGCAAGTTCATCGCCGAAGGCGACAGCTCGTTCCCGTGCGTGCTCGACCACGAGACGCTCAAGCCCGAGTCGATCAAGCCCGAGGTGGCCGCCCAGTTCAAGGGCGTGAACCAGAAGCGGGGCGACTCGCTCATCGCCTTCGGTTGGGCGATGGCCGAGTACCTGGCCAAGCTGAGCTGACCGACTTTCAGGCGCTGCTCCGCCGTCGGCGGATGACTCGGGCGTTCCGGCCCGACCCGATCCCTCACGAGCTGCTTGCCGACGTCGTGGCCGCCGGCCGGCGCGCCCCGTCCGCCGGCAACAGCCAGGGGTTCGCGTTCGTGATCCTCGAGGGTGCCGAGCAGACGGGGCGCTACTGGGACATCACGCTCGCCGACCGCTCCTCGTTCGGGTTTCCCGGGTTGCTGGCCGCGCCCGTCTTGGTGCTCGTGCTCGCGAACGCGACGGTCTACGTCGACCGGTACTCGGAACCCGACAAGGCGGCGACCGGACTCGGTGAGAGCGCCGATCGTTGGCCGGTTGCCTACTGGACCGTCGACGCGGCGTTCGCGGCGATGCTCATTCAGCTCGCGGCCATCGACGCCGGACTCGGTGTGCTGTTCTTCGGTCCGTTCGACCATGAGCCCGACGTGCTTCGGGCACTGGGCGTCCCCGAGGGGTATGACGCGATCGGCACGCTCGCGATGGGCTGGCCAGATCCCGACCTCGACACGCGTGCAGGTACCTCGGCGGCGCGGCCACGGCGAGCGGACGAGGAGGTGATCCATTGGGGCGGGTGGTGATCCTCAATGGCACCTCGAGCTCGGGGAAGACGACGCTGGTCGATCTCTTCCTGGCGCGCCGGCACAAGGCCGGCGACTGCTGGTTGAGCACCGGCATCGACGAATGCATCGCGCGGCTGCCCGACGCATGGCATCGAACGCCAGGGTTCGATGGCCCCTGGGCGGACGACGGGTTCCGGCTCGAGGCGGTCGACGACGCGTTGGTCGTACGCGGTGGGGAGACGTGGCAGCGCATGCTGACGGCTTACCGGCGCACGGTGGCGGTGTGGGCGAGCGTTGGCTTCGACGTCATCGTCGACGACGTGATGCTCGACCGTGCCGCGGTCGACGGTTGGCGCGCGGAGCTCGAGGGATTGACGGTGGTGCGGGTCGCGGTGCACTGCGAGCTCGACGCGGCCGAAGCGCGCGAGCAGGCGCGAGGCGATCGGTATGGCGGGATCGCTCGTGGTCAGTACGACGTGGTGCATCGAGACGTGCAGTACGACCTCGAGCTCGACACGACGTCGCGCACTCCGGATGAGCTCGTCGCAGAGCTCGAACGACATCTCGGCCTTCGCCCCGAGAAGTGAGGGCGCCGTCGCGCGAGGTGCTCGACGCGTTCGGTGTCGGAGGCGCCGCACAGCGGCTCGCCGGTGGGCAAGGTGGCGCCTATCTGGTCGATGGCATCGTCCTGAAGCGAGTCGATGATGCAGCGGAGACGGCGTGGACGTACCGGTTGTTGAGCCGACTCGAGCCTGACGGGTTTCGTGTTGCGGAACCCGTCCCGACGACCGGCGGCGAATGGGTCCACGACGGCTGGGCGGCGACGAGCTTCATCACAGGTTTGCGAAGCCTCAATCCGCGATGGGGTGACGTGATCGCCACCGGGTTGCGCTTCTGTGACGCAGCGGAGCAGGCCCGGGAGGACGACGGTGGTGCACTCGCGGCGCGGACTCATCGTTGGGCGATTGCCGATCGGGTGGCGTGGGGTGAACAGCCGCTCGAACTCAGTGCCGAGACCGCCGAGCTGTTCGCAGACATCGCGGCCGAGTTCGATGACGTCGAGCGTCAACCTCAGTTCGTCCATGGCGACCTCAACGGCAACGTGTTCGTCGACGAGCACGGCACGCCGGTGGTGTTGGACGTGTCGCCGTATCTGCGCCCGCGGCGTTGGGCGGCGGCGATCGTGGTGTGCGACGCACTGCTCTGGCATCACGCCGATCAGCAGCCTGCCCGAGCCCTGGCTGCCAGGGAAGAACGAAGCTTGCTGTTCAGAGCCCTCGCCTTCCGGCTGCTGGCCGACGAGCTCGGACGTCGTCTCACGGACGGGCGACCGCCGCACCAGACCTACCGAACAGTCATCGCGTCGCTGCGGTAGCACTTCGGCGCGCCATCGGGTCAGCTCGAGTCCGGCGGTGGATCGAACAGTGCGAGTTCGGCCGCATCGGGAGGCTCGAAGACGCGTAGCCACTCGTCGAAGTCCGCGCGGCCGATCGGGTAGCTGTTCCACGGTGGCTCGGCGTTCCTGACTTGGATGCGCCGCCAGAGTTCTTCGGCGGGCACGTCGAGATAGCGCAGCTCGACGCTCACGCCGAGCCTGCGAGCCGCGAGTCGCATCTCGTCACGTTCAATCCGCGCCCACAGTCCGAAGTCGACCACGACGCTCAGTCCGAGGCGAAGCACGTCTCGAGCCAGACGCCAGAGCTGATCGTCGACCTTCTCCCGTGTCGGCGCGTCCCAGGGACTCGACCCCAGAGCGATGAGCCACTCGTCTTGCGTGAGGCGCAACGCGCCCCGCTCCGCCGCGAGCTGTCGTGCGAGCGTGGTCTTCCCTGCCGCGGGCAAACCGCAGGTGAGAACCAGACGCGCGCCGCTCATGGTCACTCACACTCGCACTCGAGCAGCACCGACGGGCACCCCTACGTCAGTGGAGCGACGAAGAGATGTCCGCCGGGTCAGCCTGCCGCTCGGTGCGCGTGCTGATGATCTTGAAGCCGAGCGCGGCCAAACCGCGGTGAGCCCGCCCTTCGTCACGGCAATCGCTTCACGCATCCAGCGTTCGTCATCGGCGCGCACTGCAGCACGATGCCGGACACGCTGTCAGCCAGATTTGGAGGAGTACGGTTTGGCGGCTTGGCGGTGAAACGGGATGGATGGCGGATCGAGCGGGTGCGGGCGTGAGGCCGCGGTTGGTCGAAATGTTGGAGAGCAGGGCGCGGGGCCGGCTCACGTTGATCTCCGCCCCAGCTGGGTGGGGCAAGACGAGTGTCGTGCGCGAGTGGGCGGCGCGCAGCGAGCGAGCGGTCGCGGTCGTCGCCGGTGACGGGCAGGGGCTGGTCGGGCCTGCGGTCGTCGATCTCTCCCGGATGGGAGTGGTTGCCGTCGACGAGGCGGATCCTGTGGGTTCGCCGATGTCCACCGCGGTGGTCGATCGTCTGCTTTCGGAGCTGCCACCGGAAGTGAGTGTCGTGGCGTCGCGCCGGGCGCCGTGGCCCGCTCGGATTCGCGCCGGGGTGCCTGGTCTGGTCGGGTGGATCACGCAGCCGGAAATTGCCTTTACGGCCGAGGAGATCCGCGACCTGTTGGGCGAGGTATTGGGCTGGTCAGGAACCGGCCAGGCCGTCGACGACCTGCTCGCACTGACAGACGGGTGGGTGACAGGGTTGCTGTTCGCTGCGTTCCGGGCTCGTGACCGCGGAACGTCGGACGTGGTCGAGATGGTCGACTACGCACGTCGCGACATCGGCGACTACCTCGACGACGAAGTCCTCGACCCTCTGACGTCCCCGGAACGAGCATTCGTCACCGAGACTTCGCTGCTGCGGTTGTTGGATCCTCGGGTGTGTGACGTCGCGAGGGGGCGGTCGGACTCGGCGATGTTTCTTGCTCGCTTGCAGCGGCGGGGTGTCCTGGCCGGGGTCGAACTGCCGGGCCGGTCGGCCTACGAGTTCCACCGGCTGCTCCACCAGCACCTACGAGCGCGCTTCTTGGGCACCGACCTGGCGGGCGCCCGGGCCGCGGCCGCGCGCACGTCGGTGTGGTACCTCGAGCATGACCGCGTCGAGAACGCGCTCGAGCAGCACGCCCGAGTGAGCGACTGGGACGCGATCCTCGATCTGGTCGGTCGCTACGGGGCGAGGCTGTTCGAACACGGCGTGCGCCACGACACCGTGCGATTCATGCAGTCCGTCCCTCTCACCGACCGCACTACCGACCAGCAGTTGCTCGAGTATGCGTTCATGCAGATCTGGGCGGGACACGGCCGTGCCGTCGTGGCATCCCTCGATCGCGTGAGCAGCGACCCTGGAGCGCAGATGGTCGCGAACATGATCCGCGCCGCCCTCGTTCGCCACCATCTGCCTGCTCGAGTCGCTCGACGCGCGGCGCAGTCCGTTCTCGACGCTTACCAGACCGGGGTCCGCTCGACGCCGGACGTCTTCGGTATCACGTCGGCGGAGTACCTCCGGATCAACGCGCTGCACAACCGCGGCGTGGCCACCTGGTTCGAGGGCGACATCAGGGCCGCACGCGCCGACCTGGAAGGCGCGGTGCACCCTCGGCCCGAGTACGGGCCGTGGATCGTTCGTGGTGTCGGCGCCATCGCAGCACTCGAGGCGTACGCAGGTCGGCTCCGCATCGCAGATACCCATGCCCGAGAGGCGCTCGAGGCCGCCAAGGTCTTCGGGATGCAACGTCACAAGTCGCTCGGTGACTCTCTGCTCGCGCTCGCTCGCGTGGAACGTGAAC
>DASUCS010000131.1:0-4350 GCA_036275935.1 Acidimicrobiales bacterium
ACGCGAGCTGGGTTTAGAACGTCGTGAGACAGTTCGGTCCCTATCCGCTGCAGCCGTAGGAAATCTGAGGAAGGCTGTCCCTAGTACGAGAGGACCGGGACGGACGCAGCTCTCGTGTGCCAGTTGTCCTGCCAAGGGCACGGCTGGTTAGCGACCTGCGGAAGGGATAAGCGCTGAAAGCATCTAAGTGCGAAGCTCGTTCCAAGATGAGATTTCCCACTGGGTCAACCAGGTAAGGCCCGTGGTAGACGACCACGTTGATAGGCCGGAGGTGTACGCACAGCAATGTGTTCAGCCGACCGGTACTAATCGGCCGAGGGCTTGGATTAACAAAGTCGCACGTGCTCGCTATGGAGTTCTCGGGGAGCCACACCTCGACAACGAAAGATCTCGGTGGCCATGGCGGCGGGGTCACACCCGTTCCCATCCCGAACACGGCAGTTAAGCCCGCCAGCGCCGATGGTACTTGGGGAGAGATCCCCTGGGAGAGTAGGACGCCGCCGGTTTCTCACTTTGAAAGAGCCCCCGTCAGGGGGCTCTTTCGCGTTTTGCTTTAGGGTGCGTCGATGCCTCCGCGACAGCCCCCTCGTCGTCGAGGCACACCGCCTCCGCGCAAACCTCGCCGGCCTCCCGAACCCGAAGCGCCCAAGCAATGGGGGAGCCTCGCACGCAAGGGCGTCGGGCGTCTGAAGGACGGCGGACCCGACACGGCGTCACAGACCTTCCGTGAGGCAGCGCCGCCGGAGCGCCGCACCGAAGAGTGGATCCGCACGGACCTTCGGGACGAGGCCGAGCACGCGGTCAACCGCGGCACCGCCAAGTCCACGTCCGCGTCCAGGTCCCGGTCCAAGCCGGCCCGCGACCGCTCGCCGAAGCCGGCACCCGAGGTCGCCGCCGAGCTCGACAAGGCGGTGGGCGCCAAGACCGCGCCGAAGCTGGGCCAGCGCCTTGCCGAGGCGACGAAGGCCTACGAGCGGGATCGGTTCGTCGAGGCCCGCAAGATCCTCAAGCCCCTCGCCGAACGCGCGCCGGGGAGCGCGAGCGTGCGCGAGCTCTACGGCCTCACCCTGTACCGCCTCGGGCACTGGAAGCTGGCGATCAACGAGCTCGAGGCGTTCCACCGGCTGACGGGATCCACCGAGCAGCATCCCGTGCTCGCGGACTGCGAACGCGCGCTCAAGCACTACGGCCGCGTCCAGGAGCTGTGGGAGGAGCTGAAGGAGCGGTCGCCCAGCGCCGAACTCGTGGCCGAGGGTCGCATCGTCGCCGCCGGGGCGTTCGCGGACCAGGGTGAGTACGACCGCGCCATCCGGTTGCTCGAAGCAGGGGTGCGCACCCCGAAGCGCCTGAAGTTGCACCACCTGCGCCTTCTGTACGTGCTCGCCGACGTGGTCGAGCGCGCTGGTGACGTGCCCAGGGCGCGGCAGCTGTTTCGTCGCGTCGCGGACGCCGACCCCGAGTTCGCGGACGTGCAGGCACGCATCCGCGCCCTTCGTTGACTGTCACAGGGGGTCAATAGAGTGACGAACGCTTCCCCCACACAGACCTCCTGACCCAGGAGAACGAGCGCGATGAACGTCGTGGTGTTGCAGGGGAAATTGTCGCGGGCGCCCGAAGCCCGCGAGGTACGGGAGAACGTGCTGTTGACCTATGAGGTCACGACACGTGGACAAGACGGCAAGGCGACGACCGCGCCGGTGGTCTGGCTCGACCCGCCGGCCACGGCGTGGCAGCTCGACGCGGACGACGAGGTCACGGTGGTCGGCGAGGTGCGGCGGCGGTTCTTCCGCAGCAACGGTCGCACGGAGAGCCGCACCGAGGTCGTGGCCAGCGCGATCGTGCCGTCGCGCCGGCGGGCGCAAGCGAGTCGGGCCGTCGAAGGGGCGCTCGCTCTGCTCGAGGAAGCAGTTACGTGAGCGATGCCTCGTAGATCGCCTTGATGGCGGAGTCGAGCAGATCGTCGAAGTCGGCGTCGCTCTGCTGCGCGGTGAGACCCTCCGTCAGGGCCCGCGAGAAGCTGGCGATGACGCCCGGGTTGCGGGCGAGCTTGGCGTCGGCTTCCTCGCGGGAGTAGCCGCCCGACAGTGCAACGACGCGCAGCACCTTCGGGTGCTGCACCAGGTCGGTGTAGAAGCCGTCCTGCGATGGCAGTGTCAGCTTGAACATCACCTGCTCGTCGAGGTCGTCGAGATGCCGCAGGATCGACGCCTTGAGCAGGTCCTCGCACGCCTGCTTGTCGGGGCTCTTGATGTCGACCTCGGGCTCGAGGATCGGCATGAGACCCGCGGCGAGCACCTGGCGGCCGACCTCGAATTGCTGGGCCACGATGGACTCGATCCCGCGCTCGTTCGCGGACTTGATGACCGACCGCTCCTTGGTGCCGAACACGTTCTTGTCGCGCCCACGCGCCAACAGCTCGTCGAGCCCGGGCATCGGTTTCATGACCTGCACGCCGTCGGCTTCGTCCGCCAGGCCCTTGTCGATCTTGAGGAACGGCACGATCTGCTTGACGTTCCACAGGTAGTCGGCCGAGCCCTGACCTTCGATCTCGCGATCCATGGTCATCTCGAACAGGATGGCGGCGATCACACGGTCCCCGTTGAAGCTCGGGCTCGTGATGATGCGCGTCCTCATCTGATGGATGAGGTCGAACATCTCGTTGTCGTTCGAGTACTGGGACTCGTCGACCCCATACAGCTTCAGGGCCTTCGGCGTGCTCCCGCCGCTCTGGTCCAGGGCGGCGATGAAGCCCTGCCCGGTGTGCATCTTTTCGCGCATTGCCGAGTTGGTCGCACTGTCCATCCGCCCATCTTCGCGGACCGATCCCGGTGGCGGGAACTCTGCGGTACGGGCGGTAATGTGGCCAACGGGCGAGACAAACAAAGGGCTTGTGCCCAGGAGGAACAGGACAACGGTGTCCGATACAGCCGAGCGCACGCGGGAGGCTGTCGACCTCGACCGCGTGATCATCCGCTTCGCGGGCGATTCCGGCGATGGAATGCAACTCACGGGGGACCGGTTCACGTCGGTCAGCGCGCTGGTCGGGAACGATCTCGCCACGCTCCCCGAGTTCCCAGCAGAGATCCGGGCACCAGCCGGAACTCTTGCCGGCGTCTCCGCGTTTCAGATCCACATCTCCGACCACGAGATCACGACGCCGGGCGATGCGCCCAACGTGCTCGTGGCGATGAACCCCGCCGCGTTGAAGAGCGAGCTGCACCTCCTCGAAGCGGGCGGCACGATCATCGCCAACGTCGACACGTTCGACGAGCGCAACCTCACCAAGGCGGGCTACCGCGACAACCCGCTCACCGATGGGTCGCTCGCCGGCTACACGCTGTACGAGGTCCCGATGACGTCGCTCACCAAGGAAGCAGTGACGCCGCTCGGGGTGAAGCCACGCGACGCCGATCGCTCGAAGAACTTCTTCGCGCTCGGGCTCGTGTCGTGGATGTACACGCGTCCGGTCGAGCCGACGTTGCAGTGGATCGCAGAACGATTCGCGAAGACGCCCCAGGTCGTCGACGCGAACACCGCGGCGTTCAAGGCCGGTCACGCCTTCGGTGAGACCGCCGAGCTCTTCGACCACCCGTACCACGTCAAGCCGGCGGTGCTCGAGCCGGGGACGTACACCAACATCACCGGCAACGTCGCGCTCGCGTGGGGCATCGTCGCGGCCGGCCAGCTGGCGAAGCTGCCGGTGTTCCTCGGCAGCTACCCGATCACGCCGGCATCCGACATCCTGCACGAGCTGTCGAAGCACAAGAACTTCGGCATCCGCACGCTGCAGGCCGAGGACGAAATCGCGGGCATCGGGTCCGCGTTGGGCGCGGCATTCGGCGGCCACATCGGTTACACGACCACGAGCGGTCCGGGCATGGCGCTGAAGTCGGAGACGATGGGTCTCGCGGTGAGCCTCGAGCTCCCGTTGGTGATCATCGACATCCAACGCGGCGGGCCGTCGACCGGTCTGCCGACGAAGACCGAAGCTGCGGACTTGTTGATGGCGATGTACGGACGTTCATCCGAGTCGCCGCTGCCGATCGTCGCGGCGAAGAGCTCGAGCGACTGCTTCTACGCTGCGATCGAAGCGACGCGCATCGCGTTGAAGTACCGCACGCCGGTGATCCTGTTGTCGGACGGTTACCTCGCCAACGGTGCCGAGCCGTGGCGATTGCCGAACATCGACGACCTGCAGTCGATCGCGGTCGACTTCGCGACCGAGCCGAACCACACGGACGCCGACGGCAATCCGGTGTTCTGGCCGTACCTGCGCGATCCCGAGACGCTGGCCCGCCCCTGGGCGGTGCCCGGCACATCCGGGTTGACGCACCGCATCGGCGGTATCGA
>DASUCS010000132.1:0-2865 GCA_036275935.1 Acidimicrobiales bacterium
ACGGTCGGGCTGCTCGGCAAGGAGCTGCTCGCGAAGTCGAAGCCCGGATTGCGCATCATCAACGTCGGCCGCGGCGGGATCGTCGACGAGGATGCGCTCGCCGACGCGATCCGCTCGGGTGTCGTCGGCGGCGCGGCGCTCGATGTGTTCTCCGAGGAACCGACGACCACGTCGCCGTTGTTCGAGCTCGACTCGGTGGTCGTCACGCCGCATCTCGGCGCGTCGACGCGTGAGGCGCAGGACAAGGCCGGCGACACGATCGCCGAGCAGGTCGGGCTCGCGCTCGCCGGCGACTTCGTGCCGTACGCAGTGAACGTGTCGGCGGCAGAAGCAAGCGAGACGGTGCGTCCCTTCCTTGCGTTGGCCGAGCGACTCGGCCGGCTGTACGTCGCGCTGAACGAGGGCGCGCCGTCGCGACTCGAGGTGGAGTACCACGGCCAGCTCGCTGACTACGACACGCGCATCCTCACGTTGTCGGTGTTGAAGGGCGTCTTCGGTGGCACGAGCGACGAGCCTGTGTCGTACGTCAACGCGCCGCGCATCGCGGCGGAGCGCGGCGTCGAGATCAGCGACCTGTCGACGTCGACGACGCAGGACTACGTGAACCTCGTGACCGTGCGCGGTGGCGACCACGCCATCGCCGGAACGCTCGTCGGGCTCAAGGGTGACCCGCGCATCGTGATGATCGACGACCTGACCGTCGACCTCCCGCCAGCGCGCAACATGCTCGTCGTGCGCAACGACGACGTCCCGGGGATGATCGCCACCGTCACGTCCGCGCTGCGTGACGCAGGCGTCAACATCGACGACATGCATCTCGGTCACTCGCCCGAAGGTGCGGCCGCCATGCAGGTGCTGGCCACGAGCGTTCCGGTGCCCGACGAGGTGGTGGCCGCGTTGCGTCAGGTCGACGGGATCGTCTCCGTCGCTGCCATCGCGACGAACTGATCGTTCTCGAGGCAATGACGTGCGGAAACCGCACGCTATGACCTCGAGTTCAGCGTTTGGCGGGGCGCATCCCGTCGGCGGTTGCGGCCTCGGCGGACTGGTAGCAGCGATCGGGGTTCGTGCGGTCGTAGGCGAAGTTGCCCGGGACCTGGAAGATCATGCTCGACAGCTTTCCCTTGACCGGATGTGACTCCGGGCAGATGTTCCCGTCCGGGTCGACCCAGGGATCGAGCTTCTTCTTCGGCGCCGGCTGCTTCACCGCCGGCTTCTTCGCAACGGGTTGGCTGACCGGTGCGGGCTCCGCCTCCTGCTCCTGCAGGGGCTCGTCGCCGACGAGTACGAGGCCCGGCTCCTCGGTTGCAACCGTGGATTCCACGTCGGGTTGCGGAACCGGAACCGGCGTCGGCGTCGCGACCGCGGCTTCGAGCGGCGGCCACTCGTGCGCACCGGTCGAGGCCGGTCGCCCGAGGTCGATGACCGCCGAGGGCTCGGGCTTCGGTCGGAAGATCTTGGCGATCGCGAGGCCGAGTCCAGTGAGCAGTCCCACCCAGAGGCCGATGCGGAACGACCGTCGAATCACGGCGCTTAACGTAGTTCCCTTGACGACATCGACCGAATGCTGTCATCGTGGACGAGTCATGAGCACCCGTCCGCAGGTCCTCCTTCTTACGTAACGGCGAGCGCCGCATACCTCGCGCTCGTCGAACCCCCTGCAGCTGCAGGGGGTTCTTCAGTTTTCAGGACCCGATCAAACCGAGAGGAAGCGCAATGCCACCGGATCCCGTGATCCCGAAGCCGATGCCGTACGAGAAGTACAAGGGCTACCGGCCGCTTCCTCTCGCGCTCCCGGATCGCGAGTGGCCGAGCCGGCAACTCGAGAAGGCGCCGATCTGGTGCTCGGTCGACCTGCGTGACGGCAACCAGGCGCTGATCGACCCGATGGATCCCGAGCGCAAGCTGCGCATGTTCGAGACCCTCGTGCACATGGGTTTCAAGGAGATCGAGGTCGGGTTCCCGTCCGCGAGTCAGACGGATTACGACTTCATCCGTCAGCTCATCGAGAAGGACCTGATCCCGGACGACGTCACCGTGCAGGTGCTCGTGCAGTGCCGCCAGGAGCTCATCGAGCGGACGTACGAGGCGCTGAAGGGCGCCAAGCAGGCGATCATGCACTTCTACAACTCGACGTCGACCCTGCAACGCCGCGTCGTGTTCGGCATGGAGCGCGCCGGCATCACGCAGATCGCCGTCGACGCCGCCAGGCTGTGTCGCAAGCTCGAGGAGCAGGTGTCGGACATCGACATCCGCTACGAGTACAGCCCCGAGAGCTTCACCGGCACCGAGATCGACTTCGCGGTCGAGATCTGCGAAGCCGTGATGGACGTCATCGAGCCGACGCCGCAGAAGCCGATCATCCTCAACCTGCCGGCGACGGTGGAGATGTACACGCCGAACATCTATGCGGACGTGATCGAGTCGTTCCATCGCGCCGTGTCTCGGCGTGACAGCGTCGTGCTGTCATTGCATCCGCACAACGACCGAGGTAGCGCGGTGTGCGCGGCGGAGTTCGGGCTGATGGCGGGCGCCGATCGCGTCGAGGGCACGTTGTTCGGCAACGGTGAGCGCACCGGCAACGTCGACATCGTCACGCTGGCGATGAACCTCTTCAGCCAAGGGGTTGACCCGACCCTCGACCTCAGCGACATCGACAAGATCCGCCGCACCTCGGAGTACTGCACAGGTCTGCCCGTGCACCCGCGGCATCCCTACGCCGGGGACCTCGTGTTCACGGCGTTCTCCGGTTCGCACCAGGACGCGATCAAGAAGGGGATGGAGAGCATCGGCGGCCCGGGCGCGAAGCCGCTCGAGCCCGGCGACTACGACTCGTGGGAGGTGCCGTATCTCCCGATCGACCCC
>DASUCS010000133.1:0-5134 GCA_036275935.1 Acidimicrobiales bacterium
GGCCCGAGGTTCGTTCGTCAAGATCGACGATCCGGATTTCGGCCCGACGACCGTGCAGGCGCCTGTCGTCCAGATGAGCGACACGCCAGGGATGATCGAACATCTCGGCCGGGCGCTCGGCGCGGACAACGACGCGGTGTACGGCGAACTGCTCGGGCTGAGCCCGGAGCGGTTGGCTGAGCTGCGCGAGAACGGGGTCATCTAGTCCACGCCCCTGATGGTTGCGGATCAGGAGACGGGTTCCGCGATCGTCTTCATCTCGAGGTACTCGAGGAGCCCGGGCACGCCCATCTCGCGGCCGATGCCGGACTGCTTGTAGCCACCGAACGGAGAGTCGGGGCCGTACCAGAGTCCGCCGTTGACGCTCACGGTTCCGGTGCGCAGGCGGCGGGCGACGGCCAGTGCGCGTTCGCGGTCGGTGCCGACGACCATGCCCGACAACCCGAAGATCGAGTTGTTGGCGATCGCGACGGCGTCGTCGTCGTCCTTGTAGGGGATGAGCACCATCACCGGGCCGAAGATCTCTTCTTGCGCGATGGCGGAGTCCGGATCGACGTTCACCAGCAGCGTCGGCTCGTAGAAGAACCCCTTGGGCAGTGACTCGGGGCGGCGTCCGCCCGTCACGACCTTCGCACCATCGGACACCGCACGCTGCACGTACCCGTCGACCTTGTCCCACTGGCGCGCGTTGATGAGTGGGCCCATCATCGTTCCCGGATCGGTGGGGTCGCCGACCGGCACGCCCTCGAGCGTGGTGCGCAGTTGATCGATGGCGCCGTCGAGTCGCGTCTGCGGCACGAGCATGCGCGTGGTGATCGCGCACCCCTGGCCGGCGTGCGAGGTGATCGAGAAGCCCTCGATCATCGTCGCGAGCTCCATGTCGGCGTCGTCCATCGCGATGAACGCGGACTTGCCGCCGAGCTCGAGGAACACCTTCTTCACCGTGGCACTGGCCGCAGCCATGATGCGGCGGCCGGTCGCAGTCGAGCCGGTGAAGCTCACCATGTCGATGCGCGGGTCGGTCGTCAGGACTTCGGCGACGTCGACCGAGCTCGAGGAGATCACGCTCACGACGCCCGGAGGGATGTCGGTCTCCGCCACGATGCGAGCGAACGTCTGCGTCACCCATGGCGTATCCGGTGGCCCCTTGACCACGACGGTGCAGCCCGCGGCGAGAGCTGGGACGAGCTTCGCCAGCGTGATCTGGATCGGGTAGTTGTACGGCACGATCGCGGCCACGACGCCGACCGGCTCCTTCTCCGTCCACCGGTGGTGCGTCATGCCGTAGGCCTCGGCGGTACCGAGGTCTTCGGTCCATTCGAACTTGTCGAGCAGCTCCGTGTACCAGCTCACGATGCCGATCGGGGTCTCGAGCTGCGGGCCGCTGGTGATCGCGACCGGCGCGCCGACGTCCGCGACGATGACCGCGCGCAGCTCTTCGGTGTGACGCACGAGCGCCTCGTGCAGCTGTCGCAGACATTTCGCACGGAACGCGTGGTCGGTCGCCCATGTCGTCGTGTCGAATGCTCGCCGCGCCGCGGCGATCGCCCTCAGCGCGTCGGACAGCGACGCGTCGGATGCCGTACCGAGCACGTCGCCCGTGGCGGGGTTGATGGTCTCGAACGTGCGACCGCCTTCGGCCTCGACGAGCTCGCCGTCGATCAACAGCCGTTCCTCGTGGTCCATCGGCGCAATCTAACAGCCGTGTCACGTCGACGCCCGGCGGCTCAGCTCTGCAACAACAGCACTCCCGATGGCGTGCCGCCTCCGGTCGAGACCACCGCGATCTGCGCGTCGCGCACCTGTCGGTCGCCCGCCTCGCCACGCAGCTGCGCCATCGCCTCGTACAGGAAGCCGAACCCGTGCGTGCGGCCTTCGGACAGCTGACCGCCGTGCGGGTTGAGCGGCACTTCGCCGTCGAGCGCGATGCGGCGCCCGCCGTCGATCCACTCCTGGGCCTCGCCGAAGCCGCAGAACCCGAGCGCCTCGAGCCACGAGATCGCATTGAACGAGAACCCGTCGTAGAGCAACGCGACGTCGATGTCATCCGGACGCAGCGAGGTGCGCGTCCACAGGTGCGCGGCCTGACCGAGCACCTGTGGCTCGTGGGTGAGCGTGTCCTGGTCCCACGAGATGCGCTCGGTGATCTGCGTGCCGACCGCATCGACACGAACGGCCGGCTTCGGTAGATCACCGGCGACGGACGCGTCCGAGACGATCACCGCGATGGATGCATCACACGGGACATCGCAGTCGTACAAGCCGAACGGCGTCGTGATCGGCCGCGCGTTCATGTAGTCGTCCATCGTCATCGGATCTCGATAGATCGCGGCCGGGTTGCGAGCGGCATTCGCCCGATCGTTCAACGCGATGTAGCCGAGCAGCTCGCGTGTCGCTCCGTAGCGATGCAGGTAGTGATTGGCGTTCATCGCGATCCAGTTGGACGCTGACAGTGCACCGAACGGTGCGCGCCATTCCATGAACCCGCCGACGCGCCCGCCGGCGCCGTCGTGCAGCCCGAGTGCGGCGAACGTCGACTCCCACACGG
Source organism: Acidimicrobiales bacterium (assembly GCA_036275935.1). GTDB lineage: Bacteria > Actinomycetota > Acidimicrobiia > Acidimicrobiales > JACDCH01 > DASUCS01. The sequence goes on from DASUCS010000133.1 coordinate 2,549, forward strand.
TCCGGAAGCACAGGACGTGCCGGCACAGCCCACTCGCGACGGCGAGCATCGCCGCGATCACCGCGCCGCCCGGTCCCGGGATGTCGCCGCCACCGTTGATCCATGTCGGGTGGAGGCGGAGCGCTTCCTCCACTGGTGTGACTCCGCCTTCGCTCATTCCCATGCCGCCGTAGCTGGGATAGGTGGACAGGCCGTCGATGTCGTCGAGCGTCAATCCGGCATCGGCGACTGCGGCGAGGCACGCATCGACCGTGAGTGACAACGGGTCGACCATCAGCCGGCGCCCGATCGCCGAGCGCCCGACTCCCGACAGCACCACGCGATGCTCGAAGCGATCCTCGCTCAACGGGACACGAGGCGCCGGGCGCGCCGGTTCCCCGACGAGATCGTCCGTGTTGTCGTCCTCGCCGGTCGGTTCGAACATCGGAAGCCACACGTCGTCCTGCCGTTCGAAGCGCACTGCGACGCGCTGGCCCACGTGCACCGCATCGGGTTCGCAGCCGAGGACGTTCGTCGTCAATCGAACGCTCGGGTCCTCGTCGAGCGCGACGACCGCGATGTTGTACGGCGGCGCGAACGCCGGTGACCACTGATGTTGGTTCACGGTGAACGCGACGACCGTCGCTCGTCCCGACACGCCGTGCGGCGAGTGCTTCAGGCTCCGGCACGCCGGGCAGATCGGCGTCGGCGGATGGACGAGCTGGCCGCAGTCGTCGCAGCCCTGGACGCGCAGCGTGTCGTCCGCGCCGGACGTCCAGAACCAGTGGTTGGAGGGTGTCAGCTGAGGGAGTGGACGCACATCAGATCGAGCGGAGGAAGCCGATCGCTTCTTTCGCCGGCGGGTACGAGCCCATCACTCCGGCGGCGAAGTAGCCGGCATCGGTGATCATCGTGATGCCGGTGATTCCCGCCGCCGCGTCGCTGCAGAAGAAGACGAGCGGGTAGGCCTGCTCGAGCGGCGTGGACGCGTCGATCTTCACCTCGTCGCGGTAGTCCGAGCCGAATCCGAGCCACATCTCCTTGTTGGCTTGCGCCAACGGGGTGTCGGTCGGTCCCGGCATGATCGCGTTGATGCGGATTCCCCTCTTCAGGAGCTCGAACGCTTCGCGCGCGACGTAGGCGTTGATCGTCTTCTTGCTCCACATGTAGTCGGCGTGCATGTGGTCCTGCGCCCACTTCGAGGCCTCGTCGAAGTCGGTGATGTCGAGGTACTCGTGCAGCTCGTCGAGGCTGTTCTCCCATCCCATGCCGGCGGCGGACGAGATCATCCCGATCGCAGAACCGCGAGGGAGCATGCCTCCCGCCAGCATCCGATCGATGAGCCGGCGATGACCGATGAAGTTGATGCACTCGATGCCGGGTGTCCCGTCGGCGACACCGGCGCAGCTGAACAGTGCGTGCACCGGACCCCCGCACTCGTCAACCGCGGCGTCGATCGAGGCCTTGTCGGCGAGGTTGAGCGAGATCGCCTTCACGCCTGGTTGCGTGATCTCGGCGCGATCCATCACGACGACCTCGGCGCCGGCGTCGAGCGCGAGCTCGGCGACCGCCGCGCCCATCCCGGTCGCGCCGCCGACGACCAGCGCGCGCTTGCCCTTGTAGCTGAAGGCGTCGAACAGACCCATCAAGTGTTCCCCCGTGGTGACACAGTCGTTAGCTGAGGCACGTTAGTGCGACGGACCCCGCGGGACATCTCGGAACGGGACATCGCGGTCGTACGTGCGCTCGCGCGGCATCCCCAGAAGCCGTTCGCTGATCACGTTGCGCGCCATCTCCGTCGTGCCGCCGCCGATCTGCCCAGCCTGACGCATGAGGAACTCGATGCCCGCGTGGCCGGCGGCGCCGTCGTCGTCCGTCCATGCGGCGCCGCAGCCGTCCGCGATCTCGAACGCGATCGTGCTCATCCGTGTCCCGATCACACCGTGGAACAGACGAGCGATGCCGGCGGACTGATCGGACATCGTGCCGGTGGCGATGCCGCGCGAGACCCGTTCCTGGAGGTGCTCGCGCACGACATCGAGCATGCGGGCTTCGCCGAGCAGATCCCGTGCGACGGGGTCCTGCAAGCGTCCAGACGTGCGGGCAACGTCGAGCACGCCGGTGAATCCCGCGCGGCCGTGCTGAACGCCGACGGGCATCGTGACGAGTGGGGAGTTGTGCATCATCCGCTCGTGGAACATCCAGCGCGTCCCGACAGTCCAGCCGTCGTCGACCTCGCCGATGCGATCGGCGTCGGGAACGCGCACGTCGCTCAGGAATTCCTGACAGAACTCCTTCGATCCGTTGAGCATCTCGATCTGTTGGACCTCGACGCCGTGTTGGTGCAGGGGCAGAGCGAACACCGTGAGACCGCGATGTTTCGGGACCTCCCAGTTGGTCCGCGCCAGGCACAGACCCCAGTCCGACCACCACGCGCCGGTGGTCCACACCTTCGACCCGTTGAGCACCCACTCCTCGCCATCTCGAACCGCCGTCGTCAGTGCGCCGGCGACGTCCGAGCCGCCGCTCGGCTCGGAGAGCAGCTGCATCCAGATCGCCTCGCCCGTGAGGATCGGCGGTATGAGTCGCCGCTTCAGCTCCTCGGTG
>DASUCS010000134.1:0-7493 GCA_036275935.1 Acidimicrobiales bacterium
GGGCGGTGGTCGCCGCCACCGGTGTGATCCTCGCCGCCCTCTATCTGCTGTGGGCCTACCAGCGTGTGTTCCATGGTGAGCCGGACGAAGCAAACGCGTCGTTCGCCGAGATGCACTGGAAGGAGGGGCTCGTGATGGCGCCGCTGCTCGCGCTGATCGTGTTCCTCGGTGTGTACCCGAAGCCAGTGCTGGAACGCATCCAGCCGTCGGTCGACGCGCTGATCGCACACGTCGAGGATCAGAGTTGCGCCGCCGACAACGGCACCTGCTACCACCAGCCCGAGCAAGCAACTCCGAAGGCACGCCGCTGATGCTCGCGACGATCGCACAAGCCGCGTCGACGGCTCCCGACAAGATCGCCACGCCGACGGTCGCGTGGAAGGCCCTCGCGCCCGTGCTCATCCTCATCGCCGGAGCGGTGGTCATCCTCGGCATCTCGGCCGTGGTGCGGCGCAAGCCGCGCTCGAGCGTGTTCGCGTTCTTGACCGTCGTCACCGCGCTCGGCGCCATCGCCGCCGCGATCCCACTGTGGCGGGACGTCACCGACCCGGCGCACGGTCCCTACACCGCGGTGAAGGGAGCGGTCGCGGTCGACGGCTTCGCCGTGTTCTTCACCGTCCTGGTGTGCGTCGCCGTCGCACTGGCCGCACTGCTCGCCGACGGCTACTTGCGCAGAGAAGGGCTCGACGTCGCCGAGCTCTACGTGTTGGTGCTGCTGTCCGCGTCCGGCGGCGTGATCATGGCGGGCGCGAACGATCTGATCGTGATGTTCCTCGGTCTCGAGGTGCTCTCGATCGCCGCCTACGTGCTCGCCGCGATGCATCTGCGGCGAACCCAATCGCAAGAAGCCGGGATGAAGTACTTCATCCTCGGAGCGTTCTCGTCGGCCTTCTTCCTCTACGGCATCGCGTTGGTCTACGGGTCGACGGGCTCGACGAACCTCACACGAGTCGCTTCGTTCGGCAACGTGCCCGTCACCGGCCAGGTGCCCTACGTCGTGCAGAGCGTGCACCCGCCGGCATTGCTGCTCGCCGGTCTCGCCCTGCTGTTGGTCGGTTTCGGCTTCAAGGTGGCCGCCGTTCCCTTCCATTCGTGGACGCCGGACGTGTACCAGGGGTCACCCACGCCGGTGGTGGCGTTCATGGCGTCGGCCGTGAAGGCGGCCGCGTTCGCGGGCCTGCTGCGCGTCTTCGTCACGACGTTCGGCAACTACCACGCCGACTGGCAGCCCTTCGTCTACGCCCTTGCCGTCGCCACGATGCTCGTTGGATCGGTCCTCGCCGTGGTCCAGACCGATGTGAAGCGGATGCTCGCCTACTCGTCGATCAACCACGCCGGGTTCATCCTCGTGGGCGTCCAGGCCGCATCGGCGGACGGGACCGCCGGGGCGCTCTTCTACCTGGCGGCCTACACCTTCATGGTCGTCGGGTCGTTCGGCGTGGTCACGCTCGTTTCCCGCCGGGGCGACAACCGCACGACCCTCGACGACTACAAGGGCCTGTCGCGCACCGAGCCGGTGTTGGCCTTCGTGTTCGCCATCTTCCTGTTCGCCCAGGCCGGAGTGCCGTTGACCTCCGGGTTCTTCGCCAAGTTCTACGTGTTGAAGGCGGCGATCGACGCCAACTCGTGGCCCCTGGCGTTGACCGCGATGCTCTCGGCCGTCATCGCCGCGTTCCTGTACCTGCGCATCACCGTCAGCATGTACATGACCGACGAGGAGACAGACACGCCCGACGAGGCGACGGTGACGCCCACCCGCCGGCTCCCGATCCCGTTCGGCGCCGGCCTCGCGCTGGCCGTCGCGTTCGCCGTGACGCTCTACGTCGGGTTCCTTCCGAGCTCGCTGGCGGACACGTCCCACGACGCCGTCCCCACCGTCACGGCGCCCCCGAAATGACCGCCGAAATCCTGTGCAGAGCGACACAGAAATGTGTCGCTCTGCACAGGAATTCCCTTGTGTGGCGGCCTTTGGCGGCCTGTGAACCCCTTCACTAGGCTCGGCGAACGATGTCCGCCTTCCTCCGCGACTACCTCACCGCGGTCATCTTCTTCGGCGTGGCGATGGCGTTGGTGGCCGGAGTTCTCGGCCTCGGCAGCATCATCCGGCCCACCCGACCGCAGGCCGCGAAGTACCTCAACTACGAGTCGGGCGTCGATCCCGTGGGCTTCGGCTGGTCGCAGAGCCAGATCCGCTACTACATCTTCGCCGTGTTGTTCGTGCTGTTCGACGTGGAGGCCGTGTTCGTCTTTCCGTGGGCCACGCGACTCGAGGTCTACGACGTGTTCGGCCTCGTCGAGATGCTGATCTTCATCGTGGTCCTCGCCCTCGGACTCCTCTACGCCTGGCGTAAGGGCGTCCTTCGTTGGATTTGAGGTAAATGGGTCTCGTCGAGAGCGGCAAGGTTCCTCAGCCGCTGACCAAACTGCTGAACACTGCCCGCAAGTACTCCCTCTGGGTGTACCAGTGGGGTCTCGCGTGCTGCGCCATCGAGATGGGCGCCGCCTTCGGCTCGCCCCGCTACGACGTCATGCGTCTCGGCGTGATCCCGCTGCCCGCGAGCCCTCGCCAGGCCGACCTCGTCGTCATCTCCGGCACCGTGACGGACAAGATCGTGCCGGCGATCCAACGGCTGTACGAGCAGATGCCGGATCCGAAGTACGTGATCTCGATGGGCTCGTGCGCCAACTGCGGCGGCCCGTACTGGGACAGCTACTCCGTCACCAAGGGCGTCGATCAGATCATCCCGGTCGACGTCTACGTGCCGGGTTGCCCGCCGCGGCCCGAGGCGTTGCTCGAGGGCATCGTCCTGCTGCAGGAACGGATCCAGAACGAAGACATGGCCTCGCGCTGGAGGGGTGAGCCAATTGTCGTCGGTTGAGACCGAAGCCTCCGAGGCGACCGAGACAACCGAAGCACCTCCCACCGACGACCTGCGCGCCGGCATCCTCGCCGCGTTCGAATCCGAGCTCGCCGACGGCATCGCCGACAGTCACCTGGCACCGGGAGAGAACCTCTGGATCCGGGTCAAGGCCGAGGCGTGGCAGACCACCGCCGATGTCGCGAAGCACAAGCTCGCATTCACGTTCTTCGACTTCCTCTCCGCCATCGACTGGATGCCGTCTCCGTTCGGTCGCTACGAGGACGCTGAGGTCGACACCCCGCTCGCCGAGAAGCTCGGTCAGCCGTGGGACCTGCAGACGGGCACGGCCGGGGGCGAGACCCGCTTTCAGTTGCTCGCGCGCGTTGCCGACGTACGCAACCGCCACGTCGGTGTGCTGTTGAAGTCCGACGTGCCGGAGTCGCTGACGATGCCCACGTGGACCGGCGTGTACTCCGGAGCCGACTGGCACGAGCGCGAGACGTGGGAGATGTACGGCATCTCCTTCGAGGGCCATCCCGACCTCAAGCACATCTACCTTCCGTCGGACTTCGAAGGGTTCCCGCTGCGCAAGGACTTCCCCTTGCTGCCGCGCATCGTGAAGCCGTGGCCGGGGATCGTCGACGTGGAGCCGATGCCAGGCGAAGAGCCCGGCGAAGGTGATGACGCCGCCGAGGGAGAGGCCAGCGAATGACCGCGGTGTCGGATCGCGAGCAGCTGAACTACATCGCCGGCCAGGCCGCCGACGCGCGCGTCAACGTGGAGCTCGAGACGGAGGGCATGACCCTCAACCTCGGGCCGCAGCACCCGGCGACCCACGGCACGCTGCGCATCATCGTGAAGCTCGACGGCGAGCAGGTCATCGCCGCCGATCCGGTGATGGGCTACATGCATCGCGGTTACGAGAAGCTCGTCGAGGTGCGGACGTATCCGCAGGTCACAACGCTCGTCAACCGCATCGACTGGCTGTCGAGCTTCTGCAACGAGGTGCCGTTCATCCTCGCGGCGGAGAAGTTGATGGAGATCGAGGCACCGCCGCGCGCGCAGTGGATCCGCACGATCCTCTTCGAAATGGGTCGCATCTCGAACGTTGGCCTGTTCCTCGGCGAGATGGGACTGCAACTCGGCGCGATGACCGCGGCGTTCTACGCCTTCCGCGACCGCGAGTACGTCCTCAACCAGATCGAAGCCGTGACCGGGGGACGGTTCCATCCGAACTTCGACCGCATCGGCGGACTGAAGGACGACCTGCCCAAGGGCTGGATCGACGAGACGAAGCGGGTCATGTCCCGCATGCGCGACTTCTGCGACGAGATGGAAGACCTCCTCGTCGGCAACGAGATCTTCGAAGAGCGCATGCGTGGCATCGGCGTGATCCCCGCCGAGGTGGGACTGTCGTACGGCCTGTCCGGCGCGAACATCCGCGCCAGTGGCGTCGACTGGGACATCCGCCGCGATGACACGAGCTCACCGTTGCCGTACCGCGATCTCGACTGGAAGGTCTGGACCCATCCCGACGGCGACTCGTTCGCTCGGTACTGGGTGCGCCTCCAGGAAGTTCGGGAAGCGTGCAACATGGTCGACCAGCTCGTGGGCGGTCTGCCGAGTGGACCGATCATGGCGAAGGTCCCGCGCATCATCAAGGTGCCGGAGGGCGAGGCCTACGTCGCCACGGAGAACCCGCTCGGCGAGATGGGTTACTACATCGTGAGCCGCGGCGACCTCGGACCGTTCCGCGTGAAGATCCGCAGCGCGAGCTTCAACAACGTCTCGATCACGCCTTGGGTGCTCCGCGGCGTGTACGTCCCCGACGTCATCACGATCCTCGGCAGCCTCTATTTCATCCTCGGCGACATCGACCGGTAGAACCTCGAACAGATGACCTTCGCCATCGAGCTGGCCTACTGGCAGCAGACGATCATCAAGTGCATCGCGGTGCTCCTGTGCGTGCTGCTGCCCGCCGGTGCGTTCGTGAACCTGTTCTTGTTCAAGATGGTCAGCTTCATGCAGAGCCGACTCGGCCCCATGGAAGCGGGCCCCTACGGCCAGCTGCAGCTGCTGGCCGAGGTCGGGAAGTTCGCGCAGAAGGAAGACATCATCCCGGCGAAGGCCGACCGGCAGCTCTTCAAGCTCGCCCCGTACCTCATCGTCGCATCGGTGCTGATGATCTACCTCGTCGTGCCGTTCGGCCCGGACGCGTACTTCGCCAATCTCGACGTCGGCATCTTCTATGCGCTGGCCGTGTCGTCGATCTCGGTGATCGGCGTGATCATCGCCGGATGGGCGTCGGCCAACAAGTACTCGTTGCTCGGTGGTCTGCGCGCCGCCGGTCAGCTCATCGCCTACGAGCTCCCGATGGTGCTCGCCGTCGTCGGCGTCGTCATCCAAGCCGGCACCCTCAACCTGCAGGGCATGGTCGGAGCGCAGGCGAACGGTGAGATCTTCGGATTCGGTGCGCTCGGCAACCCGTACATCCTCACGCAGTTCGTCGGCTTCTTCATCTTCATGGTTGCCGCCCAAGCCGAGCTGACCCAGACGCCGTTCGACATGCCGATCGCAGAATCGGAGATCGTCGCCGGCTACATGACCGAGTACTCCGGGATGCGGTTCCTGCTGTTCTTCATCGCCGAGTTCGCATCCGCCGGTGCGTTCGCGGCGCTGGCCGCGACCATGTTCCTCGGCGGCTGGTACCTCCCTGGCCTCGATCTCGACGCGAACTACATGAACGTGCTCGGCCCGCTCATCCTCTTCGCCAAGATCATCGTGATCGCCGGGCTCATCTTCTTCGTGCGATTCACCTACCCGCGGTTCCGTGAGGACCAGCTCCAGCGGTTCGCCTGGACGTTCCTCATCCCGCTCGCACTGCTGAACATCTTCGTCACCGCAATTCTGAAGGTGGTGTTCTGATGCCCCCGAAGATCCCGGGCGCCGGTCTCATCAAGGGTCTCGGCGTGACGTTCAAGGAGATGACGAAGACCGTCTTCCCGAACGAAGGCGTGAAGAAGCTCATCCCCAACCCGACTCGTGGCGCGCACACCGTGCAGTACCCGCACGAGAAGGAAGCGCCGCCGACGCGCGCCCGCGGCGTGATCGCGCTGCTCGAGGAGAACTGCACCGTCTGCATGCTCTGCGCCCGTAGCTGCCCGGACTGGTGCATCTACATCGAGGGTCACAAGTACAAGGCCCCGCCGCGTCGCGAGGGCGGTAAGCCCCGAACCGTCAGCGCGCTCGACCGCTTCGACATCGACTACGCGCTGTGCATGTACTGCGGCATCTGCGTCGAGGTGTGCCCGTTCGACGCGCTGTTCTGGAGCCCCGAGTACGAGTACTCGGAGCCGCGCATCGCTGACCTGTTGCACGACAAGACGCGGCTCGGTGAATGGATGGACACCGTCCCGGAGTACGAGCCCTACGAGGCGGGGTCGGAAGCAAAGGTCAAGAAGCTCCCGAAGAAGGGGGCCAAGTAGTGGTCCTGGCGGAGACGATGGTCGCGCAACACATCGCGTTCGGTGTGATCGCAGCGATCGTCATCGGTGGCGCGCTGATGGTCGTCACGACGAAGAACGTCGTGCGCGCCGCGCTCTATCTCGTGGCGGTGCTCGCGGGTTGCGGCGCCAGCTTCCTGCTGCTCGGCGCCGAGTTCGTCGGCATCACCCAGATCCTCGTGTACATCGGCGCCATCGTCGTGCTGTTCCTCTTCGGCATCATGCTCACCCGAGCCCCGATCGGCCGGGAGCTGCAGCAGACCAGCAAGAGCTGGGTTGCCGGCGTCGGCGTCGCCATCGCGCTCGCCGGTGTGCTCGGGTACACGCTCATCGACGCCTTCGGGTCCGACAAGCTCCCGGGGGACAGCCGTCAGCTGACCGCCGACGTCAGCGACTCGATCTTCTCCACGTACCTCGTCCCGTTCGAGGTCGTGTCCGTACTGCTCCTCGCGGCCCTGGTCGGGGCGATCGTCCTGGCCAGGAAGGAGTAGCAGGCCGGTGCTGATCAATGAGTTCCTGTTGCTTGCCGCGGCGCTGTTCGCGATCGGCGTCTACGGCGTCCTCGCCCGCCGCAACGGCGTGATGGTGCTGATGTCGATCGAGTTGATCCTCAACGCGGTCAACATCAACCTCATCGCCTTCGGTGCATTGCACCAGAGCGTCGTGGGTCAGGTGTTCGCGCTGTTCGTCATCACCGTTGCCGCCGCTGAGGTCGGTGTCGGCTTGGCCATCGTCCTGCTCCTGTACCGAAACCGCGCGTCGATCGATCTCGACGAAGTCGACGCGATGAGGGGCTGACGCGTGAGCACGTCGATCCTCCACTGGACCTGGCTCATGCCGGCCCTCATGGCCGTGTCGTTCCTGGCGATCCTGGCGTTCGGGAAGCGGATGCCGAAGAAGGGGTCCGAGATCGGCATCGCCGCCGTCGGTGCGTGCCTGATCTTCGCCCTGCTCAGTGCCTGGGCGTGGATCGGTCACGTCAACGACGCCGCCAACGTCACCGCCCCGCCCGGACAGACGACGCAGGTTGCGGAGTCGGGTGCGGCCACCCCCGCCGAGGGTCAGACGGCCGAAGGTGGGCACGCCGCCGAGGCGGAGCACCCGGTCGAGCCGATCACCACGGACATCA
>DASUCS010000135.1:0-4224 GCA_036275935.1 Acidimicrobiales bacterium
CTTGTAGCCGGCGATCCGTTTGCCGGCGAACGCTCGCAGGTCGTCGAGCGACGGTGGTTCGCCACCGTCGCGACCGACGACGACGGCGACACCGATCTCGCCCATGACCGCGTCGGGCCGGGGGGCCACTGCGACGGCCGCAACGCGAGGATGCTCCATGAGCACCGCCTCGACCTCTTGCGGGTGCACGTTGTAGCCACCGCGGATGTACATGTCCGTCGTGCGGCCGACGATGCGCAGCCGACCTTGGTCGTCGAACTCGCCCAAGTCACCGGTGTGCACCCAACCATCGGGGTCGATCGTCGCCGCCGTGCGCTCGGGGTCCCGCCAGTAGCCCACCATCGCCGTCGGTGAGCGGACGACGACCTCACCGCTGTCCGCGATGCGCACTTCGATGCCCGGTCGCGGGCGGCCGACGGTGTGCAGCACTTCGTCGTCCGGCGCATCGAGCGCCGTCGCGGTGCACAGTCCGCCGGTCTCGGTCGACGAGTACCGAACCGAGTACGGCGCGCGGAAGCGCTCGCGCGCCTCGCGGATCAGCTCGGGGGGCGAAGGCCCGCCTCCGATGAAGATCGACTTCACGCACGAGAAGTCGTAACGATCGAAGTCCGGATCGCGAAGCATCAGCGCAAGTTGCGCCGCGACGCCGCCGACGCCGGACACACGGTGCCGGTCGATCAGCCGCAAGGCATCGGCGGCGCGCCAGCGTTCCTGGCCCAGCAGGGTGCAGCCGGTGCGCAGGTACCACTGCACCTTCGTCATGAACCCGATGTGGCAGAACTGCGTGCCGCCGAGCATGGGGCCGCCAGTGCCCCACACGTCGAGGCCGCCGGCGTCGATTCGGGTGATCGCCTCGAGCTGGCGGTTGGTGAAGACCGCGCCCTTGGGCTCACCGCTGGTTCCGGAGGTGAACACGATCGTCACGACGCGGTCGGGATCGGCTGCGAGGGAGGGGAGCGGCCCGGAGCGAGAGCTGATCGTCTCGACGACCACGTCGGGCTCCAGCCGCGCGAGAACTCGGCGGCGCTCCTCGGCACTCATCCGCGTGTTGATCCCCGCGGTGATCGCGCCGAGCTTTGCCAACGCGAGGTACGCCACGACGTAGTCGACGCCGGACGGCATGGCGAGAGCCGCAACCGACCCTTCGCGGACGCCGTCATGGGCGAGCGCGCTCGCGGCGCGATCCGATCGATCGTGCAGCTCCGCGAATGTCACCGGTGGGTGACCCTCGAAGATCAGTGCCTCGCGATCGCCGAACCGGTCGGCCGCCCCGGCGATGGATTCGGGGAGCACTCCTACGACGACAGATCGAGCGACAGCATGCGGATCGCGTTGCCGCGCATGATCTTGTAGACCGCGTCGTCCGGGACGCCGTGCATCAACTCCGCCGCGACCTTCTGCGTGTCGGGCCACGTCGAGTCGGTGTGCGGATAATCCGTCTCGAACGTGATGTTGTCGACGCCCACCTTCTCGAGCGCGTCGATGCCGTGCTGGTCGCGGAAGAAGCAGCCGTAGATCTGTCGGTAGTAGTAGCTCGACGGCGGTTCCGGGACCGTGTCGCGGACCCCGCCCCAGGCTCGGTGCTCGACCCACACCGTGTCCGCACGCTCGAGGACGTACGGGATCCATCCGATCTGACCCTCGCTGTACGCCAGCTTGAGCGTGGGGAAGCGAACGAGCACGCCGCTGAACAGGAAATCGGTCATCGAGGCCATCGCGTTGTTGAAGCTCAACGTGGCCGCCACCGCAACCGGTGCGTCGCCGCTCGTGGCCGGCATGCGCGACGACGATCCGATGTGCATGCACACGACCGTGTCCGTCTCGGCGCATGCCGCGAAGAACGGGTCCCACTCGCCGCTGTGGATGCTCGGAAGCCCGAGGTGGCTCGGGATCTCGCTGAAGCACACGGCGTGCACACCGCGGGCCGCGTTTCGCCGCACCTCCGCGGCCGCGAGTTGCGCGTCCCACAGCGGAACGATGATCAGCGGGATGAGGCGCCCGCCGGAGTCGCCGCACCACTCCTCGACCATCCAGTCGTTGTACGCCTCGATGCAGGCCAAGCCGAGGTCCTTGTCGTCGGTCTCCGTGAAGGTCTGGCCGCAGAACCGCGGGAACGTCGGGAAGCACAGCGACGCGTCGACCCAGTTGAGGTCCATGTCGTCGAGTCGCGCTTTGGGCTCGTAGCAACCGGGTCGCATCTCGTCGTACGTGATCGGCGACATCGTCATGTCGTCGCGGTCGAAGCCCACCGCGGCCACGTGCCGCTTGTTGATGTACACGAGGTCACCGAAGATCCAGCAGTCCGCTTGCGGGCCGCTCGGGTCGAACGTCTGCTCGTAGGTGCCGCCGCCCACGTGACGCATCGACCCGATGCCGCGGCGCTCGACGCGAGGCCCGACGTCCCGCCAGCGTGCCGGCAGCCACGTCTGCCACAGATGTGCCGGCTCGACCACGTGGTCGTCGACGCTGATGATCTTCGGCAGCGCGGCGGGGTCCATGCGCTCGCCAGCGTAATCTGACGCACCGTCAGAAAACGCCTCGGGGAAAGCGGACCGTGCCAGTCGACCTCAACGCTCTCGTCGATCCAGCGCACACCGCGCTGGTCACGCAGGAATGTCAGAACGGCGTGATCGGCGAGGAAGCTGTCCTGCGCGACCTGGCCGAGGAGGCGCAACGAGTCGCGGTCCCGAACATCGCGCGTCTCGTCGCTGCTGCGCGTCGGGCGGGGGTCGACGTCGTGCACTGCCTCGCCGTTCGGCGGGCCGACGACAAGGGCTCGAACCACAACGCCCGGCTGTTCGCTGGTACTCGCAAGCTCGGCATCAGGATCGAGCCGGGCTCGCGGGCCGCCGAGTTGCTTCCCGAGCTCGCGGGCGGCCCGGACGATCTCATCCTGTCGCGCTACCACGGGTTGGGACCGATGGGCGGCACCGACCTCGACGCGGTGCTGCGCAACCTCGGGGTGTCCACGATCGTCGGCGTCGGCGTGTCCGTGAACGTCGCGATCACGAACTTCGCAATGGATGCCGTCAACGCCGGCTACCAGTTCGTCCTGCCGCGGGACGCCGTCGCGGGCGTCCCGGCCGAGTACGCCGATGCCGTGATCGACAACACGTTGGCGTTCCTGGCGACGGTCACGACGACGGCCGAACTGGAAGTGGCGTGGGGGGCTTCTGATAAACCCTGACGCCATGTCGAAGTTGACGTTCGCCGCCGGCCTTCTCGTCGTTTTGGCTCTGGCGGCGGCCTGCTCGGGAGCGGACAAGAAGGCGGCCCCGGGCACGAGCGGCCTGCAGGCGTCGGCGGCGCCGCCAACGAGCTCCTCGTCGTCGAGCGAAGCAGCCACAGGCCCGACGCTGAAGGTTCTCGCCACGCAGCCAACGGCCGACCTCTTCACGTTCGACACCGCTGGCACCGAGAACGTGTCGGGTGGTGCGGTGTCGGTCACGTTCACCAACGGGACGACCGTGGCGCACGAGCTGCGCCTGATCCGCCTGCGCGACGACTTCACCACCTTCAAGCTCGCGATCGGCCAGAACGGGGCCGCGGCCGTGGCGACGCTGGGGGATGTCGTGTACGCGTCGCCGACGGTCGCCGCCGGGAAGTCGAGCACCGAGACGGCGAACCTCGCGGCGGGCACGTACGCATTGGTGTGCTTCCTCAGCGCCCCTGACGGCAAGACGTACGCGGAACACGGCATGTTGACGCGGCTCGAGGTGAGCCCGGCTGCTCTGCCGACCGCCAACGGCTCGTCCGAGACCAGCGCTTCGTCGGCGGCCGGTGCATCCGGGTCGTCGGCCTCGTCGGGTTCGACGGCACCGAGCAGCAGCTCGTCGTCGGCCAGCAGCGCGTCGTCGAGCAGCTCCTCGACCGCTGCGAACTGACGCGCACCGCGACTTCCTAAGCTGACACTCCGTCAGATCTCGAAACCTTCGCCCCGTCGAGTCGGCTGACGACGCCGACCCCCGCGCCGCCGACGGGCGCGTCCCCGGCCGTCGCGGACGAGCGACGCGGCAGCGTCTGCTCGATCACACGGCGGAGATGCTGCGGTCGACGGGCTACCGAGACCTCAAGGTCATCGACATCGCCCGCGAAGCGGGCACGTCGCCCGCGACCTTCTACCAGTACTTCCCCGACGTCGAGCAGGCGGTGCTCGTGCTCGCGGAGGAGCTCGCGACCGACGCGAGCGAGCTGACGGAGCTCGTCCGCGGCGACTGGCGCGGC
>DASUCS010000136.1:0-14440 GCA_036275935.1 Acidimicrobiales bacterium
CACGGGATTGCTCGACATCCCCATCGACCACTACGTCGGTCTCGACTTCGCCGGATTCGCCGCGCTGGTCGACGAAGCCGGCGGGCTGCACATCGGCGTCGATCGGCCGCTGCAGGACGACGCGACCGGTATCGATCTCGAGCCCACACCGTGCACCACGCTCGACGGTGCGACGACGTTGGCCCTCGTTCGGTCACGGACGATCGGCGCACCCGAGGGCGACCTGGGTCGCATCGAGCTCGATCAGGCGGTCATGAAGATCGCCGTTGCGACACTTGCTGACTCGGGCACGGACCTCCTCACGATCGACCACTACACGAGTGTGCTGGCCGATCACGCCGTGCTCGACAGCAGTCTCAGCCTGGCCAGGCTGATGCGACTGGGCCGCGCCCTCGTCGGTGCCGGATCGGCCGGCACCTCGGCGGTGACACTTCCGGTCGAGGAGATGGCGGCGCCGGACGGAAGTGGGACCGTGTTGCGTCTGAGCGCCGGCGCGCCCGCGGTCCTACAGAGCTTCGGTGCCGCCCCCTCCAACTCACCACCACCGTCCGCGCCGCCCGCGTCGGTTCCCGACGACGCCGGCCCTGTGCATCCCTGCTGACGAGTCACGTTCTCGAGCGGTTGGCGGACGGCTGTGCTTCGCGCGCCCCGAATTCGAGTCGTCGGTCTCTGCCTGCTCGCGGCGACGCTCGCCATCGCCCACGCCTCCCTGTACGCGTGGACGACGCCACCCTGGCATCTCTTCGACGAGGAGCAGCACGTCGACTACACGCTGTCGCTGCGTGATCGCCGCCTCCCGGAGATCAGCGACGACATCCACCAGGGCATCATCGACGACGCCGTCGCCACGCATCGGTGGGCGACGTTCGGACTTCCAGGGCCGCGCTCGACACGCGTGGACGAGCTCGGGCTCGAGGGTCGCTCGTACGAGGCGTACCAACCACCGCTGTACTACGCCCTCGGCGTCATCGCGATCCTCCCTGCGGGGCACGACGCAGGCCGGGCGCTGTGGTGGTTGCGGGCGCTGTCGGTGCTGTTCGCCGGTGCGGTCGCGGCGCTCGTGGTGCTCGTCGCCTGGGAGGCGATCGGCGCGCCTGAACACCCGTCGTGGATGGTCGCGACGGGCGGCGTGTTCGTCGCGCTCCTCCCCTCGCTGGCCCAAGCCGGCGGTCGAGCGAGCAACGACGTCGCGGTCGCAGCCGCCGTCCTCGCGACCGTGGCCGCCGCACTGGCGTGGGTACGCATCGGAACCACGAAGCTCGGGCTGCTCACGGGCGTCGTCGCTGCCGCCGCCTGCCTGACGAAGGCGAGCGGGCTCGTCGCGATCCCCGTGGTGCTCTTTGCCGCGATCGCCGGGCGGAAATTGTGGCCGGCCGTGCTCGCGCTCACACCACCCGTTGCCGCCGTCGTCGTGTGGGCCGCGATCACGTGGACGCACTACGGCGTCTTCGAGGGCAGTCGCGCGTTCATCGAGTACGCGCACTTCCGTCCGCCCCCGTGGACGTTGTTGACCCGGTCGGCACGGCCATCGGTGCTCGGCACGACGCTGTTGATGGAGAGCCAACGCAACGGTGCGAATGCGTGGACGCTCACGACCACCGGACTCGCGCTCCCCCTCGCCGCGATCGGCGCGTGGTGCGCTGGCCGACTCGCGAGCGCGATGGTCGCCGTGATCGTGCTCGCGGGCATCGGCGTCAGCGTCGTCGCGTTCGCCGAAGGACTCGAGGTCGGTGTGATGAGCAGACTCCTGCTCCCCGGGGTTGCGGCTGTTGCTGCGCTCGTGGGCACGGCTGCGAACCGGCGCGCCTCGTGCGTCCCGTCGGTGGCACTCATCGTCACGGCCGTGGCCATGGCCTCGTGGTACTACGCGCATCTCTGACGTCGACCGCGGAACTGGTCCACAATGTCGCCGTGGGCGGGCAGGACTCCCACCGGCGCGGGCCGAAGGTGGGCTACCTCGTGGGGTTGGTTGCGGCACTCGTCGTCGCGGTCATCGGCCTCCGTGTCGGCACGAACTCGAGCCCGCATGTCGCCACAGCCACGCCCATCGTGGCGACGGAACCCAGCGTCCCGGTCACTTCGACGACGCCCGCCGTTCCCTCGCCGCCGATCCATCCCTCCCACGTGATGGTCATCGGCGACTCCGGGACGTGGGACATGTATCCCGCGTTCGAACAGGGTTTCGCGGCAGCGGGAGTCACCGTGAGCTCCGCGGCGTTCCCCGGCGAGGGCCTCACCACGCCCGCCGGCATTCGGCACCTCTGGTACGACGCCGCCGAGTGGTGGCACGCGGACTACTTCGTGGTCAGCATCGGCACGTGGGACGACGCGTTCATCGCGTGGCATGGCTGGGACGCGTACCTCGACGAGATCGACGAGACGGTGCGGACGTTGACCAAGCACGGCGGACACGTGTTGTGGCTGTCGATGATGCCGAGCGACGATCCTGAACCGGATGCGCACGCGAAGCCACGCCTGCAGGATCGCCTCTACGCATCGTTGCCGTCGCGCTATCCCGGTGTTGTCGAGTACCTCGACATCGGCCCTGCGTTGACCGCGCCGGACGGCACGTCACCACGCACGCTGGACGGCCGGCTGCTGCGCAAACCCGACGGATGGCATCTGTGTCCCGACGGCGCCGCCGCGGTCGCACACGCCGTGCTCGCGCACCTCGGGCTCGACTCCGTCGGATGGGACAGCGGCACGTGGCGTCGCGATCCCCGGTACGACGATCCGCCCGGAGCGTGTCGCCGCCGTTAGAGAAGGAACGTCGCCATGTCGCGATACGTGGCGAACGCGCCGGCCGGCAGGTGGCCGATGTACCAACCTGATTTTCCGGGCACGAGCCAGCCGGGTGGCAACTGGCCGGAGCCGCCGAACTGCGGATCACCCCACATCGGTTCGGGCCGGTCGACAGGCCAGACCTTGAATTCGACCGTGTCGCCCCGGACACGCGCGCACATGCGCCACGGCAACGGGGTCATGTCTGCGACCGGTTTGAAGACCTGATGCAGATCGACGTTCTCCAGCACCGAGAGCCCGGTCGTGCCCGTGTCCCACACGTTGATGTTGAACACCCACGGCGCACCGAGGAACACGTTCTTCGTCACGAGGATCGCTCGCGTTCCTCGGGGACTCGACGACGCCCGCAGGGCGATCCCCTGCTGCAACAGCGGAGTGGATGCGGACTGCCAGGTGGCGCACGCGCCACCGTCGACGACGTCGGGTGAAGTCTCGTCCCAGAGCACCTCGCGCAGGTTGCTGTCGACGTTCGTCATCGGCGCGGTGATGGTCGCCGCGCTGGCGCCGATCGGCACGACCGAGAACCGGTCCTGGCCCACTGGTGTGATGACGCTCGTGACGAATGCCCGCCGGCCCTGCGGCGTCGTGGCGCCGACCGACTCCGCGCGAGTGCCGCTCGGCATCAGGTCGAGCGCGAGGAGGACGGTGGCCGCGACAACGAGGATCTTGATGGCAGTGCGCAACGGCACCCAGAGGGATTACCCACAGAACTGCCGTTCACCTTCCACCGGACTCGCCGGAACGTGCAGGCGGGTGAGCGAGAAGCTGTCCCAGATGTTGGAGAGGAAGCGGGCAGGTGTGAGGTCGCCGTCGACGGCGGACAGCAGTTCGTGCAGATCGCCGCACTGCAACGCCCGCCGCGCCGCGAGCACCTCGGCGCTGTCATTGGGCGTGGGAGCGGCGAAGCGGGCGTCGTACCAGGCGTAGTCGACCTGCTTGCGATGCCCCGCCGGCCGGCCGGGCACCGGGTCCGTGCGGGCCGCGAGCGGTTCGGCGAGCCCACCGATGTCGATCACCCACACCTTGCGGCCCGCGTCGTACGCCGGGACGCCGATCGACCCGAGCGTGAGCACGAACGCATTCGGGTCCGCGGCGGCGACGGGCTCCTTCGCCACGATGCCGAAGTAGCCGCGCACACCGTGCGCATAGGCCGCAGCGGCTTCGTGGCCGTTCAGACCGAGCGCGCCGTCGTCGAGCACGACCTTCGCACCCGACACCGCCCTCCAGTCGGCCACCGGTGACACACCGAACACATCAGCTACCGGAGGGGGCCGGAACGCGATCACGGTCACCAACGCCCACGCGCTGGCGCCCACGGCGACGACAAGCGCGGCGACGCGCCGGGGCTGCACGCAGATCGATGCCGGTAGTCCCAACGCGAACACCGCGGGGAGCAGGAGGCGTCCGTGCATGTAGTCGCCGCCCACCGCCACGATGTACAGCGCGTCGAGCAGACCAGCGGCGAGCATCGCGGCGGTGGCCACCGCGAGCGCACGGTCGTGGCGACCGATCCGACGCACGACAAGCGCGGCAACGACGATGGCGGCGGACAGCCAGAGCTTGTAGCTGTCGATGAGGTCGTACGCGTAGTTCCATCCCTGTGCGGTGTGGAACCCGCCTGCATCCTTCGCGAGCGCGGTGTTCGGGACGAGGCTGGCGTAGAAGCCCATGCGAAAGACCTGGTACGCGACCGGCAGCGCGAACATCGCCAGCAGGTCGCGCCGAACGCGGTGCGGGCGCACGAGCACGAACCACGCGACGACGAAGCAGATCATCATCAGACCGAGCTCGGGTCGGATGAGGGGCGCAAGACCGAGCACCACCGCGCCTGCGGTGCGCCGACGTCCAGTGAATTCCTCGGCGCGAGCAACGGTGACGAGCACCAACCACGACGTCGCGAGCCACAGCCAGACGAGACCCATCTCGAGGCCAGAGGTGGAGAAGTCCCAGACCGCGGTGATCGACGCGACGAGCAGCAGCCCTACGGGTAGCACGACACCGTCGTCGTCACGATGCACGCGCAACGCGGCGATGCCGGCGACGACGAACGCGCCGACCGCGGCGCAGAGGCTGGCCACGACCGCGATCCACTCGTCGCGCACGAACAGCCCGAACAGGAAACGGCCGACGACGAGAACGCCGAGCCACAACGGGCTCGTCGCCACCTCGATGCGTTCGCCCGCGTTGAACACCGGTCCGTGGCCGGCGAAGATCTGGTCGACGACGCGCAGGTTGATGTACGCGTCCTCGTTCATCCACCGGTGGGACCATCCTGCAATCGCGATCATGGCGGCAGGGATGAACGCAACCGCCTTCCAGCCCCGCCTCAACGCGTCGAGCCGAACATCTGCGTGAAGACGTACCTCGCCGCCCACACCGCGGCGGTGGGCGTGAAATGGCGGCCATCGGGCCGCGCGTGCAGCCCTTCGACGTCCTCAGGACATGTCGGTCCGTTCGGACACACACGGGCCGCGAGGTCGACGAGCGTGACCTCGTCGGGATGCTGCGTCGCGAACGCTCGCAACAAGTCGTTGAGGCGCGCGTAGCTGGCGTCATCCGCCGAGCGATCGAACGTCTCGGTCCCCTGCGCGGGATTCGGTGCCGGGGCGGCTTCGGTCACCATGAACACTCGGGCGCCGCCCGCAGTGAGCTGCTGCACGCGGGCGTCGATGCGCGCGTTCATCGCGGTCCGCCACTCGGGCGTGTCGGCCACGATCGTGCGACCGCTGTCGACGATGTCCTCCTTCTCCCACGTGCTCATCCAGACGACCGCAGTCGGTTGCACTCGGGACAGCGACGTCGGGATGGCCCAGTCCAGGAACGGTTTGCAGCGCTGGGTGTTCGGCGTGACCGGCTCGTTGCGCGTCGACGTGAACTCCTCGACGGCGATGCCACAGCCGAAGACCGATCCTTGATCGGTGGTGACGTGCTCGACGTCGCCGACTGCATGAAGCCCCGGCCACAGGCTGCATGCCGTCGAGTCGCCGAGAAGCAGCACCCGCTGACCGGATGCTCCGGGAAGTTGGAGCGCGGGCTGCGCGGCCGCGGCGCGCGTCGCCTCGTCGGTCTCCTCCGGCCGCGGTTCGCCGCAGATCAACGGATCGCCGAGCGCCCACGGGAACTGTGGTGCACCGGCCGACGTCGCGGCCGCTGTCTGGGCGGCCGTCGGCGCGGTGCCCACGAGGTAGCTGGGAGCGGGTCTCGCGCCGGCGGCTGAGACCCACAGCACGGCGGCCGCGATGGCGGCGATGGGCGCGAACACCAGAACGGCCACTGCCGGACGGAAGCCGCGTCGGCGGATCGGCTGCTCCACCAAGTAGAACGACAGCGTGGCGGCGGCGAACGTCGCGGCGAGTCGCAGCGCGTTCAATCCGTTTCCGTCCAGCGAGACGCGCGACGGCACCAGCCAGACCGTGATCGGCCAGTGCCACAGGTACAGGCCGTACGAGATGCGCCCGATCCACACGAGCGGGCCGACAGACAGAGCGGACGCGAGCATGCCGGGCTGCATCGCGCCGGCGATCACCACGGCGGTCAACAGCGCGAACACCAGCGAGCCGAGGCCGTAGTACGCGCTCGTCGAGCCGGTGACGACGTGGAACGCGGCGAAGACGCCGACGATCGCCACGATCGACGCGGGGACGATGGCCCGCGCGGCGCGCGCCGTCGGGCGCCACGACACGAACAACATCGCCAACAGCGCGCCGATCAACAACGAGTGCGCCCGGGCATCGGTGGCGTAGTAGGCGTCGTTGGGGTTGGCGGGCGTGAACCGCCAGTGCATGGCGAAGACGGACAACGCAGCACCGGCGCCGGCCACCGCGGCGAGCAGGCGGAGCGATCCGCGTCGCGCTCGAAGACACAGGAACACGACCAGTGGCCAGACGAGGTAGTACTGCTCCTCGATCGCGAGCGACCACATGTGCCGCAATGGCGACGCGGCGGAGAACAACTGGAAGTAGCTCTGCCCGTCGAAGATGAACCGCCAGTTGGCGACGTAGAAGAGGCTCGCCCACCCGTCGTTGCGGATCGCCGTCCGTTCCCAGGGCTCGATCAGCCGCGTGTAGGCGGCGACGAAGCACAGCACCAGCAGCAGTGCCGGAAGCAGCCGCCGCGCCCGACGCGACCAGAACCCGCCGAGGTGGATCGTCGAGCGTCGCCGGTACTCCAGCACCAGCAGCGTCGTGATCAGGAACCCCGACAGGACGAAGAAGACGTCCACGCCGAGGAACCCACCGGGCAGCCACGAGTAGTTGTCGTGGTACACGATGACGGCGAGTACAGCGATCGCCCGCAACCCATCCAGCGCCGGGTGGTACGCGAGCCCGTGCGATTCGGAGGGCGCGGAGCGAGGGGTCTCGGCCGCGGGACGATCGTCGATGACCGTCGCTCCGACCACGATCGAACCTTACTGTGACCGAAAATACCGCCCGCAGGTATCGACGAATCGGTCAAGTCGGAGGATCCTTGCCGCATGACCGACACGGTGGCCACCCCTGCGGACCTCGACGCCGTCCTCGCGTCGATCTTCCTGACGCCCGAGGGGAAGGCTGATCCGTACCCCGGCTATGCCACCGTTCGCGAGACGACGGCACTGCACCACAGTGCATTCGGTGTCGGCATCGCGAGTCGGTACGAGGACTGTCAGGCGATGTTGCGAGACAACCGTCTGGGTCGCGGCGAGAACACCATCGACGCGTCGATCTTCGGTCTCACGGACGAGGAGTTCGACGAGCGCTTCCCGGCCCGCAACGCGTTGAACGAGTCGATGCTGGGGATGGACCCGCCCGACCACACCCGGTTGCGCGCGCTGGTCGCCAAGGCCTTCACACCCAAGACCGTGAAAGCGCTCGAGCCACAGATCCAACGGATCGCCGATGACCTGCTCGAGTCGCTGGAGGGCGAGGTCGACGTCATGCCCGCGATCGCGTTGAAGCTCCCCATCACCGTCATCGGTGAGATGCTCGGCGTGCCGCAGGCCGACCACGCCACGCTGCTGCCCCACATCAAGGTCGTCATTCGCTCACTGGCGACGTTCCAGCCCAACCTCCAGGACTTCAGCGAGATCTACGACGCGTCCATCGTGATCGGCGACTACTTCCGGTCGCTCGCCGCGCAGAAGCGCGCCGATCCCGGTGACGACATGTTCACCGAACTGATCCATGCCGAAGAAGAGGGCGACAAGCTCAGCGAGGACGAGTTGATCGCAACGGTGATCCTCCTGTTCGTCGCCGGCTACGAGACCACGACGAACCTCATCGGCAACGGGCTGCGCGCTTTCCTGCTGCATCCGGACCAACTGCAACGCGTTCGTGCCGACCGCAGCCTGCTCAAGGGCGCCGTCGAAGAGATCCTTCGCTACGACAGCCCCGTGCAGCTCACCGGCCGGCGCGTGTTGGAGGCTGGAGTCGAGCTCGACGGCGAGCCACTCGAGATCGGAACGGAGATCATCACCGTGCTTGGTGCGGCGAACCGTGACCCGCGCGTGTACGACGATCCGGATCGTTTCGATGTCGGCCGGCCCGGTCCGTCAGCGCTCAGCTTCTCGGCCGGCATCCACTTCTGCCTCGGCGCGGCACTGGCCAGGGCGGAGGGTCACATCGTCTTCAACTCGCTGGTGGAGCGGTATCGCTCGATCGAGCCCGCCTGGAGCGACGACGATCCGCCGACGTACCGCGACTCCCTCGTCCTGCGTGGTCTGGAAGGGCTTCCGGTCCGACTCCTACGCTGACGCGCATGCCGTACATCGAGGGACGGGTCGTGCACGACGCCGACGCGCACATCATGGAAACACCCAACTGGTTGCGCGACCACGCGGATCCGGCCTTCCGCGATCGCATCGAGCCCTTGCAGCTGAGCGGGGGCAACGAGCTCCGGCAGACCGGCGATCCGGAGGAGCAGCTGCGCGACCTGGACGCGGCGTTCGAGAAGCTCGCTCGCAAGCACGCGTCCGACGAGTACCGAGCGAAGGAAGCGGAGGAGATCATGCTCCGCAAGAACTTCGCCGCGACCGGATCGTTCATCCCCGAAGATCGCGGGCGGGCGCTCGACCTCATCGGCGTCGCCAGCCAGCTCGTGTTCAACACGTTCCACAACCGGCGGCTGCGCAACTGGGAGCACGGCAAGGACACCGCACTCGCGTGCGCCGTTGCCCGAGCGCACAACCGCGGGATGCAGGAGTTCTGCGACGTCGACGACCGCTTGATTCCGACGCTGTACGTGCCGCTCGTCGACTTCGACGAGGCTGCCGCGATCACGGACGAAGCGCTCGCGATGAGCAACGGCGCGTGCGCACTGCTCGTGGCGAGCGGCTGCCCGAAGGATCATTCGCCGAGCCATGTCTCGCTCGACCCGGTGTGGGCGAAGGCGCAAGAGGCCGGCGTGCCGATCGTGTTCCACGTCGGCGGCACCGGCGACCTGCTCGACGCCGCGTACTTCCAGAACGGCTTGCCGATCCCGCCCGACTTCCACGGCGGCGAGGAGAACTTCCGGTCGGTCGACTACATGGGCATCCCCCACCCGCCGATGCAGACGTTGGCGACGCTGATCTTCGACGGCGTGCTCGAGCGCTTCCCCGACCTCAAGTGGGGCGTGATCGAGCAGGGCGCGGTGTGGCTCCCGTCGTGGATGCGCCAGATGGAGTCCGCGTTCGACGCGTTCGAGCGCCACGAGGAGCGCCTGCAGAACCTGTCGATGCGTCCGAGCGACTACGTGCACCGTCAGGTTCGGGCGACGCCGTACCCGACCGAGGACGTCGGTTGGATCATCGAGCAGGCCGGCGACGACGTGTCCCTGTTCTCGTCGGACTTCCCGCACGTCGAGGGCGGACGCAAGCCGGTCGAGCGCTTCGAGACGTCGTTGGGTGACGCGTCGGACGATGTCCGCGAGAAGTTCTACCGGACCAACTTCGAAGACCTCATGGGTCGCGCCCTGGATCGAGTGCCCGTTCCCGCGTGAACCTGCGGGACGTCGCGCACGACAACCTCGCGCTGTGGGGCCGGGTCTACGGCCAGCACAACGGCGCGCGCATGGCCGAGACGGAGGGTCTGCTGCTGTCGTCGATCGCGTTCCCGTACCCCGGGTTTCGTACCGCGGTTCCCATCGGGCCGACGCGGCGCGAGTCGATCGCCGCGGCACGCGAGTTCTTCGCCGTCGACCCGGACGCGTTCGTCGTCTACTCCCGACCCGAGGTCGACACGGAGCTGACCGGCAAGGGCGTAGTCGAGCTGTTCCGGCCACCGCAGATGGTGTGCACGGAGCCGCCGGCGCTCGCCACGGTCGGATCGGGACTCGACGTGACGCTCACACGGGACCACCGCGACCTCCACGACTACGCCGTCGTCGCGGGCCACGCGTTCGCGGATCTCAACTTCCCGGCCGATCAGACGCAGGCGTCGCTCGACCGGCCCTCGTTCATCGACGACGAGCGGGTCTCGCTGGCGGTGGCGAGGATCGACGGCCGCATCGTGGCGGGTGCGCTCGCGGTGACCGACGGACCGGGGACGTACATCTCGTTCGTCGCCGCCGACAAGGAAGCGCGGCGTCACGGACTCGGTGACGCGGTGACCCGGTTGGCGACGCGCTCCGGCTTCGATGCTGGTGCGTCGGTCGCGTCGTTGGAGGCCTCACCGTTCGGTTACAAGGTCTACGAGCGCATGGGCTACCGGGAGATCTACCAGTACGCCTTGCTCGTCGTGATGCCGCCGAAGCGCTGACCGTTTCTGCCCGCAGCGCCGGTCAGTCGGTGCGGGGGCCGCGTCGGAGGACGGCGTACGGCTCGGTGTCGAGCTCCTCGAGCTCGATCTCGCCCGCGAGGACACCCTGCTTCCATTCCTGGTGTTGCGGCTCGCGGTCGTGGAACTCGTCCATGACCTCTTTCGCGAACAGCTCGAGCGACGAGCAGATGTCCTCGTGCGTGTTCTTGCCGGCCTGGTTGAGCAGGATCACCTGGTCGACGTTGGACTCCTCGAACTTGTGCAGCCGCTCGCGGATCGTGTCGGGCGAGCCGATGAGCCCACCGACGCGTTGCTTCACACCGGCCGGCGT
Organism: Acidimicrobiales bacterium; assembly: GCA_036275935.1. Lineage (GTDB taxonomy): Bacteria > Actinomycetota > Acidimicrobiia > Acidimicrobiales > JACDCH01 > DASUCS01. The sequence goes on from DASUCS010000136.1 coordinate 10,849, forward strand.
CTCCCGGAAGTCGAGGTACTCCTCCCAGAGCTTGATCTCGCCCGGAACGCCGGGCGCGTGCGTCGCGTAGTAGCCGAGCGCGAACTGGAAGAACGACGAGCCTTCGGCTTTGGCGCGGGCTTCCTCGTCCGTCGGCGCGCACATGAACGGTGAGACGACCGCGATGTTCGGGTTGGTCTGGTAGTCGCAGAGCTTGTCGAGCCTCTTCGTGTAGGCGTTGTAGTAGGCGTGCACCCACGCGTGCGCGGCTTCCGCAGAGATGAACTGGAAGCCGAGGGCGCCCATCCCCCGCATGCCCGCCATGCGGATCGTCTCCATCTGCGAGCACGCGACCCACAACGGCGGGTGCGGCTTCTGGCGCGGCTTGGGGATCACGTTGCGCAGCGGGAAGTCGATGATCTCACCGTGGTACTCCCACGCGTCGTTCCAGAACATCGGCAGCGTGGCGCGCACCATGTCTTCCCACACCTGCCGCTTGTCGCGGAAGCGGACGTCGAACGGATGCAGCTCGGTTGTCGTCGCCGACTCCCCCATACCGAACTCGACGCGTCCCTTGGAGAGGAGATCGAGCGTCGAGATGCGTTCCGCGACGCGCGCCGGATGGTTGGTCGTGAGCTGCACGATGCCGTGGCCGAGCCTGATGTTCGACGTGCGTTGACTCGCGGCGCCGAGGAACACCTCGGGCGCGGAGCTGTGCGAGTACTCCTCGAGGAAGTGGTGCTCGACCTCCCACGCGTAGTCGTAGCCGAGCCGGTCGGCGATCTCGATCTGGTCGAGGCTGTTCTGGAGGAGCTCGAACTCCGACTCCTCCGTCCACGGCCTCGGCAGTTGGTGCTCGTAGAAGATCCCGAACTTCACGGGTCGACAGTACGTCAGTCGTAGATCGCGGCGAGCTTCCAGCGGCCGCGTTCGAGGACGACGAGGCGAGCGACGCCGTCTTCGGTGACGACTTGGAAGCGTGCCAGCCGGTGATGGCCCGCCGCGTCCCACCAACGTTCGTCGACGGGCCACGGACCCGACCACGCCACGACCCGGCGCGCCGGTCGGTCGCCGATCTTCAGCCACGCCGGCGCACCCGAGGCGTCACCCCGGCCCGTCACTCGCACGGGCGCCCCTGACGCGTCGAGCACCTCGGCGGCGACGTCGTACGCCGCCACGGTGGCCGGCGAGGGGGCGGGCAACGAACCGGGCCATGGTTCCGAACGCCACTCGGGGCGCGACGACGGGCGGTCGTTGGTGAGGTCGACGACGCCTGCGGGCACGAGCCGCACCTGCTCCCCAGGGCCGCGACCACCGCACCACTCCGGGACCTGCACCGCGTCGGGACCGAGGAGCCCCTCGACCCGAGCGAGCGCGCGGATGACGCGCTCGTCCGCACCACCGCCACCACCCCAGAACCCGAGCTGGCGGCCCGCGGCCGTGGCCAGTTCGTCCGGCACGAGACGGATCCGTGTGATGCCTGCGGTCGGCCGGTGGGCGGCCGTCCCGTTGAGCCAGCCGTCGAGTTGCCACCGCACGCGATCCGCGACGATCCCCGCGCTGAAGTGATCGAGGCGCCACAACCGTTCGAGGCGTTCGCCGTGTTCGGTCTCCGCCTCGATCAACAGTCGCGTGCACACGTGGCCGCGCGCCGACAACGTGGCGTGCAGCTCGTCGGCCAACGACCGGCCGATGAAGGCGGCGGTGTCGACGCGCTCTGCGGGTTCGTCGAGCACTGCCTGCACCGCGAGCTCGGGCGCCGCAGGACGCGTCGCCGGTGGCCGTTCCTCGAACCCCGATGCCAGGCGATGCGCGAGGGCGCCGTCGTTGCCGAAGCGGGCGAGCACGTCCTGCGCCGGCAACGCCGCGAGGTCACCGAGCGTGCGCAAACCGAGTCGCTGCAACACGTCGACGAGCTCGGGCCGATCGAGGGAGGACAGCGGCCACGGCGCGAGGAACGTCGGACTCATCCCGCGCGGGACGACCGTTGTCGCGTCCGCCGCAGCCAATGACGCGGCGAACGGACCATCGGCAATGCCGACGTGAGCCACACCTCGGCCGTCCAACGCCGCCCGCACGAGCGCGAGGGCTCGTTGCGCGAGCGCGTCGTCACCTCCGAAGTACCGCGCCGGACCGTGCGTCGGGAACGCGCAGCGACCGGCTTCGTTCACCTCGATGCGCGGGGTGAGCTCGTCGAGCGCAGCGACGATCGGTTCGAACTCCCGCGCATCGCGCGCCGGATCCTGTTCGAGCACGATCAGGTCGGGACAGCGTCCTTGCGCCTCGCGCCGGCGCATGTTGGTGGCCACGCCTTCGAGACGCGCCGCTGGTGAGCTGGCGACGACCCGATTGGCGAAGAACACCGCCGCCGGTTCGCAGAGCGGTACGCCCGCGGCGATCACGGGCCAGTCCGGGCAACGCACGACGAGCGTGCGGATGGCGGTCATGCCGTCATGCCAGTCATGCCGTGCGCAGCGGCCTGACCGTTGCGAGCTCGTCGACGGTCGCGATGCCGCCGCCCGCCGCCGGCAACCACAACTCGGCTCGACGGGGACGCGCCGCGCCGCGGCGCCCGCTCGTCTCCACCGTGATGCGGCGCGCCTGGAGGTGTCCGTAGCCGTCGCCGATGCCGTTCCACTCCGCGCTCGTGATCGTCACGGCGAGGTCAGGGGCTTCGGGCCACCCGTCGCCGAGCACGACGAGCACCGACCCGCGCTCGCGCGCCCGGGCGATCAACCGCCGAGCGTCGTTGCCCTTGACCCGGTAGCGCGCTCGTACGAGCACGACGTCGAGCGCGTCGACCAGCGTCGCCACCACGGTCGCCCACGCATCGCGAGGCGGATCGGCGACCACGACGAACCGGTCGAGCGCCACACCGAGCTCCGCGGCGGCCGCGAGGCCGAGGTTCGAGACACCGACGGCGGCGGCCCACGAACCGGCGCCGCTCGGGCCGGCGATCAGTGCGAGCGCGAGCGAGGTGGCATCGCCGACCGCGACCGTGCTCCCCCGCCGGATCCCGTCCGGCAGCAGAGTGTGCAGCGGTTCGAGCACCGGCAGGACGTGCTCCCGGGCGAGGGCGACGGGCCGGGCGCGTGCCGCAACTTCCTGCAACCGAGACACCGCCTCGGCCGCGACCGCGCCGTCACTCCGCATCCTGGCAGTATCGAACGCGTGTTCGGTCAGGTCAAGTGAGGTCTGGATTCGCCCCCAGAGTGGCGCCGCAGGCCCCGCAGAACGCCACGGTGACCAGGCGCTCCACCGCCGCTTCGTCCACGGCGATCAACGTCCGGTGACTCAGGACGGCGGCCAGCGCCTCTCCGCACCACGGGCAGCGCGGCGACATGCCCGTCGCTCGAACCGCCCGCGACGGCGCGTGCTGCGCCTCCGCCGCCTGCTCCTCCGGGGCCGTGCGGTCGACGATGCGGCGCAGACCGGGCACGTCGACCCCAAGACGGCGCAAGACCTGACACGCCTGGCCTTCGACGTCGAGCACGCCGAGCAGCACGTGCTCCACCTCGACGTGATCGTCGAGCCGTTGCAACGAGAACCGCGACGCTCGTTCCAGCGCTCGCCGGGCGCGCGCCGTGAACTCGGGAGGACCGTCGGGCAGCGT
>DASUCS010000137.1:0-6923 GCA_036275935.1 Acidimicrobiales bacterium
ACCGGCACACCGGTGCTCACCTGTGACTTCACCGTCGCGGGCTACGCGCCCGCCGCCGGAGCCGCGGCGAAGGTCAACACGGCGCACGTCGCTGCCGTGAGTGCCGTCGATCCGACACAAACGGCGTTCGACGACGACACCTCCGCGGTGACCGTCAACCCGGTCATCCCCCCGGTGATCAGCGTCGAATTGGTGAAGACCAACGATGCGAATGGCGACGGGCAGTACAACGACGCCGAGATGGCGCCGGCGCAGAACGCGACGGTCCCCTTCAAAGCGATCATCCACAACCTGAGTTCCGTTCCGGTTCGGATCGACACGCTCACCGATGCAGTTGCGGGACTTCCGTCGCTGCATCCGATCTGCGCCGGTCTGATCGGCACGACGCTCCAAGCCAATGGACAACCGGGCGACTCGCAGACCTGCTTGTGGTCGGAGGCGAATTACGCGCCGGCGCCGACGGCTGGAGCGAAGCTGAACATCGCCGCGGTGACCGTGTCGCAGATCGGTGATCCGACCAACACTGCGTCGGATCAGGACACGTCTGCCGTGACGTCACCCAATCCTGGCATCAGCGTCGATTTGGTGAAGACCAATGACGCCGATGGTGACGGCAACTACCACGACGCCGAAGTCGCACCGGCCGAAGGCGCCGGCGTCCCCTTCCGGGCAGTGATCACGAACACCAGCAACGTCGCGGTGCAGCTGCTGACGTTGACCGACGAGTTCCCGGCACATGCCGCGAGCGCGATCTGCGCGAACCTCGTGTCGGCACCGACGGTGCTGCAACCGGGCGCTCGGGTGACGTGCAACTGGACCGAGTCGGGGTACGCGTGGGCACCGAACCTCGGCGCCAAGTTGAACGTCGCCCGCGTCACGGTTGGGCAGGTCGGCAACCTCACCAACACGGCGGGCGCCGACGACTCGTCGGCGGTCACCACCACCGTCCCGCAGATCAGCGTGGGCCTGGTGAAGACCAACGACGCCGATGGTGACGCGAACTACCACGACGCCGAGGTCGCACCGGCCGAAGGCGCCGACGTCCCGTTCCGGGCGGTCATCACCAACACCAGCAACGTCGCCGTCCGCATCGATCACCTGACCGACCTGCTGCCCGGCCACACCACCACCGATGACATCTGTGCAGGGCTCATCGGGACGGTGCTCCAGCCGGGTGCGACGGTGACGTGTGAGTGGACCGAAGCCGGCTACGCCGGTGCTGCCGGTACGAGTGCAAAGGTGAACGTCGCGGCAGTCGAGGTGTCACAAGTGGGGCACCCCACGAACACCGCGAACGCGCAGGACACGTCCGCCGTCACCACGGCGGTGCCGCAGATCAGCGTCACCATCGTGAAGACGAACGACGCGGATCGTGACGGGAACTACCACGACGCCGAGGTCGCACCGGCCGAAGGCGCCGACGTTCCGTTCCGAGCCGTCATCACCAACACCAGCAACGTCGCCGTCCGCATCGATCAGCTCACCGACCTGATCCCCGGCAGCGCGTCCGCGGATGCGGTCTGTGCCAGCCTCATCGGCACGGTGTTGCAGCCGGGTGCATCGGCGACGTGCGAGTGGACGGAAGCCGGCTACGCCGGTGCTCCGGATGCTGCGGCAAAGGTGAACACCGCAACAGTGGTCGTGTCGCAGGTCGGACACCCCGACAACTCCGCGACGGCGGACGACACGTCGGCCGTCACGACGTCACCGGCACCGCCCGTGATCTCGATCACGGTGGCCAAGACGAATGACGCCAACGGCGACGGTGTCTTCACCGACGACGAAACCGCCAACGCGGGATCGACCGTCACCTTCCGTGCCGTCATCACCAACACGAGCCCGGTGCCCGTCGTGATCGACTCGATCACCGACATCTGGCCCGGCTCCGCGGAGACGGCCGAGTGCGCCGCCCTGATCGGCACGACCGTGCAACCCGGTGCGAGCGTGACGTGTGAATTCACCGTCACCAACTACGCGCCGGACGCCGCTGCGGGAGCGAAGGTCGACACCGTCACGGTCAAGGTGCACGACGCCAGCGATCCGTCGAACACCGCATCGGCCGCCGATCCATCGACGGTCCGAGGCGCCGCACCGGCGTCGGTGCTCGCCGAAGTCGTCACTCAGGCACCGCCGTTGCCCCGCACGGGCGCTGACATCGACGCCATGCTGGCGATCGGTCTCGCTCTGATCGCGGCGGGGGCGTTGCTGATGCTGGCGCAGCGTGCAGCACCCCGCCCGATCCCCGCGACGGCGCGAGGACCAGTGGCATACAACCTCAATCCCCCGGTGATCGACCACGACGTGTCCCTCATGCGTCGAGATTCGAGCCCACCGGGCGGAGTGTGGAGACGCTGACGATGGCGTGACATCGACCGCGTGGGAGCGGAGGCAGCGGCACGGAGATTCATCTCCGTGCCGTTTGCCTGTTCCGGGGCGGACATCACGCGTAACGCCACTCGACCCGTGTAGTGAGGACGTTCGGCCCTGCAGAAGCACTGCGGCGCTCTGTCATCGTGATCTCGTGGGCATGCCCATGAGATCTGACCGCGCCGACACGTCCGCCGTACTGGTGGTCGAGGACGACGACACGATCGGCGTACCGCTCGTCGAGGGCCTCGAGCTCGAAGGGTTCGCGCCGACGCGCGTTCGGACCGGGCGCGACGCGCTCGCCGCCGCCGAGACCGCCGAGTTCGTGTTGCTCGATCTCGGGCTTCCCGATCTCGACGGTGGCGAAGTGTGCCGACGCATCCGCGCGCGCACGGATGTGCCCATCATCGTCGTCACCGCGCGCGAGGACGAGCTCGATCGCGTCCGCCTGCTCGAGTCCGGCGCCGACGACTACGTCGTCAAGCCGTTCGGCTTCCGCGAGCTGGTCGCCCGCATACGGGCCGTGCAACGCCGCCTCGGCCGGCCCGCCGCGCATGACGTGGCAGTTCAGCGCGTCGGCCCGCTGGAGATCGACCGCGCCGCGCGTCGAGTGCTCGTCGACGGGACCGAGATCGAGCTCGCGCCGAGAGAGTTCGATCTCCTGGCGTTCTTGGCCGAGCTGCCAGGGACGGTGCGGACGCGCGAGGACATCATCGCTCAGGTCTGGGACGAGAACTGGTGGGGGCCGACGAAGACGCTCGACGTGCACATCGCGTCGCTGCGACGCAAGCTCGACGGGCTCGACGTCATCACGACGTTGCGCGGCGTCGGGTACCGATTCGATCCGCCGGGCTGAACGCATGGCTCGCCGCCTGCTCCTTGCGTACCTGACGATCACCGCGCTGACGCTCGCCGCGGTCGTCATCCCCCTCGGCTGGATCTTCGCCGACCACGAGCGCGACCAGCTCACCTTCAACATCGAGCGGGACGCACAGGCCGTGGCATCGATGGTCGAGGACACGCTCGAGGCACAGCGGCCGCCGGCGATCGACGCGGTGCTCACCAACTACCGGGCATCAGGTGGGCGCATCGTGGTCGTCGACCGCCAAGGCATCAGCGTCGCCGATTCCGATGACCCAGGTGGTGCAGCTCGTGACTTCTCGACTCGACCCGAGATCGCCAACGCGCTCGACGGGCACCGCAGCACGGGGACGCGCTCGTCCGAGACGTTGGACAGGGATCTGATCTATGTCGCCATCCCGGTGGCGTCGGGTGGCACGGTCCACGGCGCGGTGCGCATCACGTATCCGACGTCAGCCCTCGATAGCCGCATCCGCAGCGTCTGGTTGCGTCTCGGCGTGATGTCGGCGGTCGTCCTCGGCATCGTCGCCGGCGTCGGGATGCTCCTCGCCCGCAGCGTCACCCGTCCTGTGCGCCGGCTCGAGCACGCGGCGCGGGCGATGGCGGCAGGCGATCTCGCGGTGCGCGTGGACACGACCGCCGGCCCTCCCGAGCTGCGCGCCCTCGCGCACACGTTCAACACGACCGCCGACCAGCTCAACGATCTCATCGAGTCACAGCACCGCTTCGTTGCCGATGCCTCGCACCAGCTCCGCACCCCTCTCACCGCCTTGCGTCTGCGACTGGAAACGCTGGCACCGTTCGTCGAAGAGCCCGTTCGACCGAAGCTGGACGCCGCCATCGCCGAGACGAACCGCCTCGCCCGTCTCGTGCACTCGCTGCTCGTTCTCGCTCGCAGCGATGCCACGTCCGCCGCGTGCGAGGCCGTCGACCTGTCGACCGCGGTCCGGCATCGCGTCGACGCGTGGGCGCCGGTCGCCGCCGACCAGCTTGTGAATCTCGTCGCCGACTGTCCCTCCGACCGGTGGGTCACAGCCATTCCCGGCGCGATCGAGCAGATCCTCGACAACTTGATCTCGAATGCCCTCGATGTCGCCCCCGACGGCACGAGCGTCACCATTGTCGTGGTGCCCGGCGCAGCGGGCGTGACCGACCTGCACGTGATCGACCAAGGACCGGGGATGGCAGCAACGGCCCGCGCCCACGCGTTCGAACGGTTCTGGCGACCCGAGCATGCCGGCGGCACCAGCGGCGATGGGTTCGGGCTCGGGCTGGCCATCGTCGAGCAGCTCGCTCGCCACTCGAAGGGACACGCTCGACTCGACGCGGGCCCGAACGGCGTCGGTCTCGACGCGGTCGTCACGCTGCCGACGGCGACCGTGCCGCCGCGGGGAACGGACGGTGCGCCGCCGATGACGGAACCGAACCTTTACCCGACGCTCACCTCGGGCTGAGCGAGCGCTCACCGCACGATCTCTACCGTCCGCTCCACATCCAGTGAACGGTGCCAGCGGGCGCCGTCCGTGAAGGAGCGGGCGATGGAACGACGCAAAGCGATCAAAACGGCAGCGGCGGCCTCGTTGACACTTTTCGCGGGGGCCGCCGGCATCGCGCTCAACTCGGGGATCGTCGGCGCCAGCGGTCAGGACAAGGTCGGAACCCTGAACCCCGTCGCGTCCGCGTCGAGCACGCCCGTTTCCGTGAACGCCGACGCGCCGCCGGCGGGCACGGCGCGGCCTTCCTCCCCCTCCGTTCAGCGCACGAACGCCAAGCCCGTCACCACCTCAGTCGCCAGTGGGTACCGCGCCAGCAACGGCCACGGGGGCGACGACCACTACGAGGGTGCCGAAGATGACGACTGAGCCATCGCGTCGACCGCGTCCCCGTCGCCGGCACGCCGCCGCGCGCGCTCGTGTGGTGGTCGGTGGCCTGAGCGCGGCAACGGCACTCGGGTTGATCGGAACCATGGCGAACGCGGCGAACTCCGCTGCGGCGGCTCCCGCGCCTTCGACCGCCGCGCCCGGCAGCTCCTCGGTCGTCGTCGCGCCCCGCCCTTCGCGCGCGAGTGGGAGGACCACGAACGCACCGGCGGTCGCCGTCACCCCGCGAGTCGCGACAACCGTTTCGCCACCGATGACGACGAGTCGAGGAAGCTGACAGTGCTCGCAACTGCCGCGCCTCAGCTGCGCGACGTCCGCTTCCGGGCGATGGGCACCGACGTCCATCTCGCCGTCGTTGGTGGTGACGACCATCTGTTGCGCATCGGCGAGTCGCGAGTCCACGAACTCGAATGCCGGTGGAGCCGTTTCATCGAGACGAGCGAGATCAACGCGCTCAACCGTCGTGCCGGCCAGTCCGTCGTGGTGTCGATCGACACGTTCGATCTCGTCACGAGAGCGGTTGCGGCGTGGCGCTCGACGCGAGGACGATTCGACCCGACCGTCGGAGCGACGCTCGCTGCGTACGGGTACGACCGTGACTTCGCGAGCGTCGCCGACACGATCGCGTCGGTCACGAGCGTCGGACTGCCCCCCGGCCCGGGTGGCGTGTCTTTCGCGCCACGAGTCAATGCCGTGACCCTCCCTGTCGGCGTGACCCTCGACCCCGGCGGCATCGGCAAGGGATTGGCCGCGGACCTCACGGTCCAGTTGCTCCTCGAAGCCGGCGCGCGCGGCGCCCTCGCGAACATCGGTGGTGACCTCCGGGTCCAGGGGGAGCCGCCCGCACCCGAAGGCTGGGTCGTCAACGTCGCCGACCCCTTCGACGCCGATCGGGAATTGTTGCGCGTCGCGATGCCCGACGGAGCAGTGGCGACGAGCTCCCGCCTGCAACGACGGTGGAACACGACGGCCGGTCCCGCCCACCACCTCATCGATCCGCGCACCGGCGCGCCGGCGACCACCGACGTCGTTGCCGTCACCGTCGTCGCGGGCGAGGCGTGGTGGGCCGAGGCGCTCACCAAGGCGTTGTTCCTCGCCGGACCCGACGCGCTGGACGACTTCGAGGACCTGCACGCCGTGATCGTCACCAGCGACGGGACGCGGCACGCGACTCCCGACCTGGAAGCGACACTGCGATGAGCTCGCAAGTGTGGTGGTACGAAGCGCGAGCCACTGGATATGTCGCGTGGGGGCTCGTCGCCGTGTCCGTGATCGTCGGGCTGTTGCTGAGTACCCGACTCACGAACGGACGGCCGAAGCCGGCCTGGTTGCTCGACCTTCATCGGTTCCTCGCGGGCGCGGCGGTCGTGTTCACCGGGTTGCACCTCATCGGCCTCGTCGCTGACACCTACGTGCACTTCGGCGTGGCCGACCTCCTCGTGCCGTTCGCGTCGAACTGGAAGCCGGGCGCGGTCGCGCTCGGTGTCGTCGGCCTCTACCTGCTCGCCGCGGTCGAGGTGTCGTCGCTGCTCATGCGTCGACTGCCGCGACGCGTGTGGCGAGCGATCCACGCGTTGAGCTACGTCTTGTTCTGGACCGCGACGTTCCACCTCCTCACCGCCGGCACCGACGCCCGGAACCCCGTGTCCCGCCTGTCCACCGCACTGGTGATGGCGACCGTCGTGTTCCTCTCACTCGTGCGGGCGTTGGGCGGGCGAGGAGCGGCGCGCACGCGCACTCCATCGGCAAGCCGTCCGCGGGTCCCGCGTCAAGCCGCGGTGACGTCGGCGCTCGACTGACGACGCGATCACCGTC
>DASUCS010000138.1:0-24253 GCA_036275935.1 Acidimicrobiales bacterium
CATCGTGTCCGCCACGCGGTTGAGCAGCTCGGCCAGGTTGCCGCCGACCTCGGCTTGGATCTGGATCGCGAGCACCGCCCACCGGAAGTCGGGGCTGCCGACGCGTTCGACCGCGTCGTCGAGAGCCTCGTTGAGCGGACGGCCGAGGCGGACCTCGGCGACGACCTTGCGGAGCTCTCGGCCCATCGGCTTCTCCATCTCGCGAGCCAACGCTTCGAGCGCCTGTCCGAGCGAGCGGCCGGCTCGCAGTGAACCGGCGAGGGTGGTCAACGCGTCGGGAAGCTGCTTCACGAACTTCTTGCGGCGCATCTTCACGTACGTCTTCAGCGCGAACGGCGGAAGCACCACGAAGACGAACAGGCTCAGGATGAAGAGCATCGGAGTGCGCAGCAGCAGCAGGCAGACCGCTGGCACGAGGATCGCGAGCACGCCGTACGCGAACAGGACCTCGGCGGGACGCATCGGGATGTCGGCGGCACGGAGCTGACGCTCGACAGAGCCGAGCACACCGCGACGCTCCGCCAGGTTCGCGGTGACTTCGATGGCGCGACGAAGCATTGGCGAGCCTTCGTACGCGTCATCGAAGCGACGGGCCCGCTTGGCCGGCTTGCCGCTGGTCGCGTCGGCGGGCTCGCGCTCGTTGGCGAGACCGACGATGATGTACGCGACGACGCCGAAACCGGCGGCTGCGAGAGCTGTGAAGCCGAGAACGAACGTTTCGAGTCCGACGATCACCGGAGCTCCGCCATCCGATCCTTGAGCGAACGGTCACCGTTGGCTTCGAAGATGTGGGCGCCCATCTCGACGCCGGTGTCCTCGAGCTTCTCGGAGAACGACGGACGCACGCCGGTTGGTTCGAGCCGGCCGCGATGCTTGTGCGTGTTCGGGTCGACGCCTGCCGCGAAGTCGAACAGGAAGATGTCCTGCAGCGTGATCTTCTCGCCTTCCATGCCATCCACTTCGGTGACGTGGGTGACGCGGCGGCTGCCGTCGCGAAGGCGGGTGAGTTGCACGATCAGGTCGACGGCGGATGCGACCTGCTCACGGATGGCGCGCACGGGAAGGTCGAAGCCGGCCATCAGCGTCAGCGTCTCGATGCGGGCCAGGGCGTCACGGGGGCTGTTGGAGTGAACGGTGGTCATCGATCCGTCGTGACCGGTGTTCATCGCCTGCAACATGTCGAGGGCCTCACCGCCGCGGCACTCACCGACGACGATGCGGTCGGGCCGCATACGCAGGCTGTTCTTGACAAGGTCGCGGATGGCGATGGCGCCGGCGCCTTCGATGTTGGCCGGCCTCGTCTCCATGCAGAGCACGTGACGCTGGTGGAGTTGGAGCTCCTTCGCGTCTTCGACGGTGACGATACGCTCGTCGTTCGGGATGAACGACGACAACACGTTCAACAGCGTCGTCTTACCGGTACCGGTACCACCCGAGACGATGATGTTCAGGCGGCCCTCGATGCAGGCTCGCAGGAAGCGAACGCTGCGCTCGTCGAGCGTGCCGAAGTTCATCAGGTCTTCCGCGGTGAACGGATCCGTCGCGAACTTTCGAATCGTGAGGAACGGTCCTTCGATCGCGAGCGGCTGGATGATGGCGTTGACGCGGGATCCGTCGGGCAGGCGAGCATCCACCATCGGCGAGGCTTCGTCGATGCGGCGCCCGACCTGCGACACGATCTTGTCGATCACTCGCCGGACATGCGCGGCATCGACGAACCCGGACGGAACCTCGACAACCTTGCCACCGCGCTCGACGAACACGATGTCCGGTCCGTTGACCATGATTTCGGTGACGGAGTCGTCCTCGAGGAACTCCTGGATCGGGCCGTAACCGATGACGTCGTTGCGGACGTCCTGCTTGAACTGCTCGTAGCGATTGCCATCCAGCGGAGTGCTGTGCTCCGCGAACGCTTCGGTGATCGCCTGGTTGAGGCGCTCCTCGAGCACGTCCTGCTCGACGCCTTCGTCGTACAGAAGCGGGCCGAGGTCGCGAACGATGTGCTTGTGGACCTTGTCGTGCACCTCACCGGGCAGCCGATCGCGCGGCGCGGGCGGGGGCGGCGCAACCGACGGTCGGAGCGCCGCGCGGCGAACCTGCTCTTCGTCGGGCTCGGCTGTCTCCTGGTCGAGCTCCGGAAGCTTGGACTCGACCTCGGCGGCCGCGTCCTTGATTCGTTGGCGCAGCATCGTCACGGCGTGGCTCCTGGCACCGTCGTGGTGGGTGCGGGCAGCGAGTCGCGGTCGGCGATGGGCGGGAGCTCCTGCGCCCCCGTCTTCGGACCGAGGAGGGTCAGGTACACGTCGTACTCGTGCGTGAGCAGGAGCAGGCGGGCCGAATCCTGCGGCGGGATCGCCACCGTGTACGTGCCCGTACCGGGGTTCTTCGGCGCGACGGTCGCGTCTGGGGTGGGCTGCGGGACGTCACCGATGGCGATGATCTTCAGGTCCTGGAACACGTGGACCACGGCGGCACCACCGGAGTCCGGCAGGCCGAGCACAGATGCATTCGGGACCTGCACCAGCAGGTTGACGTGGTCGCCCGGCGTGATGAGGTCCGACACCGCCTTGTCGGCCGAAGCCTTGAACGACACGGCGACCATGCCGCTCGGCAGCGACGCCGCGAACGTCGGCGGGCCGACTCGAGCGCTCGCGTCCGCCTTGGCGAAGGACTCCTGCACGACCAACTGACCCGGTGCGATCGGCGCCGTGGCGAACAGGCCCGCCATCGCGTTCGGATCGGTGACGGCCGTTGCGGGACGCAGCGTCTTCGGGATGTTGGAGAGTGTGAGCCGTCCCTCGTTCCACGCAGTGCTGAACGGCATGCCCTGGGGCACTGCCTTCGCCGCGATCATCACGGGCACGGGCTCGGCCGCCGACACGGCGCGGTCCTGCGCGCCGCTCGCGTACCGAATCAATCCGAAGCACGAGCCGACGGCCACCACGGCCGCCACCACGAGCACTCCGACGCGGTTCACAGTTTCTCTCCCTCGTTGAGGTCAGTCATTTCGTTGACGGCGCACAAGCGGTGCACGTTGTCGCGTGCGATGACGTCGTCGAAGATCTCGGCGACAGTGCGCGTGCTGGCGCGCAGCGGTCCGGTCGTGTCGCGCAGTGTCGCGAGCAGTTGAAGGCTGTCGGCGACATCCACCGCCCAGCGTTGGAGTTGCGGTGCGCTGTAGCTGATCGCGTCGACCACGTTCAGCTGCTTGGTGCGCGAACGCCACGTCGAGATGATCAGCGAGATCTCCGTCGCAGGTCCGCTGAGCTCGGGGCACACGAACGCGTCGGCCGCGACAAGTGCGCGGAGCTTCTCAGGATCGAGGCGGTCGCCCAGCGCGAGGTGCAGATCGTGCATTGCGGCCAACGCCTCCGTGGCGCCGTCGACGTCGGGGATGCCCGCCTCGGCGTACTCGCCGAGGTGGCTGCTCGCCGCGGTCCAGACACGGTCGATGTTGGCTTCGAGCTCGTTCGTGCGACGCAGCACCGCAATCGCGTGCTTCACGTCGTTCGTCGGCCGTCCATCGCGTGACACCGAGGCGAGCTGGCGACGAACGCGGCGGCGGCGACCGGACTGCCACCACCTGTCGACGGTCGGCGGGTTCTTCGCGCACGCCAGCGTCCACACGTCCTCGGAGAACTCTTCGTAGATCTCGCGTCGCAGCGCGCCGAGCTCGCGCAGGTCGTCGCCGAGCGCGGACAACGTCATGCTCGCGGCGTGGGCCATCGACGGGTAGGCCCAGGACGGCTCCGGCACCGGCGCCTCCGCCAGGCGCAGCACCGCTCGGCTCAGGCGACGAAGGCGGGCGAGCGACAAGCTCGAGATGTCATTGCCGAACACCTCGCCGAGGTACGACGCCTGCACGAGCAGCCGTCGCGCCATCTCGGCGGTGTCCTTGGCGAACGCACCCATCTCCTGGATGGTGCGCACCGGGTCAGCGGCATCCGGACGGATCGCGAGCGGACCGGTGGTGAGGACCTTGCGAGCCCGCAGTGCTTGATCGCCGAAACCGTGGGGGACGCGGGTCCAGCGAGGACCGTACGCCTCACGAAGCGCGGCGACCCCTTCGGCCAGCTGCCGGCGCTCGTCGGTGGAGAGCCCCGGGGTGCCGGTGTCCAGATGATCTGCCGATCGCATCAACACAGCTCCCACGAAGTCCGATCCCTTGGTTGAGTAGTCCGATTGGTCTGTTTCGGTATCGGAGTGCCAGCGGATTTGCTGTAAACCAAAGACCGGTAGCGCGACTGGACTAGTTGAGGGTTGACACTTCCTGGTACGGAAGGGTCGTATCAGTGCGCGTCGGGCGAACGCCGTGACGCAGACGCAGCGTGGCGAGGTTCCGGGCCCGCCAGCGGCGATGGAACTCCGGATCGAGATCCGACGCGGTCTTCTCGATGCGATCCTGGTTGGCTTCCCACAGCGAGCAGATCGTGTGGACCTTCGCCGCCTTGTGCAGCTGCACGGGCTCCGCCGCCATCGTCTTGAGGAGATCGTTCAGCGCCGCGGCGTCGTCCCGGGCGGACGCGAGCTCGGTCGTGTCCTGGCCGCGCTTGAGCGCTTCACCGACTGCGTGCTCGAGGAGCTCCACGACGACGCCCGAGTAAGCGAGCATCCCGGCGCCGTACGGCGGGAGGTTGCCGCCGGAGTTGGCGGCATCGGGGGCCAACAGCGTCCGCTCGGACGTCCAGTGTGCAAGCTCTTCGGACGCCGGACGAGCACGCTGCGAGCGCTCTTCGTCCTCGACGACCACACGCGAGCGGTGCATCACCATCGCGGTCGCAGTGATGATCGAGCAGAGCGCGATCGTGAGGGCGACTCGCGAGTTCTGGTTGTCGGCCATGCCGAACATCACGCCGGCGGCATAGGCCGCGCTCACCAACGTCGATGCCGCCACCCAAGGTACGATCGGTTCGCGCTGGATGACCGGCCGATTGACAGTTCTCACCCGCGTGGTATCGGCAGAGCCGGTCAGAACCTTTACGTCCGAATCGTCGAGATTCTCCGACACGGTCCGTGTCGACGGGTGAGACTGCTCGCATGGAGAACGTGCTGTACGAGCTCGACGGTCACGTGGCAACGATCACGTACAACCGACCGGACGCGTTGAACGCGATCAACGGCGCGATGCGTCGAGACCTGAACGAGGCGTTCGCTCGGTTCCGTGACGAAGAGGACGCATGGATCGCCATCGTCACCGGTGCGGGCCGTGCGTTCTGCGCCGGCGCCGACTTGCGCGGCGAAGGGAACTCGGCCGGCGACTTCCCCGGCACGTTCTGGGAGAAGCCCACGCAGAACTCGTTCGAGAGCGGTTGGGAGATCTTCAAGCCGGTGATCGCGGCGGTGAACGGACACTGTCTCGGCTACGGGTTGACGTTGGTGACGTGGTGCGATTTCGTCATCGCCAGCGATCGGGCGACGTTCTCGTATCCCGAGGTGTTGATCGGCGTGCCGACGATCGTCGGTGCCATCCGTCTGCCTCAGAAGATCGGTTGGCAACATGCGATGGAGTTGTTGTTGACCGGGGAACGCATCGACGCTGCCCGAGCGAAGGAGATCGGTCTCGCCGGATGGGTCGTGCCCCACGACGACTTGATGACCGAGGCGCACGCACTCGCGCAGCGACTCCTCGCGGGCGCACCGCTCGCGCAACGCACGATCAAGGAGGTCGCGACGCGGTCACGTCACCTCCCGGAGCTCGAAGCGATCCGGTTCGGTGAGACGATGCGCAAGGTGGCCGCGGCAACCGACGACGCCCGCGAGGGCGGACGAGCATTCGCAGAGAAGCGTCCACCGGAATGGAAGGCCAAGTGAACACAAGGGGAATGCGATGAAGGCTGCGGTGTACGACAAGAACGGTCCGCCGGACGTGTTGCGATACGCAGATGTGGACGATCCGCCGTTGCAACCGGGTGGCGTCGTCGTACGAGTTGCTGCCGTCAGCATCGAGGGCGGCGACGTCCTCAACCGTGCCGGCGGCGAGCTGCTCGCGCACCCGCACATCGTCGGTTACCAGTGCGCCGGCTACGTGCGAGACGTGGGTGAGGGCGTGAGCGGCTTGTCAGAAGGCGATGCAGTCGTGTGCGTGATGGTGAACGGCTCGCACGCGGAGCTCGTGTCGGTGCCGGAGCTGCTGTGCTGGCGCGTGCCGGATGGTTTGCCGATCGAAGAGGCCGCGTGCATCCCGATTCCGTTCGGAACGGCCGACGACTGTCTCTTCGAGTTCGGACGTCTGCAATCGGGTGAGACCGTGCTCGTGCAAGCCGGCGCCAGCGGCGTCGGGCTCGCTGCCATTCAGCTCGCCAAGCGCGCCGGTGCGACGGTCTTCACGACTGCGTCCAACGCGGA
Source organism: Acidimicrobiales bacterium (assembly GCA_036275935.1). Taxonomy (GTDB): domain Bacteria; phylum Actinomycetota; class Acidimicrobiia; order Acidimicrobiales; family JACDCH01; genus DASUCS01. The sequence continues at coordinate 6,346 of DASUCS010000138.1, forward strand.
CAAGCTCGGCCGGCTCGCGGAGCTCGGCGCGGACCACGGGATCAACTACACGCAGACGAACTTCGTCGACGAGGTGCGCCGGCTCACGGACGGGCGTGGCGTCGATCTCGTCGTCGATTCCGTCGGAGGCCAGGTGCTGGCCGGCAGCTTGCAGTCACTCGCGTACCGCGGCCGGTGCATCACCGTGGGCAACGCTGGGCGCGAGCAGGGCGAGAAGTTCGACATCAGCACGCTCGGCGCCGGCAACCAGTCGTTGACGGGTGTGTTCCTCGGTGCCGAGATCATCACGGATCGTGTGCAACAGATGATCGGCCGGCACATCGCGGATGTCGCCAAGGGGGACCTGAAGGTCATCATCGACCGTACGTTTCCGCTGGCCGACGCTGCGGCCGCCCACACGTATCTCGAGAGCCGGCAGGCGTTCGGCCGGGTTCTGCTCATTCCCTGAAGGGCGGGTTTGTCTCGGCGCCGAGGGGCAATAAGGTCCGGATGGTGCTCGAGCGTCACCCGGACCCCGCGAGCGGTGTCGTGTACGTGACCTTCACGCTGCCCGAGGCGGCGGGGGTGACCACGGCGTGGGTGGCGGGTGACTGGAACGACTGGTCGTTGCACGCCGACCGCATGAAGCCGAACGACGACGGCGTGCTCGAGTGCACGCTCGCCCTCGAACCGGGACGTGCGTACCGCTTCCGCTACTACCTCGGTGACCAGCGGTGGGAGAACGACTGGAACGCTGACTCGTACCTCGACAACGAGTTCGGCGGCGCCGACTCCGTCGTCGACCTCGCGTCGCCGTAGATCGTCAGCGGAACAGCAGGGAGTAATCGGCGCCGGTGCGGAGGTGGTGCCCGCCGTCGATGGGGATGCACGCGCCGGTGATCCACGACGAGCCGGGGCCGGCGAGGAACCGCACGAGCGAGGCGACGTCGTCGACGGTGCCGACACGGCCGAGAGGCATGTTCTCGATGTAGTGGTCGAGCAGCTTGCCCCCGCCGGTGATCGGTGCCATGAGGTCGTCGTCGATGATGCCGGGCTGCACGACGTTCACGCGGATCCCGTCGCCGCCGAACTCTTCGGCCGCGTACCGGCACGCCTCTTCGATGCCGGCCTTTGCCGCGCCGTAGGCCCACAGCCAACGATGCGGGAAGTGGCCTGCACCCGACGACATCCCGATGATCGAGCCGCCTCCCGACGCCTTCATCGCGGCGACACCGTGCTTGATCGTGATGATCGTTCCCACGAGGTTGAGGTCGATCGTCGACCGCACGCCGTCGATCGCCGCGTCTTCGAACGAGCCGATGTGATGCGACCCTCCCGCGTTGGCGAACAAGATGTCGAGCCCGCCGGTCGGCTCGCGGCTGAACGCAACCGCGGCGGCCATCTGCTCGTCGTCGGTCACGTCGGCCACGATCGATCGAATCGAACCTCCGTCGCCGACGCCCGCGGCGGTGATCTCGGCGACCGCCTTCTGCAACGTCTCGTCCGTGCGTCCGCAGATCGTCACGTGCGCTCCGTCGGCGGCGAGTCGAGTCGCGCTCGCCAATCCGATGCCGGTTCCGCCGCCCGTGACGAGCGCGGCCAGCCCCTGGATGCTGTCGTTCACCACATCACCTTCATCGTCTCGTAGCCGCTCACGAAATTCGCAGGACGGTGCTCCGGCTCGTCCGGATCGACCAGCCGGATGTCAGGTACTCGGTCGAGCAGCTGCTCGAACAGCACCTGCAACTCCAGTCGGGCGAGCGAGTTGCCCAAGCAGAAGTGCGATCCGAATCCGAACGCGACGTGCTCGTTCGGCGAACGGGTGATGTCGAACCGGAACGGGTCCGGGAACTGGTCCTCGTCGCGATTCGCGGACGGGTACAGCAGGAGCACCTTCTGCCCTTCGCGGATCTGCTGGCCGCGCAGCTCGACATCCTGTGTCGCGGTGCGGGCCATGTTCTTGATGGGTGTGACCCACCGCAACATCTCTTCGACCGCGGACGGAAGCAGCGTGCGGTCGTTCAACAGCGCATTCCACTGGTCGCGGTGCGTCATCAGCTGGTACAGCCCGCCGGTCATCACGTGGCGTGTGGTTTCGTCACCGCCGATCAGGATCAACAGCGTCTCACTCACGAGCGTCGCGTCGTCGAAGCGGTCGCCGTCGACTTCGGCGTGCACGAGGATGCTCGTGAGGTCGTCGCGCGGGTTCGCACGGCGGTCGGGGATGACGTCGGCCATGTAGGTCGAGTAACCCTCGAACGCCGCCAGCATCGACGAGATCTTGTCGGGATCCTCGGACCCGAGCCCGCGCATCAAGTCGTCCGACCACTTCAGCAACGTCGGATGGTCGGACTCGTCGAACCCGAGCGCGTCCCCGATCATGATCAGCGGCAGCCACGCGGCGACATCGGTCACGAAGTCGCAGTGGCCCTGGTCGATCACGCGGTCGAGCAGACGGTCGACGACGCTGCGCACCTTCGACTCCTGCGCCCGCACCTTCTGCGGCGTGAAACCCTTGTTCACGAGCTTGCGGCGCTGCCAGTGCACGGGATCGTCCTGCTCGATCATCATCCCCGTCGGCCCGCTGTCGGGGCGAATGCCGCCGGCACTCGACCACACCGCGGGGTGCTTCGAGATCTCCTTGATGTCGTCGTACTTCGTGATGCCCCAGCAGTCGCCTGCTGCGTTCCAGTAGACGGGCTCGTTCTCGCGGAGCCACGTCAGCGCGGCGTGAGGATCGCCGCCCCAGAAGTCACCGCTCACGAAGTCGAGATCAGCCGGACCCATCCCGTCACTCTTCCACGGTGACGTCCATCAGTGGGAAGGCGTCTGCGCGGCCTCCAAGAGCCCACGTTCGAACCGGCGAGCGAGGCGACCCGCGTCGCCGATGCGCTGCAACTCATCGAGGACGTCCTCGATGAGCTCCATCCTGAGGTCGCGGCCGCGTCCGGCACTGGAAGCGGCCTGGTGCAGTCGGCGCGTGACTTCGTGCGACCCGCCGGCACCCGCGATCAGGTCAGCCGCCGACAGCAGATCGTCCCGCGTGAGCGGGGCCGCGTAACCCATGTCGTCCGGCCCGTACCCGCGCAGCCGAAGAGCTTCGGCGCGAGCTGCCGAGCGCACGCCCGCATGGAGCCAGCGCCGGGTCTCGTGCGCGCCGAGGTGACGCCACTCGATCGCCTGGCGCACGCCGAAGTGCTCGCGCCGCCACGCGTCTGCGTCCTCGGGCGTGAACCCTTCGTCGCGCCACGCCAATGCCGGCGTCGGCTCGAACCGAGCCGTGAACCACGGCAACGCCTCGTCGAGCTGCCAGCCCGCGGCGCGCCACATGTCGGATGCCGCGGGCGTGAGCCCCTCTCGCGCGTACGCCAGTGCTTGGTCGGTCGATGCGCCGAGACGAAGCCAGTCCAGAGCTTGCGGCGCGAGGTGGGGAGCTTGTTCCGCCACCGTGACCAGTTGGGCGTGGCGGCGGTGATCGGAGAACAGCGCCTCTTCCGCCAGGGTGATCAGTGCCGAGTCCTCGAGACCGGCGCCGCGCAACCGGGCTGCGGTGGGTGCGTCGAGCTCGAGCGATCGGAAGAGGAAGGCGTGGTCGGGATCGAAGCCGTGACGGCGCCATGTGGCCGCGGCGTCTGGGTCGAACCCGCGCGCCACCCAGTCGTCAGGGGAGAGTTCCGATCGGTCGCGGCCATTGGTGAGGTCGATCGGCAGGTCGACTGTGACCGGACGCGCCCGCGTCACTGGCCTCGCGCCATCGGAGTACCTCAGTCCCATGTACGCGACGACGATGCTCACGACCAGCACGACGAAGAGCCCGACGACGACCACTGGATCCCTTCTACCGCACGACGGCACTATTTTTCGCTCATGGAGATACGCGAGGTGTGGCGCTTCCCGGTCAAGTCGATGCTCGGTCAGCACCTCGAACGCGCGAGGGTCACAGCGAGCGGCGTGCTCGGCGATCGCGCGTGGGCCATCGTCGACGCGAGCGACGGCAAGGTGGCGAGCGCGAAGAACCCGCGTAAGTGGCGGGCGTTGCTCGCGTGCCGGGCCGAGTTCCTCGACGAGCCGACCGACACGGCACCGGCACCCGACGTGCGGATCACGTTCCCCGATGACGTGTCCGTCACGAGCGCGGACGGGGACGTCGACGACCGTCTGTCGGAGTACCTCGGAAGGCCTGTACGGCTCACGAGCAGCGTGCCCGAGGCGCCCATCTTCGAGGAGACCTGGCCCGACGTCGAGGGCATCGCCCCGACGGACATCATCGACAGCACACGCGCGCGTTACGACGAGGGCGAGTCGGTGAGCGATCTGTCACTGGCCATGGCCGCGCCGGGCTCCTTCCTCGACCTCGCCCCGGTCCATCTACTGACGACCGCGTCGCTGGCGGAGTTCGGCCGGCTGCAGCCGCAGAGCGAGTTCGCCATCGCCCGCTTCCGGCCCAACTTCGTGATCGACGGCGCCGGCGACGGCTTTCCCGAGAACGGCTGGGTCGGTGCCGACGTCGAGCTCGGCGCGGCGACCGTCAACATCATGATGCCGACCATGCGGTGCGTGATGACGACGCTCGCGCAGGGCGAGCTGCCCGAGGATCGCGGCGTGCTGCGTGCGGCGTCGACGCACAACCGCCTCGAGATCACGGGTCTGGGGAAGTGGGCCTGCGTCGGCGCCTACGCCGGTGTCGTGACACCGGGTGACGTTGCCGTCGGCGACGCGGTCACCACGGCCGCGCCCGCTTGAGCGCTTCTAACGACGAACTGCTGGCTGCGAGACGGTCGTCGGCGCGCCTTCGCGGATGCGCTTGATCTTGCGCTCGCCGGGATCGCCGCCGGCTTGCTCCGGAAGGCTGAAGTCCGTGTAGAGAACCCGCCGCTCGCGCGCGACGGGCGGCTGGCTCATGTGCAGCGTGCAACTCAGATGGATCGTCACGTCGCCCGTGCGGGTGGGGAGGTCGACCTGCGGGAGGTCGAGGTTGCGACGCACGAACGCGGGTTGGATGAGGGCGCGGTGCGATCCCGCAACGACCCGCAGCTGTCCCGATTCTGCGTCTGCACCTGTGACGGAGATCCCGACGGTCATCGAGCAGCATCGGTACGAGTGGCTGCCGAGACTGCAGTCCTTGTGCCACGGCACGTCGGAGATACCCTCGACGACGCCGAGCGGCTTCACGAGCGCCTCGACGATGTTCGAGTTCCCGCCCGGCTTGCGCAGCCGGTGACCATCCGAGGTCATGGTGGCGAGGCGCTGCAAGCGATCGTCTGCCAACAACGCGCTCGTCGTGGGTGACGCCGTGTGGAAGTACTGCATGCGCACGATGCGTTGCGTGCCGTCCTGCGTCGTCGCCCACCAGGACCGGTTGTCGCCGGGCGCGTACTGCGGCATGGCGGCGTCCATCTCCTCCGACACCGCTCGCATCTCGTCCTCGCTGAACACGTTCTCGAGATGCAGGAATCCTGCTTCACCGAGGAACGAGCCCATCTCGTCGAGGTCGTCGTCGACACGAAACGCACGCGTGAGATCGAGCGGATCTCCGTCGCGGTCGACGAAGGTGATCGCGCCGGACGTGTGGACGGGGCGGCCGTCCAGCACAGACCGCAACACGACCCACCAGTCGAGGAAGTCCTCCAGCCGACCGCGGGGCATGTCGAGGTCGCCGCCGGTGAAGAACCCCATCGGCGTACGCAGGTCATTGACGAGGTCATCGAGCTCTTCACGGTCGAGGCGCACGGTCGCGGCGGCCGTTGCGTCGCCGTCCACGACGGTGAACTCGTGGCCGTCGAAGGCGATCGTCCACGCCTCCCCGTCGACGTCGAACGCGAAGGGCCGAAGGCCGAGCTCGGTCGCGCCCGGGGTGGCCAAAGCGGCGTGTTCCCGCAGGCGATCGGGCAGCTCGCCACCGAAGAAGGCGGAGGGGTGAACCGACCGGACATCGTTGGCAGTTCGCGTGCGCACATCGACCGAGATCATGCGAGGCTGCAGCGTAGAGCGATCGGGAGGGACGGGACATGGCCGTCGTGTTGATCACGGGCTGCAGCAGCGGGATCGGTCTGGAAGCAGCGCTCGCGTTCGCTCGCCGGGGCGACACGGTGTACGCCTCCATGCGGAACACTGGCAAGGCGGGCACCTTGCACGAACGGGCCTCGAAGGAGGGGCTCACGGTCGACGTCGTGCCGCTGGACGTGCTCGACGATCAGTCGGTCGCAGACGCCGTCGCATCGATCGAACGTACGCATGGTGCCATCGACGTCGTGGTGAACAATGCCGGAGTCGGGTTCAGCGGTTCCGTCGAGACGATCGACATCGACAAGGCGCGTTCGGTGGTCGACACCAACTTCTGGGGCGCCGTGCGCGTCATCCGTGCCGCGCTTCCGAAGATGCGCGAGCGCGGGTCTGGTGTGATCGTGAACGTCACGTCCGTGGCCGGGCGGGTGCGCGGGACGCCGTACCAAGCGTTCTACAGCGCGAGCAAGCATGGACTCGGTGCGCTCAGCGAAGGCCTGCAGTTCGAGGTCGCGCCGTTCGGCATCCGCGTCGCGTGCATCGAACCGGGCTTCTTCACCACCGAGATCTTCAACAACGGTGACATCGGCCAAGTGGACTCGACCGGGCCGTACGGTGCGGATCATGCGTGGCTCGACGAGTTCTACTTGAAGAGCGGTCAGGCCGCCGGCGGTGATCCCGCCGTCGTCGCCGACGCGATCGTGCGCGCCGCCAACGATCCGAACACGCCGCTGCACAACCTCGTCGGCGATGATGCCGCGCTGTTCGTCGACCTCGGCGTGCAAGCAGAGACGTTCGAGAATTGGGTGCCGGTGGCGACCCAGATCGTCGAGAGTGCCGCCGGGCCACGCCCGGTCACGCCGAAGGTCTGACTGACCGCGTGGCTGTCCCCGGCGTGTACCTCGCGGGGCCGTCGGGGTTCACGGAGCCGGGACGGCGCTGGCACGCCGACGTGCTGCGACCGGCTGTCGAGAACGCCGGCTTCGACGCGCTGGATCCGTGGGAGGTCGGTGCCGACCTGTTCGACGCCGCGCTGGCGATGGCCGACGGACCCGACCGGATGGTTGCGCTCGCACACGCCAACCGAGAGGCGGCGCGCCGCAACGTCGAGCTGATTCGCCGCGCCGCGGTGGTGCTCGCCCTGCTCGACGGCATCGATGTCGACAGTGGCACGGCAGCGGAGATCGGTTACGCCGCGGCGCTCGGTACGCCGGTCGTCGGACTGCGAACGGACACTCGCCTGTGCGGCGACAATGCCGCGGCAAGGGTCAACCTCCAAGTCGAGTTCTTCCTCGCGTCGGTGTGCACTGACGTCGACGCGGCAATCGCCGAGCTCCGTCGGCTCGCCTCGACGTGATCGACGCGCAGCCTGTGGTGCTCGTCACCGGGATCTCTGCGTCTGGCAAGTCGACAGTCGCCGAGCTGTTGGCGCAACGCTTCGAGCGTGGAGTGCACGTGAAGGGTGACGTGTTCCGCCGGATGGTCGTGAGCGGCCGTGCCGAGATGAGCGCGTCGCCATCTGCGGACGGTTGGGACCAATTGCGTCTGCGCTACCGCCTCGGCGCGGCAACTGCGGACGCGTACCACGCCGCCGGGTTCTCGGTCGTGGTGCAGGACGTTGTCGTCGGCCAGGTGCTCGACGAGTACGTCGCGGCGATCCGATCGCGGCCGCGGTTCGTCGTCGTCCTCGCGCCCCGTCCGGACGTCGTCGAGGCGCGCGAAGCCGGTCGCGCCAAGGTCGCGTATCGCGACGGTGCACCGACCGTCGACGCGCTCGATCACGCGCTGCGGCACGAGACGCCGCGGCTCGGCTTGTGGCTCGACTCGTCGGACCAGCGGCCGGACGAGACCGTCGAGGAGATCATCGAACGCGCCGACGAGGCCCGCGTGGAGTGAGGCGCAGCGGGGGTCAGGCGCGCGTCCACAGCGCGGTGGACGTGTAGCGGCGAAGGCCGAGCGAGAACACCGACCACGCCATGGCCGCGAACCCCGCGGCGACCCCGCCGAGCACGAGCGCATCTCTGAGGTTGAAGTCCTCGATCAAGTTCGCAGGCACGGCCGCGACGAAGGCGGCGGGCACGGCCGTGTAGAGCATCACCTTGGTCACGCCGGCGAAGATGTCCACCGGGTACGACGCCAAGAGGATGATGGCGTGGAACCCGAGCTCTCCGGCTTCGCTGCGCCGCAGGAAGAACGTGAGCGAGCCGACCGTGATGAGGAACCCGGCGAGCACGGCGGCACCGGCGAGAGAACCGCATACGTAGATCAGCGTGCGTTCGACCGACGGTGAGCCGGAGAGCGCGAACAGCCCGAACCCGAACACGAGGTCGCCGAGGTTCACCGCATCGATCCGACGCACGAGCAGGTAGGGGAGCGGGGGCACCGGGAGCGCGAGCGCGGCATCGATGCCACCGTTCATCGCGAGCTCACCGACGCGGCGGGCGTTCGACAGCACCCCGAGGACGATGCCGCCCGCGGTCGTGAGACAAGCGAAGAGCAGCAGGACTCGGGACTGGTCCCAGCCGCGCAGCGTGCCGACCCGGTTGAAGAACAAGGCCCAGAAGATCACCCACACGATGTCGTTCAACGCCATCGCCGCGAGCTGCGACCAGAACGCTCCAGGATTCGCGCGCGCCTCGGAGGCCGCGGCGCGCATCGTCGCGGTGACCGCCCTCACCCGCCGACCACCTGCAACCGACGCTCGCCGGCGTTGAACACGGCACGAGCCGCCCACCACATGACCCCGAGCCACCAGAGCTGCACGAGTAACAGTTGTGGTTCGACGTGCCCCGACGCCAGCCGCGCCGGCACGTAGGCCATCGCTGCGAACGGCAGCCACGCCGCGACCGTGTGCAACCAACTCGGCATCACCTGCAGCGGGAGCAGCATCCCGCCGAGGACGAACACGAGCTTGTGGTACAGGAACCACATCGAGCGGGCGTCACGCAGCCAGAATGCGATGCCGGCGAAGGCGTGCTGCGCGATCAGGTTGCAGAAGACCGCGAGCACAACTGCCGGTGCCGCCAACGCGAGCGCGGTCGCGTCGGGTGGCGCGCCCGCGGTGGTCGTCGCAAGTACCGCTCCGATGGCGACGCACACGCCGAGGCGAGGAAGGCACCGTCCGAGCTCCGTGCACACCCGTACGCCGAGCACGGGCGCGGGCCGGAGGAGCTCCGCCGCGACTGCACCACTTGCGATGTCGTCTCCGATCACCTCGATGAGTCGTGTGTTCAGCGCGATCGTCACCGCCTCCGCGGCGACGACGTACCACGTCAGCTGTAGACCCGAGTAGCCGGCGACGGTGCCGCCGTTGACCTCTGTCGCGGCGCGCCACAGCGCGGCGAGCACCGACGCCACGACGACGTAGAAGCCCGCCGCGAACAGCAGTTGCCCACGATCGCGCGCGACCCGCCGAGCGGCAGAGCTGACGGAGACCCACGGCCAGCGTGCGTTCATGATCGGGGAACCGTGTAGATCTCGGCGATGACCTGCTCGAGGGGCGGGTCGGTGACGGAGATGTCCGTCACCGAGAGCCGGCCGAGCAGATGGTCGAGGACGTCGCGAATCGAGCAACGCGTGGTGTCGACGACGAGGGACATGCTGGAGTCCTTGTTGGCGGTGACGATCACGCCGTCCATCTCCGGCGGCGGAGAGGGCTCGGCGAGCGTGACCTCGACGGACTTCGTTGCGAGCAACGTGCGGCGCATCGCTGCGACTTCCGCGTCGTAGATCACCACGCCGTGGTTGATGACCACGGCGCGTTGGGCGACGTGCTCGATGTCGGCGACGTCGTGCGAGGTGAGGAAGACCGTGGTGCCGCGTTCCTCGTTGAGCCGCACGAGCAGTTCACGAAACCGCTGCTTCGCCAGCAGATCCAGGCCGATCGTGGGCTCGTCGAGGAACAAGATCGACGGCTCGTGCAACAGGCACGCGGCAAGCTCGCACCGCATCCGTTGACCGAGGGACAGCGACCGCACGGGCGTGTCGAAGAGGTCGGCGGCGTCCAACAGCTCACCGAGCACGCCCACTCGCTCGCGTTCCGCCGCCGGCTCGAGATCGAAGATGGCGCCGAGCATCCGGAACGTCTCACGCGGCGTCAGCTCGAACCAGAGCTGTGATCGCTGTCCGAACAGCGCACCGATCCGACGGGTCAGGGCGCGTCGTTGCTGCCACGGGACCATGCCGAGGACGTTCGCGGTGCCCGATGTCGGATGCAGCACACCCGTCAGCATCTTGATGGACGTCGACTTCCCGGCCCCGTTGGGCCCGATGTACGCGACCCGCTCACCGGCACCGACCGTCAGGGAGATGTCGTGCACCGCCTCGATGCGGCGGCGGTTGCGGCGCGACCCCGCCTCGAACACCTTCGTCAGGCTGCGAACCTCGATGGTCACCGACAGACCACCCGACGCTGCCCTCCCATCGGACAATGGTGGCCGCACGTCGCCCTTCGGGCCGCGCCTTTTCCGAGTGGTCAGGAACCGAGGGCGAGGCAGCCCCGGACGGCGGCTTCGGCCGCGAGACGCGCGCCGAGAGCCGAGTCGCGGCCGAGTTGCTCGAGCTTCGGGAGGATCGACGGATCTTCGGCGAGGAGGCGCTCGAAGGCTTCGCGATTGCCCGAGCCATCAGGGTTGGCGAGCTTGATCACTTGTTCGTCGAGCAAGCCGTCGAAGTGGCGGTCGCTGATGCAGCGATACACCGACCATGGGCATCCGTTCGCCTCGCACACCTCGGCGACCGCGGACGTCTCCATGTCCACGCCGATGCAGCCATCGTCGAAGAACCGCAGGCTCTGATTCGCGTCGAGACTGACGCCCTCGGTCGTGATGAGCTTCCCGGCCTTCGGTTCCGATCCCGGCGGCCGGTGCACATAGGTGGCGCCGCTGGTGTGGTCGATCACCATCTCCGGATTGATCAAGGTGCCGACGGGGAGGTCGGGATCGAGCCCTCCGCAGATGCCGGCGATCATCACATGGTCGTACGTCCTGCGGTCGGGCTGATCCACGTCGAACACGCGCGTGAGCGCGGCACGTGTCGACGGTGGACCCATGCCGATGTGCATCGCGGTGACGTCATGGTCGCCGACGCGGCCGCGCACCAGCGCGTCGTCAGCGTCGGCGGCGCGGCGAAGTCCGAATGCGGTGACGATCGCCTCCAGCTCGAGCGGCATGGGCGCCAACACGAGAACGCGCATGATGCATCGTTGCAGAAGGGTCAGACGCGGGCGAGCGCCAGTTCGACCCGTCGCGCCGCGGCCGCATTCGGACCGTGCCCGGTAGCCTGCTCGGATGACCGGTCGCCGAACGATGCGTTGGCTCGCGCCTGCGCTCGCCTCGGTGGCGATCGTGCTGGCGGTCTTCGGCGGTCGCGGCGTCGTCCATGAACTGACGGCCGACGCGTCGCCGTCGCAGAACCACTCCGTGCTGGGCATCGCGGCCGCCCATCCGGCTCCGGCCATTGCGGAGCGTCTACCGGAACCGATCGGACCGACGTCGTTCGTCTACGTCATGGCAGCCGCCTTCGCCGTCGCGGGGTTGCTGTTCCTCGGGTCGATGTCTCGGCTGACGGATCGACGTGCGCTCGCGGCCGTCAACAGCCTCCGGTGCCGTCGCCGCGGCCCGCCGCTGCAGTTCACCGTCTGACCTTCCGCGCGCTCGCGCGCGCTCGACCGTGAACACCTGCGGCCCGCCCGTCCGGGCTCGGCCGCGCGCACCCGGAGACAACATTGAACGAATCAGGCATCAACTCCTTCGAGGAGTTCCTTCTCTTCTACATCGCCACGGGCTTCGTGATCGGCTGTGTGTGGGCCGTTCTCGAGGCCCACGTCCTGCTCGGACCAGCAGACGCGGCGGCCGACCGTCGGGCGCGGCAGCGAGCGCTGAGCCGCGTCTTCGCGATCGGCGGCATCGCGCACGCCGCGTTCGCGCTGGTCGCCGTCGACCTGACTCGGGCGAGCGACGTCGAACCCGCGACCGACGAGCGCGCTCGACGCCGCGCACAGACTGAAGCCCGCCTCGGATTGGTCGTGGGTTGTGCAGTCATCCTGCTTCTCTCGCTCCCGCACATCCCTGTCCTCGGCGCGTTCCCGGGCGTGTCGGCGATCGAGGGACTGGCTCCGTGGGAGTGACGTCATGAGCCCCCCGGTCGAGGTCCGACCACCTGCCAGCCGACCGACGCGTCGCTCCGAGCGAGCGGCCCGGGTCGGCCTCGTCGTCGCGATCGCCGCCGCGGCGATGCTCGGGCTGTGGATCATGGTGGCAGTCGTGTTCCGCGACCCGGCGTTCGTCGAGCGGGTGCGAGTCGACAACCCGACTGGTTACGACATCAACATCGCCGTCACCGACGCAAGGAGCACGCTGCCGCTCGGCGTGGCCGGCCAGCGCTGCACCACCCAGTTCCAGGACGTGCTGGACCCCGGGGCGACGTGGATCATCCGATTCTCGACGCAGGGCAGGGACGGCGGCGAGGTCAGCGTCTCGCGTGCGGAGCTCGAACAGCACGGCTGGACGCTTCGCGTGCCGGACGAGGTCATCGAACGCCTCACCACGTCCGGCGCGCCGCCGGCCCCGCGCCACAGCTGCGTGCAATAGAACAGGCAGCTGATGCCTGACATCGAAGAGACGATGCTGCCCGGCGTCGGTGTGCGACACGAGTTCACCACCGCGGCGGGTGAACGCGTCGCGGTGCTGACCCACCGCACCGGACGCCGCGAGTTGGCGATCTATGACCGGGACGACCCGGACACCTGCCGAACCGTCCTGCACCTCAGCTCGGACGACACGGTCGCGCTGAGCGAGCTGTTGGCGGCGAGTCAGGTGAGTGAGACCGTACGGACGGCGCAACGGCTCGAGGGCGTGGCCATCGATTGGCTGACCGTCACGGACGCGTCGCCCGTCGCCGGCCGCACGATCGGCGACGGCGCGTTCCGCACCAACACCGGGGTCTCGGTTGTCGCGGTGATCCGCGCCGACTCGACGATCCCCGCTCCCGGACCGCAGACCACGCTGGAACCAGGTGACATCGCCGTCGCCGTCGGAACCCCCGAGGGTCTGCAGCGACTGCACACGCTGTTCGAGTCGTGATCGTCGCGGCGGCGAGCGGCGACGCTGCAACCGCCTTCATCGAGATCGGCGCCGTCGCGCTCGTGCTCGCCGTGCTGGCGCGCATCGCGGCTCGCTTCGGCTTCACGGCCATCCCGCTCTACCTCCTCGCGGGACTGTTCGTCGGGGAAGGCGGGCTCTTCCCGCTGGACGTGAGCCACGACTTCATCCACGTCGTCGCGGAGATCGGCGTGCTGTTGCTGCTGCTCACGCTCGGACTCGAGTACTCCGTCGACGAGTTGCGTCATGGGCTCCGAACCGGAACGCCGACCGGCGTGTTCGACGCAGTCGCGAACTTCACTCCTGGGTTCGTCGCCGGTGTGCTGCTCGGCTGGTCGGTCGCCGCGGCGGTGCTGCTCGGGGGCGTCACCTGGGTGAGCTCGTCGGGGATCATCGCCAAGGTCCTGTCCGACCTCGACCGGCTGGGCAACCGTGAGACCCCCGCGATCTTGAACCTGTTGGTGATCGAGGACTTGGCGATGGCGGTGTTCCTGCCGATTGCATCGGCGCTCGTCGCTGGTCGCGCGCTCGGCGCCACGGCGGGAACGATCGCCATTGCACTGGCGGTGGTCGCGACGATCATCGGACTCGCGTTTCGCTTCGGCGACCGGTTGAGCGCGTTGCTCGACCGAGGCGGTGACGAAGCGTTGCTGTTGTCGGTCTTCGGGCTGACGCTCGTCGTCGGTGGACTGGCGCAACGACTCGAGGTGTCCGCAGCGATCGGCGCCTTCCTGGTCGGGCTCGCGCTGTCCGGTCCCGTCCAGACTCGAGCGGGAACGCTCATCGCTCCGCTGCGCGACCTGTTCGCTGCGGTCTTCTTCGTGTTCTTCTCCTTCCAGATCGATCCCTCGAAGTTGGCCGACAGCCTGCTGCCAGCCGCGTTGCTGACGATCGTGGGCGTCGCCGCGAAGATCGCGACGGGATGGTTCGCGGCACGACGTGCGGGTGTGGCTCGTCCGGGGCGCGTGCGCGCCGGTGCCACGCTCGTTGCCCGAGGCGAGTTCTCGATCGTGATCGCGAGCCTTGGTGTCGGATTGCACGACGGCGTGAAGCTCGGGGCGGTCGCCGCTGGCTTCGTGCTCTTCACCGCACTCGTGGGACCGCTCGCGGCGCGGTACTCGTCAGCGTTCGTTCACGTGCGCGGCCACCATCGCGGGTTCGACGATCGCGGGGATGTGGCCGGTGTCGAGCTCGATGATCGTGGGAGGCCGAGGTAGGCGGGCGGCCATCTCGCGCTGCAGATCCACCGGCACGGGACGGTCCTTCAGATTCACGAGGTAGGTGACAGGGGTCGGCGGTGCCGCCTCCCAGCTGATCGGTTGGAAGTAGTGGGACATCGTGTCGACGACACAGCGCACGGGATCGACGACGAAGGCGAGATCGTCGTCGTTCAGCGGGGGACCGTACGCCGTGCGAAATGCCTCGGGATCGCTCGGCGGCCCCGGCGTCAGCAACGGCCGACCCTCGTCGTTCGTCATCTCCACCGCCGCCATGATCCCGTCGCGATGACGACCCTGCATGCAGTCCAGTCCGCAACCGCCCTCGGGGGGCACGGAGGCCGCGTTGAGCACGACTCGGGACACGGCGCCACCGAGCGCTTCCAGCACGCCAGGCACGACGAGTCCTCCAGATGAGTGCGCCACGAGCACGATCGGCACGTCGAGTTGTGCGTCGTGGATGTCGGCAACGACGGAGTCGACCTCTTTCGCGACCGTGAGCGACGCGAGGTCAGCGGGCCGACCGGCACGTCCCGGAAGGTCGACGGCGAGCACAGGTCCGTCCAGATGCGGGACGAGGCGGTCCCAGAACCGGCCAGTCGTCCCGCCTCCGTGAATCAACACGTACGCCGGCATCGGCATCCTTTCGAGTCGACCCTCGCTCCGTGAACGCGGATTCAACTAGATTGTACGCTCGTTCAACGGTCGCAGCAGGAGGCACGGTCGCGATGGAAGCCTGGCTGGGGCAGTACTGCATCAACGTCACCGATCTCGACGCCTCGGTCGCGTTCTACGAGACCCTCGGTCTCACGAACACGAGCCGCACCGAGATCCCGAACGCGAACGAAGCGATCATGGAGAACGCCGACGCGAAGGGCGGCAAGCTGCAGCTCGCACAGCAGAAGGAGCAGTCGGGTCCGATCGACCACGGCAACGCGTTCTGGAAGTTGTACGTCAACACGAACGACATCGAGACCCAGTACCAGGCCGCGATCGACGCGGGGTACACGTCGGAGTCCGCGCCCGTGCGGCTGGAGCGATGGCCGACGTCGATTGCCTTCCTCCGCGATCCCGATGGCTACCTCGTCGAGCTCGTGCAGCGTCACCCGTGGCTCGACG
Source organism: Acidimicrobiales bacterium (assembly GCA_036275935.1). Classification (GTDB taxonomy): domain Bacteria; phylum Actinomycetota; class Acidimicrobiia; order Acidimicrobiales; family JACDCH01; genus DASUCS01. The sequence continues at coordinate 21,764 of DASUCS010000138.1, forward strand.
GCGACGACACGACGTTCGCGTGGGTGGGTCAGTACTGCATGTACGTCAGCGATCTCGCGAAGACGATCAAGTTCTACGAGACGCTCGGCCTCACGTGCACGAGTCAGACGGACATCCCGGGCGTGAAGGAAGCGATCCTCGAGAACGGCGACGGCAAGGGCGGCAAGCTCCAGCTCGCCCAGAAGCTCGACGATGCGTCACCGATCGCGATGGGCGGTGCGATGTGGAAGCTGTACGTGCACACCGACGACTGCGAAACGTTGCACAACACGGCGATCGAAGCGGGCTATCGCGAGATGATGGCGCCGATGCGTCCCGACCGCTGGCCGGTCACGATCTCGTTCATCGTCGACCCGGACGGGTACCAGGTCGAGCTGATGCAGCGTCATCCGGACTGAAGCCGTGAGCCGCCGGCTCCCACGGAAGGTCGTTCTCGGCCGCGATGCCGCGGAGCACCGTCTCGATCCGCTGCTCGAAGCTCGGACGTCCCTCCGATCGCCGGCTCTTCACCAGACGCCGGACGTACGTGAGCTGCCGCTTCGGTGTCTGCTCGAGGACCTGCGCGAACGCGGCGCTGATGTCGCCCTCGCCGCGAGCCGTCTTGTGCTCCCACGCCGCGCTCAGCACGGTGCCGAGCGCCACGGAGGTCACGAGCTCGTACGCCGCGTTCGCAGCCGGAACGGAGAAGCCCTCGCGCACGAGCACCGCGAGGATCGCGTCGAGGTTGCGGACGACGGCCTCGGGTTGGATCGCGCCTTGCAGGTACTGGCCCAGCAGGCCGGGCTGCGCCGTGAAGACCTCGCGGTTGTAGTTGGCCCAGTCGAGCAACCACTGCGCCCACGACTGCCCGCGATCGACGGGCAGGGGCACCGCGCGCGTCGAGCGCTCGGCGGCCAGCCGCAGCAGGTCGTCCTTGCCCGAGACGTGGTGGTACAGCGCGGCAATCGACACGTCGAGGTGGTCGGCGACGGCCTTGAGCGTGAGGCCTTCGAGGCCCAGCTCGTGGGCCGCCTCGACGATCATCGCCCGGCTGATGCGCGGCGGCCGCCCGGCCTTGCCGGGCGTCGTCGCGGCGGCTCGTCCTTGCCTGCCTGTGGCGCTCATGGGATTATCTACAGCCTATTGAAAATTGGGGGGCCGCATGAGGGACACCGCTGACGACCTCGCGCTGGGCGCGGTCGGCGCGAGCGAGGTGAACGCGGACAACGGAGGACTCCCGGCCGGCCTTCCGATGCCACGCGATCTCCATCTGCTGTCCGATCTCGCCAACCGGCCACGCGTCACGCACTTCACGGAGCCTCGGTATCCGTTCCCCGTGCCGAACGGTTGGTTCATCGTCGCCGAGTCGAGGTCGATCGAACCGGGCGAGGTCCGCGCGCTCTACTACTTCGGCAAGGACCTCGTGCTGTACCGCGCCGCCGACGGCACCCCGCGCGTGATGGATGCACACTGCCCGCACTTGGGTGCGCACCTCGCGGTCGGCGGCCGCGTCGAGGATGGGTGCGTCCGCTGCCCGTTCCACGGTTGGAAGTTCGACGGCGAGTCAGGGGAGTGCGTCGAAATTCCATACGGCGACATGAAGGCGATCCCGACGAAGGCGCACGGTCGCAGCTATCCGACGCTCGAACGCAATCACATGATCTGGGCGTGGCATCACGCCAAGGGTGGTGAACCCTTCTACGACGTCCCGAACGTTCCCGAGTTCCACAGCGCCGAGTGGACACCGATCCTGGTGCGCGATTTCGAGATCCGCGTGTCCTGTCAGGACATGGCGGAGAACAACGTCGACTTCTCGCACTTCCGGTACGTGCACGGAACCGACGCGATCCCCGAAGACGAGTTCATCACCGAGGGCACGTACAAGCGTGCCGTCGGCATGGATGGGAACTTCGTGCGCGAGGGCTACGGGCTCGGTCTCGGCGTGTTGCGTGTGAAGGGTTACGTGACGTTCCTGTCGTCGACGACCCCGATCGACGAGAACAACGTGCACGTGCGTTGGATCTTCACGTCACCGACGGCCAATGGGGACGACGCCGCGTTGCAGGCGGCGGAGTCCTTCTGCGCGGGTGTGTCGCAGGACATCCCGATCTGGGAGAACAAGGTGTACCGCGACCCGCCGATCATCACGAAGACCGAGAGGCTCATCCTCGAACACCGATTCTGGTCCGAGCAGTTCTATTCGTAGTCCCTCCGACGCGCGGCCACGGTGGGCGGCCTGACGCTCAGACTTCGAGGGTCGACCAGTCGTCGCCCCGCATGGGCGGCCACCAGGGCGGAGAGACCGAGTCGTCGATCGACGCCGGCTCGACGGGCCGGTGCTCGTTCGACGCCTGATACACGGCGAACGCGAGCTGAAGGACCTTGATGCCCTGTTCGCCGGACATCTCGGCCGCCGTGCCGTGCACCAGCGCATCGATGAAGTGACGCGCAGAGTCACGGAAGCCCGCCATCCAATCGGCCTCGACAGGTATCTCGCGCGTGGTGCCGTCG
>DASUCS010000139.1:0-6867 GCA_036275935.1 Acidimicrobiales bacterium
CTCCAATGGGTCGTCGCCGCGTACTCCCTCGTCTTCGCCGGCCTCCTGTTCACGGCAGGCGCCATCGGCGACCGGTTCGGCCGCAAAGGCGCGCTCCAAGCCGGGCTGCTCGGCTTCGTGGTGGCCGCGGCGCTGGCCTCGGCGTCGACCGCGATGTGGCAGCTGATTGCGTGCCGCGCGCTGATGGGTGCGTGTGCGGCGTTCATCATGCCGTCGACGCTGTCGATCCTCGTGAACGTCTTCCCGCCTGACGAGCGAGCGAAGGCGATCGCGATCTGGGCCGGCGTGACCGGGGGCGCGGGCGCGATCGGTCCACTCGCCAGCGGTTGGCTGCTCGGCCACTTCTGGTTCGGGTCGGTGTTCCTGGTGAACGTGCCGATCATCCTCCTCGCGCTCGTGCTCGGGGTGTTCCTCGTGCCGAAGTCGAAGGATCCTGAGGAAGGACGGCTCGACCTGGTTGGCGCGGGGTTGTCGATCGTGGGCGTGTCGTCGCTCGTCTACGGGCTCATCCAGGCGCCGGACGAAGGCTGGTCGAGCGCACCGACGCTCGGTGCCTTCGGTCTGGCCCTCGTCGTGCTCGCCACTTTCGTGTTCTGGGAACGACGGACCGACGAGCCCATGTTGGACATGAACTACTTCCGCAACCCTGCGTTCAGCGTCGCAACCGGCGGAATGATCCTCGTGTTCCTGTCGATGTTCGGTGTGATGTTCCTCATCACGCAGTACTTCCAGCTCGTGCTCGGCTACAGCCCGCTCGGCGCCGCGCTGCGGCTGCTGCCGATGGCCCCGATCATGATGATCGTGTCGCCGATGACACCACGGATCGTCGCCCGTCTCGGCTCCAACCGAACGGTGGCCACCGGGATGGCGCTCGTCGCGTTCGGCTTCTTGTGCTTCTCGCGGCTCACGGTCGACACCTCGTACGAGTACGTCCTCGTGTGCGTGGCCTTCTTGGTGACCGGTATCGCGTTGACGATGTCGCCCATGACCGCCGCCATCATGTCGGCGGTTCCGCCTCGGCGCGCAGGAGCGGGTTCGGCCATGAACGATGCCACCCGTGAGCTCGGTGCCGCGCTCGGCGTCGCAGTGCTGGGAAGTGTCGCTGCGTCGCGGTACAGCAACGGGATCAACGACGTCGTCCGAGGACTGGCCCCGGCGGACCAGTCCTCCGTTCGCACGTCCCTCGGCACGGCGCTGCAGGCTGCGTCCCATCTACCGAGCGATGTCGCCGCCCGGGTCACCACCGCCGCCGACCATGCGTTCGTCTCCGGACTGCACTTCGCAGCCTTCACCGGCGCGTGTCTCGCTGCCATCGCGGCCTGTCTCGTGTATCGCTTGCTGCCGAGCGACATCGCACAACACGGGGCGGCCCGTGGCCCGGTCGAGGCCGCCGAAGACATCGCCGAGCTCGCGCTCGCGGGAGTGCCTCCGGTCTTCGCGGACACCGGCGCCGAGGACGCCGTGCCCGCGTCGTAGTCGATCGTCAGCCGTTCGGGCCGACGGTCCAGAAGTCGATGCCGTGGCAGTCGTCGCCCTCGTCGGGCCGCGGCTCCCACACCGTCTTCGGCCCCGTCTTCGTGCCCGTGAGCGGCAGCACCGTGGCGCCGCTCGGGTCGAGCGTCCCGACCGGCTCGTAGTAGCGGCACAAGTTGTCGGGCAGGTACGAGAAGCCCGTCCCGGAGTCCACGACGATCGCGGCCCAATGACGACTCGAGACCGAGTCCCACAGCTCGCGTGCCAGCGCCGGTCCCGAACCGCCGTGGTCTCCGCGGAAGACATCTTCGATCGCGGCGCCCTGAGCGGACGACTGCTGTCCGGCTTCGACGAGGTACCACGGGTGCCCCGGTAGGTAGGCAGGCTTCGGCAGTGCTCGGAGGCCAGTCATCATCGCTTCGCCTGCACGACGATCGGCCGCGGTCGGAAGCTGATCGACCGGGTTGTAGAAGAGGAGGGCGAACTGCGCGAGCACGAGCACTCCCGCGCAGGTGACGATCCAGCGCCGAGCGTCTGACCGAAGCAGGTGGTGGATCCCGATCGCCGCGAGCACCGCAAGCTCGGCATAGATCGGCAGAAGGACGTTGTCGTATCCGCCGGTGTGCAGCCGCGCGGAGTACGCGGCGAACAGCACCGCACCACCGACGATCGCGTGGAACAGGAGCCCATCCATGCGGCGACGCAGTGCGAGGAACGCGGTGACGACGAGCAACAGCACGACGGGCAACGGGCGGATGAGATCGTGCGTGAAGAAGTCGACGTAGTTCTCGGACGCGATCTCGTGGCGCGCCGGCAACTCGAAGACGTAGAAGTTGTACCAACCGTGGCTGATGGCGTTCGCGACGAGCGTGGACCCGCCGATCCCGACGAGCGCCGTGAGTGCGTACGAGCCCGTGACGGCGCGGCCGCGTCGGGCCGCCAGGAAGAACACGACAATGGCGACCGCCGGGAACAGCGCGACCTGCTTGGCCAGGAAGGCCAAGCTGATCAGCAGGCCGGCGACCACTCCGTTGCGCGCGGTCCGCGCCTGGCGGGCCACGACCATTCCCCAGAACAGCAACGCCAGGCACAAGGTGTCGACGCGAGCCGTGTCCAGCCACGCTCCCCCGATGCGGAAGCACGCGGCGAAGAGGCCAGCGGCGAGGAGACCGCTCACTCGATCCTCGGTGTCGGCCATCGTGAGCTTGGCGAGCGCGCCGAAGAGTGCGATCGACGCGAGCACCGACACGAGCCGCAACGGGAAGAAGCCCAATCCCGTGACCACCGAGACCGCGGCGGACAGCAGGAAGTACAGCGGTGTGTAGATGTCGGCGGTGAACCCCAACGATGGCGCCGCGTACAGCGAATGGCCGCCGCGGATGCGAGCGACATGGTCGACCATGCCGCCCTCGATCCACTCGAGCTCATAGGGGTAGCGCAATCGCACCAGCGCGATCACGAGGTACATGGCGATGAAGCCGGCGCCCGCGACCGCCGCGATCAGCAGCCAGCGCGAACGAGGGGCCGGCGAGTGGTTGTCCTCCGAGAGCGCTGCACCGTCGGCGGCGACGGGCGCCACGAGGGTCACGGCGTCGACGACAGCGACGTGGTGATCACGATCGTGATGGCGACGAGGATCACCGCACTGGCGATGACGGCGACGCGGTACACGGTCCGTGACGACTTGTCGGCGACGGCAACCGCCATCGGGAACGCGCCGAACAGCATGCGTGGGCGCGGCCCGACCGCCACCGACAACACCGGGATCAGGAGCGCGGCGGCGGTGTAGATGCGCACGAACAGCGGCCAACGCATGCGCCACAGGACCACCGCGCTGAGTAGGACGATGAGCACGCCCCCGACGGCGACCACGTCATTGAGCGACCCCGGTTTGAACGACGTGGGGAAGTGGTGGAACAGCCCGGTGACTCGCTTCCAGACCCCCTGGCCGTAACCGAGATGGTCGTGCCACTCCTCCTTCTCCGACTCGAACCACGCCAGTGCGTGCCCGGTCCGGATCCACAGGAACGTGAAGAACGCGAGAGCGCCCGTGCTGGCGATCGCGGGCGCGAGCAGCGCCTTCCACTCACGCCGGCGGTAGATCTCGACCGCGGCTGCGACCGCGCACGCGATGACGATTGCCGCCGCGTTCGGGCGGCTGGCGGTGGCGAACGCACCCGCCAACCCGGCGAGGACCCAACGGCGGTTCAGCAGGGCCAGCAGGCAGGCCGCCACACCCACCACCATGAAGCCCTCGGCGTAGGCCATCGACAACGCGAACGAGCCGGGGAAGAACACGAAGAGCATGACCGCGCGGTCGGCGACCTTGTGGTTGGCCAGTCGTGCGGCCAGCTTCCAGACCAAGACCGTGGCGACCGCACCGGCGATCAGTGCGACCGTCACTCCCGCAGCCAGCTCCGACCATCCGGTCAACCCGGACAGCCCGCGAACCGTCATCGGATACAGCGGGAAGAACGCAACCTCGGACAGGTGGTGGTGGAACTGTCCGGCGGTCGGGTAGCCGTTGTTCGCAACCCACAGGTACCACGCGCCGTCCCAGCGGCCGAGGGCGCGCAGCAACGCGAGGTTCCCCGGCATGATCGGCCACGGTCCAGAGCCCGGATCGTGCATGAACAGCGCCGGGATGGTGGCGGCGAGCACGACCAGCCGCGACACGAGGTACCACTTCAGTGGCCAGAGAATTCCCCGTCGCGCCGGCGCGGTGGGGACATCCTGCTCGACGATCTCGATGTCGCTGGTCGTGGGGGTGGGCGGCGACTCGACCCGCGTCAGTATCGACACTCGCTACGCACGCGCCCGCGTGAGCAGGCGCATCCTCCTTCCGGGCGGTGCCACGACCGCGCGCGTCGAGCGGGCGGCGGGCTGGGTGGGGTTGGTACCCAGAACCTACTGCCCGAAACGCCCACAAGACCATCGCGCCGGCCGGTCGCGCCCCGCTCTCTGACAGGCCTGGGCGCTCAGGACGCCTGCCACCGGGTGACGGACGGCTGACCCGAACCAGCGGTGTGCCGCACCGCCTGCACCTCTGCGATCCGGAGGCGGAAGGCGATCCACCCCCGTTCCGCGAAGTCCGCAGGCGCCGTCGTTCGCTCCGCCAGGCCGGTCACGAGCACCTCGCCGCCGCCGCCCATGTTGTCCTCGACCGTGCAATGCGCGGCGTACCGCCCGGTGCGCTCGAGGTCTCGACCCTTCGGCGACGTCTTCAGCATCGGCACGAGCAACTGACCGTCGCGTACGTGCAGGCCGACGGGATGGACCCGCGGGAACCCGTCCTCCCGAACGGTCGAGAGGTAGCTGACGCCGGCGGTGAGCCTCTCCTCTGCATGCGCGGCAAGCTCGGGCTGCTGTGCTTCGAAGCTCTCCCAGTCGACCGCTTCCATCTGTGCCTCCGCTCCGGAGTCAGTGGGCTGCTGCTTCGTAGGTTCGACGAGGGAACGAGCTTAGGGTCCGCTGACCGCGCCTCAGCCGGACGCGTCGGCGTAGGCCTCCACGAGCAGGTCGCCGAGTGCGTCGTCGACGTCGCCGGCGTTCTCGATGTTGGCGACGTGGTAGTAGCGGCCTCCGTACGGGATCACCTTCCGAGTGATCGTGCGGTGGGCCGCGCGCCGGTTCAGCGAGAACGACACCGCCACCCACCGCTGCATCGGCCGCAACTCGGCGACCTTGCGCGGGTTCTTCAAGAACACGCCGACCGACACGAACTCGGCGTGGATCGGTCCCGCACGCGCGAGCTGCTTCATGACCGCGTCGAAGATCGGGCGTTCACGCGCCGGCCCGGTGGAGAAGTACTCGTCGATCGTCATGGCGGGCGCGCAGTCGTGCGATTGCTTGTTGCGCCCGAACAATCGCCCACACTCGGGACACGTCCAACCCGCCAACGCGACTCCTATCCGTCTCCGTCCCGGATCGTCACCGCCAATGCTTACTCTTCGGCATCATGAAGCACTGGACGACGTACCCGCTGCTGAGTCACCCGCTGAACCCCGAGTTCGTGACCGGCGAGGGGTTGGCGCGGTTCGCACGGGCGGCGGAGGCCGCCGGCTTCCAGGGTCTCGGGTTCACGGATCACCCCGCACCGTCGCACAAGTGGTTGATGGCAGGTGGTCACGATGCGCTCGACCCCTTCGCGGCGCTGTCGTACGTCGCCGCCGTCACCGAGCACCTCCGGTTGATCCCGAACATCGTCGTGCTCCCGTACCGCAACCCCTTCCTCGTCGCGAAGTCCGCCGCGACCATCGATGCGATGAGCGGCGGTCGGTTCGTGCTCTCGGTTGCCATCGGCTACCTCCGCAGCGAGTACCGCTCGCTGGGCGTCGACTTCGATCGGCGCAACGAACTGTTCGACGAGGCGCTCGACGTCCTGCGCGGTGTGTGGACGACAGATGAGTTCGCGTTCGAGGGCAGCGGCTACACCGCCAGCGGCGTGTCCGCATACCCGAAGCCGGATCACGTCCCGATCTGGATCGGTGGCAACAGCGCGCTGACGCGTCGCCGCGTCGCGAAGCACGGCGACGGGTGGAACCCCTTCCCCGCCGCGGCCCAGCTCGCCCAGACCGCCCGCACCCAAGTCCTCGAGACCGCCGAAGATCTCGCGCCGATGATCGAGCACCTCCATCGTCATGTCGAGGCCGAGGGTCGCGATCCGGCGACTGTCGACATCGCCTTCACGACCACCTTGCCCGGTGCGGGCAACAACTCGTTCAACGCGGACGCCGAACTGGAGCAACAGGCGCGGCTGGCGGAGCTCGGTGTCACGTGGTGCTCGACGGGCGTCCCGGGCGACTCACTCGAGCGTGCAATCGAAGCCGTGGAGCGCTACGGGACCGAGGTCATCGCCGCGTCGCGCCTTCCTTCGGCGCGGTGATCGATCGGCTGCGGCATGACGTTCACGCAGGCTCAAACCGACGGAACGGCGTCTCGGACCATCGTGTAGGTGTGTCCGTGCTTGTCGACCACCACGAAGCCGGTCGACTCGTAGAGACGACGCGCGGGATTGTTCTCGGCGACACTCAGACTCAGGGCGCGGAACCCGTGCGAGACGCTGGCGTCGATCAGCTCGACGAGAAGCTGTCGTCCGATCCCCTCGTGCCGCCGGGAAGCGACGACCGCGATCGACAGTTCAGGAACATCCTCCGCGACGAAGCCGTAGCCATGGTCCGTCTCTGCATACGTGCGATACCACGCCGCGCCGACCGGTCCGTCGTGTTCGGCGACGACTCCGTGATCACCTTGCCTCGGCCAACCCGCGAGGTACATCGCGTACCGCGGATCGGCCATCACCTGCTCAGCCGTCGGTGTCGGCTTGTCGGGCCGCCACACAGCGGCCTCACCGAGCATCGTGGCGAGAAAGGCGAAGTCGTCCGCTCGAGCCGC
>DASUCS010000140.1:0-2437 GCA_036275935.1 Acidimicrobiales bacterium
CCGTCGAGGGTCATGCCGCCCAGCACGATCACTTCATCGCCGGTCCACACGATCGTGGCGCCGCTGCGGGCAGAGAGCGGGCTCGCCGCAAGCGCGCGCCATGAGTTGTGTGCGGGGTCGTAGGCGGCACCGTCGTTGAACAACTCGCGTGACTGGTAGCCGATCCCGCCCCAGACGACGATCTCGGTCCCGGTCCAGACGACGGACGCGTTGACCCGCGGTGCGAGGGGCGGTTCAGGAACCTTGCGCCAGGCGTGTGACACCGGATCGAATGCCGCAGCCGCGAGAGTTCGGTCAGCGACTGGCCCCCACACGATCAGCTCGCTGCCGTCCCACGCGCCTTGTGTGCCATACGGGTCCCATCCGACGGGCGGATCCGGCATGACGGTCCATTGGCCAGTGGCGAGGGCGTTGGCCGAGGCAGCCGGCACCGTCGTCGCGGGCGTCGTCGCGACCGATTGCGGGTGGTGATTGCCTCGTGGCCACAAGACAACTCCAGTGACGATGCAGGCGACGGCTCCGAAGCCAAGCAGTCCCATCCGGCGGCGTCGACGTGTCGCGCGCAGCCGGTCTCCACGCGAGTAGATCGCGGTGAGCGTGTCTTCACGGGTCGAGGCCAAGGAGCACCTCCTCGTTCTGTTCGTCGCGACCGAATGCCGATCGCAGTCGAGTGAGCCCCCGGTGCACGTGCGTCTTCACCGAGCCGGTCGAGACACCAAGAGCGTGCGCGACCTCCGCCTCCGACATGTCGGCGAGGTACCGCAGCACGATGACATCGCGCTGGCGTCCGGACAGCAGGCGCAGCGCCTCGACCAGAGCGACATGGACGGCGACGGCGTCGTCGGACTCGATCGGTTCTGGCCGGGGAAGCGCTGGCAGCCGCCGCCGGGCGTGGTCGATGGCGAGGTTCACCGTGACCCGCCAGATCCACCCGACCGCCCGCTGGGGTTCGCGGCCGAGCCGGGACCACCGCGACCACGCCCGGGCGAAGGCCTCGGACGCGAGCTCTTCTGCAACCTGTTGATCGCGGGTGATCCGGCGAGCCGCCCGGACACACCGCTCGTAGTGCGCGTCGAAGACCGCTTCGAATGACGCGGTGTCTAGGCCCACGCCCGTTCCACGAATGAAGCCGCCGGTTGGTTGACGACGCCAGGATCGCGCGCCGGACATGCTCGGTCGGTCATACGTAGCCCGTACCTCACGTGTACCGTCGGCGTGGTGAGGATCGGACACGGTGTGGCTCGTCGTGTCCGAGCTGCAGCGTCGCACGCGTGTCCCGCGGTGGGTGAATGACCGAGCGTCCGAGCCCACGTCGGCCGCTCGACGGCCTGCGCGTGCTCGAAGCGGCGACGCTGGCAGCTGGCCCGATGCTGGCGACCAATCTCGGCGAGTTCGGCGCGGAGGTCATCAAGGTCGAGCAGCCGGGCTCGGGCGACCCGATGCGGATCTGGGGTGAGCGCAAGGGCGGCATCGGTCTCATGTGGAAGAGCGTGAGCCGCAACAAGCGGTGCATCACACTCGACCTCCGCCATCCCGACGGACAGGACCTCTTCCACCAACTCTTGGACGTCAGCGACGTGCTCGTCGTGGGCAACCGCCCGAGCGCGCTGGAGCGCTGGACGATCGATTACGACACGGTGCACGCTCGGCATCCGCACATCGTGATGGTGCACATCACGGGCTACGGCAAGGGCGGTCCGAAGAGCGATCTCCCCGGCTACGGCACCCTGGCTGAGGCGATGAGCGGGTTTGCGCACATCACCGGTCAGCCCGACGGTCCACCGACGCTGCCGCCGTTCATGTTGGCCGACGGGGTTGCCGCGCAGGCTGCGACGTGGGCCGTGATGATGGCGCTGTACCACCGCGACCTGCACGGCGGTGACGGTCAGCTCATCGACGTCAACTTGATCGAGCCGCTCGCGCGCCTGCTCGAGCCGGCGACGCTCGGCTACGACCAGCTCGGGAAGGTCCAGACGCGGCTGGGCAACCGGCTCGACGCCAGCGCGCCGCGCAACGCGTACCGCACCTCCGACGATCAGTGGATCGCCATCTCGAGTGCGTCACCGAACATCGCGATGCGGGTCTACCTCGCCATCGGTCGTCCGGAGCTGGCAGACGATCCCAACTACACGGATCCCGCGTTGAAGCAGGACCGTGCGCTGGAGGTCGACAAGCTGGTCGCCGAGTGGATCGCGCAACGGTCACTCGCAGAGGCGATGGCGGTGCTGCGCGCCGCCGCCGTCGCCGCCGCTCCGGTCTACGACGCGCAGCAGCTGCTCGCTGATGAACACATCCTGGCCCGAGGTTCGTTCGTCAAGATCGACGATCCGGATTTCGGCCCGACGACCGTGCAGGCGCCTGTCGTCCAGATGAGCGACACGCCAGGGATGATCGAACATCTCGGCCGGGCGCTCGGCGCGGACAACGACGCGGTGTA
>DASUCS010000141.1:0-3196 GCA_036275935.1 Acidimicrobiales bacterium
GTCGACACCGTGGTCGATCTTCACGAGCGCTACGGGCCGATCGTCGAGTTCGGGATGCGACCGTTCCGCTACACGATCGTGTACGGCGACGTCGCCAACAAGCTCATCCTCGCCGACCGCGCCGATGCATTCACCTGGGCAGAGGCGTTCGCGATGCTCGCTCCGGTCGACGGCGAGACGGCCCTCGTCGTGAGTGACGGTGACGTGCACAAGCGGCGACGTCGACTCGTGCAACCCGCATTTCACACGAAGCGGATCAACGGTTACGTCGATCTCATGGTCGAAGAGGTCGATCGGACGCTCGACGGGTGGACGGTCGGGCGCGAGCTGCGGGCCTACGAGGCGCTCCGCAAGAGCGTTCGTCGCATCGTCGTGCGCGCACTGTTCGGGGACGAGCTACGCGAGCGGGCCGACGAGATCGGTGATGTCCTCGAGCCTGCCTTGCAGTTCGTCGACCAAAGCCTGTTGAACCAACAGTTCAAGGTCGCCGTCCCCGGAACGGCATGGCACAAGTGCAAGAGGGCGCGCGCCGACACGGACGCGATCGTCGACGCCGAGCTCGCCCGCAGGAGGGCAGCCGCCGATCCTGCAGCCGGCGATGACATCCTCGCGATGTTGCTGTCGACCGTGGACGAGGACGGCTCCCCCGGTCTGTCCGATGCCGAGATCCGCGACCAAGTCGTCAGCCTCATCGCCGCCGGCTACCACACGACGAGCGGCGCGCTCGGCTGGGCGGTGCGGGCGCTGCTGCACGAACCGGGCGTGTGGGACAAGGCGCGCGCCGAAGTGGCAGAGGTGATCGGTGACGCGCCGCCGACCGCAGACACGCTGCAGTCGATGCGCTACCTCGACGGCGTCGTGCACGAGAGCTTGCGGCTGTGGCCTCCGGGGTTCATCAGCGGCCGCAAGTGCCACGAAGACGTCGACTTCGCCGGACACACGATCGCCGCGGGATCGATGGTCATGTACTCGCCGTGGGTCACGCACCGGATGTCCGAGCTCTGGCCGGAGCCCATGACCTTCACGCCCGAGCGGTGGGAGTCCGATCCCCTCCCCTACAGCTTCGTCCCGTTCGGCGGCGGCTACCGGCGATGCATCGGGTTCTCGTTCGCGACGCTCGAGTTGAAAGCGACATTGGCGAGGATCCTGCAGCGCGTCGAGCTCGAATTGCTGTCCGTCGACGATCGCCCGGTCGGCACCGCCGGCCTGCGTCCGCGCTCCGGGCTGCCCGTGAGGGTGTTGGCGCAGAACTAGAACACGTTCTAGTCTTGGTGGATGGCGCTGCCGGCCGACGTGCCCGTCATCGACCTCATGCTGGGCCTGCCGGAGGGGCACAAGAAGGACTGGTACGCCTTCATGCGCAAGGGCTTCATGGACGCCGAGTCGCCCGACATGGAGTTCCCCGCGCAGTACATGTTCAAGGACGTACCGCAGGACATCGACGAGGGTGTCGATCCGGTCAAGGCCGTGCTGGCCGAGATGGATCACTTCAACATCGAGAAGGCGATGCTCGGCATCGGTGGGCGCGCCGACGTGCAGCGCGGCAACGCGCACCGCGCGTTGCAAGAACATCCCGATCGCTTCTTCTGCAGTTACGAGGTCGATCCCAACAAGGGGATGGAAGGCGTTCGCGATCTCGTGCGTGCCCACGAGACGTTCGGCATCAAGGCGGCCACCGCATTCCCGGCGGGGATGCTTCCGCAGGTGCCGATCAACGACAAGAAGTTCTATCCGTTGTACGCGAAGTGCATCGAGCTCGACATCCCCATCTGCATCACGACCGGTGTGCCCGGCCCGCGCGTACCGATGCTCTGCCAGAAGACTGAGCTGCTCGACGAGGTTTGCTGGTTCTTCCCTGAACTGCGCATCGTGATGCGCCACGGCGCCGAACCGTGGGACGCACTCGCCGTCAAGCTCATGCTCAAGTGGCCGAACCTCTTCTACTCGACGAGCGCGTTCTCGCCGAAGTACTACCCGAAGACCGTCATCGACTTCGCCAACACGCGTGGCGGCGACAAGGTCATGTACGCCGGCTACTTCCCGATGGGTCTGTCACTCGAGCGCATCTTCAAGGACATGCAGAACGTGCCCTTCCGCGACGACGTGTGGCCGAAGTTCCTGCACGAGAACGCCCGCAAGGTGTTCAAGCTCTGATGCAGGAGCGCTTCCCCTTCCCCATCCCGTTCGGCTGGTTCTGCGTCGGCTATCCCGACGAGCTCACGACGTCACCGAAGCCCCTGTACTACTGGGGCCGCCATCTCGTCGGCTGGCGCGACACCGAAGGCGACGCGCATGTCATGGACGCGTTCTGCCCACATCTCGGCGCGCACCTCGGTCACGGCGGAACGGTCGACGGCTGCGAGATCGTGTGCCCGTTCCACGGGTGGAAGTACGACGCCAGCGGCCGCAACACCGACATCCCCTACAGCGAGCGCACCAACGGCAAAGCCGAGATCCGTGCCTTCCCGGTCGTCGAGCGCAACGGCCTGACCTTTGCGTGGTACCACCCCGACGCGTCCGTCGAGCCCATGTGGGAGATCCCGGTCGTCCCCGAGTTCAACGACGATCCCGACTGGTCGACCGACATCCGCACGTCCTACGAGATCGAGACGACGTGGCAGGAGATGGCCGAGAACGGTGTCGACTCCGCGCACTTCCGCTACGTGCACGACACGGCGACCGTGCCGACGCTCGAGTCGTACGAGACGGGCTTCCCGCACTCACAGATGCGGTCGTCGCAGAAGTTCCCGACGCCTCGCGGCGTGATGGAGGGACGCATCGACAGCCAATCGTGGGGGCCGGGGATGTCCCTCGTCTCCTTCGCGGGGATCGTCGACACGCTCAATCTCGCGGTGACAACGCCGCTCGAGCGCGACAAGTGCATCCTGCGTTTCAACTTCCGCTTCAAGACGATGGGCGACCTCGAGACGACCCAGAACGTCGGCAAGGCGTTCGTGAACGAGGTCCACAAGCAGGTGCTGGAGGACAAGCCGATCTGGGAGCACAAGGCGCATCTCGTGCGCCCGGCGCTGGCTGACACCGATGGCCCCTTCATGAAGTTCCGCAAGTGGTGTGCGCAGTTCTACGCGGAGCCCGTCGGCGACGAACGCCTCGTGTTCCCGCCGCCGTACTGGCCGGACCGCCTCGACGACGCACCGCGAAAAGCCACTGCATCGGCTCGGAACGCGCACTGATC
>DASUCS010000142.1:0-3029 GCA_036275935.1 Acidimicrobiales bacterium
AGGGTCGACTGCGGCGCCGACGACCCGTTCGCCCCCATGGTGCGCGAGCTTCGCCGGCGCGTCCCGTCACTCAGCGGTGGCATCCACGAGGGCTTCCACGACGACGCGTCCTGGCGCTACTACGTGCCCGCGCAGCTCGACTTCCTCCAGACGCGCCTCGGCGCCTGAAGCTTCAGCCGCCTCCGCAGCCTCCGGCGGCGTTGGCCGACGCGCTGTACGCGAAGAGGAACACGATCGACCCGAGCACGACGGCCACCAGCACCCAGGTCATCCACGGCCGAAAGAACGTGCGAGGCGGCTCGATCTCGTCGCCGTGTCGCGGTACGTACGTCTCGAGCACCCGCGCGATGGTACGAGGTCAATGCAGCCGCGCGGCGCCCTCGGAGGTGATGGTCCAGCCGGGGTTGTGCGCGACCTCCCACGGGTGGCCGTCGGGATCGAGGAAGATCCCGGTGTAACCACCCCAGAACGCCTTGGCGGCCGGCCGTGCGATCGTGCCGCCGGCAGCCTCGGCCTGCGCGAGCACCTCGTCGACCTCCTCCGGTGAGCGCGTGTTGTACGCGAGTGTGATGCCACCCCAGCCACCGTTGTCGGTGACGACGCTGTCCTCGGCGAGCTTCTCGCGACTCCAGAGCGCGACGATCATCCCCCCTGCTTGAAAGAACATGACCTCGCCGTCGGGCGACTCACCAGACCATCCGAGCGCTTCGTAGAAGGCGCAGGCGCGCTCGAAGTCGGTCACCCCCAACGTGATCAAAGAGACTCGTTGGTCCATCGCGAGAGCCTCGCGCGCTAGTGGCCAGGCGATCGCCGTCCGTACGTGAGCGGTGCGTCGTACCGGGCGCCCATGAACGGGCGTCCGACTCGGCGGGCGTGGCGCCACTGGATGGAGATGCGAGGCGCCATCGGGCGCGCGCCGAGCGGCGGCACCGAGTGCTCCCACTCGGCCTGCGTGCGTCCGCCCATCACGAGGAGGTCGCCGTTGCCCGGCGCGAGGTCGTGCGTCGCACCCTTGTTCTCGGCCTGGCTGTGTCGAGCCGAGCGCGGCCGCAACAACCAGGGTCGGCGTGCACCCAACGAGAGGATGGCGATGATCGTGTCGTCCAACCAGCGCATGTCGGTGTCGCGATGGAAGGCCTGGCCGTCGCGTGCGTCGCGGTACTGGATCATGCCGAAGCTCTCGAACTGCACGTGGTAGTGGTGTTGCAGTGAGCGCGTGATGCCGGCGAGTGCCGGATGGGGGAGGGGTGATCCTCGCTTCCAGAACGCGCCGACTCGGTTCTCCTCGACGAAGTGGTCGTAGCGGAACAGCCGATTCGCAGCCCACGGCACGTCCTCGCGCAGTCGAGTGAAGAGCTCCTCGGCGCCCAACAGCCAACCCCGTGCAACGTCCACCCAGGCGCCCTCGCCCAGATCGAGCCGCTCGAACCCTGCCTGCTCGTTGATGCGGATCTCTACCGGCACGCAGCCAGCATGCCGCGCGCGGCAAGCTCTGCCGATGCCGAAAGGCGGCGACGGGTCACACGACGATGTACGCGTGGATCGATGGCTGTGGTCGATCCGCCTCTTCAAGTCGCGCGCCGAGGCGACCGACGCATGCCGCGCAGGCCACGTCCGCATCAATGGTCGTCCGGCGAAGTCGGCGTCGACGGTCGACATCGGTGATCGCGTCGATGTCCGCGTGCACGGCCGTGACCGCAACGTGGAGGTGGCGCGCTTGCTCAACACACGCGTCGGCGCGCCGATCGCAGTCGAGTGCTACATCGATCACAGCCCGCCGCCACCTCCTCGGGAGGCGGCGTATCCGGCGGCCCGAGAGCGGGGTGCGGGGCGACCCACGAAGCGCGAGCGTCGTGAGCTCGACCGTTGGCGAGATCGCTGAGGATGGTGACGGTCGACGACGTCCGCGCGTTCGCGTTCACGTTGCCGCGCAGCTACGAGGCCGTCGTTCGCGGCCGTCTCAAACTGCGAGTCGGGCGCATCGTGTACGTCGCGTTCTCGCATGACGAGACGTTGATGGGTTTCGGGTTCCCGAAGGAGGAGCGCGAGGCCCTCGTGGAGTCCGAACCGGACAAGTTCCTCATGCCGAAGCAGTCGGACCTTCGGTACAACTGGGTCGTCGTGCGTCTCGACGCGATCGACGACGCAGAGATGCGTGAGCTCGTGCTGGACGCATGGCGGATGTGCGTGCCGAAGCGCGTGGCCCGCGACTTCCTCGGCGACTGACGCGTGGCGCGCCCGGCGCTAGCTTCCTGCGCCATGTCGAACTCCTCGCGGCGATTGCGCGCGGCTGTGCTCGCGTCGTTCGTGCTGCTGATCGCGGCGTGCTCCTCCGATTCGAAACCGGCGGCGAGTGCATCGTCGGCCTCGTCATCCGCGGCGCCAACCGGCCCTGTGTACGCGAAGGAAGGTCCGTACAAGGTCGGGTACACGACGCTGCATCTGCCCGACCGTGACGTTGCGGTGTGGTATCCAGCGGACGCCTCTGCGGTCGAAGGCAGGCCACAGGCGACGTACGACCAAACGACACCGTTGCCTGACGACCTCAAGGCCCTCGTTCCCGCCGAGTTCAACCGCGTCGTGACGATGAACGCCTACACGGACGTTCCCGCGAGTGGCGCGGGGCCGTTCCCCGTTGTCCTTTTCAGCCATGGGCTCAGCGCGTACCGCCTCGTGAACTCCGCGCTCGACGTCGGCGTGGCCTCGTGGGGCTTCGTCGTGGTGGCTCCCGACTACCTCGAGCACGGCCTCGTTGCGCAGGTGCGGGGAACGCTGAACATGAACACTTCCGAGGTCGACCACGCCACGGCGAGCAAGACGCTCGATCTCGTCACCGCGGAGAACGGTCGGTCCGGATCGCTACTCCACGGGGTTGCGGACACGTCGCACATTGCCGCCGTGGGTCACTCGCTCGGAGGGCGCACGTCGTTCGACATCGCCAACGATCCTCGTGTCGCGGCGGCGATCGGGTGGGCGCCCGTCGCGCCGTCGGGCGCCCCAGCGGACAAGCCGACGATGATCATCGGGGC
>DASUCS010000143.1:0-3662 GCA_036275935.1 Acidimicrobiales bacterium
GGTGGCGTCCTCCATCATGAGATGGCCCTCGTAGCCCATGACACCTCGAACCTCGAGCCCTTTGGCCCGAGCGGTGTCCGCGAGCCGCCCGGCGTCGTCGGGATCGCACCCGCAGCGAGGCATCCCGACGTTCACGTCGACGAGGACCTCCCGTAGCCCGGCGGCCGCGGCGGCGTCGATGGTCTCGGTGGAGTCGACCGCGATCGTGACTCGCGTGCTGCCGTCCCGCGCGAGGGCTCCGAGACGCTCGGCGCCGCGACCCACGACCTGGTTGGCGAGGAGCAGATCGTCGCCGAGGCCCGCTGCCGCCATGCCCTCCATCTCGCGCGGCGTGGCGCAGCAGAAGCCCGTGTGCCCATTCGCGTGCAGACGGCGGGCCAGCGCGGTGCACTTCCACGCCTTCACGTGCGGTCGCAGCCGGGTGCCCGGCCAGGCCGCGCCCATCGTCGCGACGTTGTGCTCGAACGCGACGTGATCCACGAGCAGGGCGGGTGTCGAAAGATCCTCGAGCTTCACCAGCGGCAGGTTCTCACACGGAGCAGACTCTGAGCGATGGCTGACACAGGCGCGCTGGTCATCGCCGACATCAGCGGCTACACGAAGTTCGTCGGCGGTGTGGAGCTGGAGCACGGCGCCGCCATCGTCAGCGACCTGCTCGGCGTCGTCGTCGACCAACTCGATGCGATCGCGCCGCTGGCGAAGCTGGAAGGCGACGCCGCGTTCTGTGTGTCGCCCGCGGTGCCGACAGCCGACGCGATGATGAGCGCGCTCTACGGCTGTTACGACGCGTTTCGGCGCCGGTTGCGTGATGCTGACCACCTCACCACCTGCACCTGCGACGCGTGCTCGCAGATGGCGTCGCTCGACCTCAAGATCGTGGTGCACGCGGGTGAGTACCTCACGCACCGGGTGGCGGGCAGCGTGGAGGTGGCGGGTCCCGCCGTGATCGTCGTGCACCGCCTGTTGAAGAACGCGGTGTCGAAGCGTGGCTACGCCCTGGTGACCGACGATGCTGCGATGGCCATCCACCTGCCGTTGGACGAGTGGGGCTACGCCGCGCATCGGGAGCAGGTCGACGACGTCGGCCCGGTCGACGTGCACGTGCTCGATCTCGCAGAGCTGTGGGCGGCCGAACAGACGCGAACGTCGGTGATCGTCTCGGAGGACGACGGCAAGGTCGTGACCTACGAGCTTCCCGGGCCGGTGTCGGTCGTGTGGGATTGGATGAGCGATCCGGCCAAGCGGCGGCAGTGGAACGGCGCCGACAGCATCGACGCCGAGACATCGGGTAGCCCGTCAGGAGTGGGGACCGTGAACCACTGCGTGCACGGCAAGATGCAGATCAACGAGGAGATCGTCGACTGGAAGCCGTTCAACTACGTCACGTTCCGCAACCACGCACCGTTCGGCACGTTCTTGTTCATGGTCGCCTTCGAGCCGACCGACGGCGGGACTCGCGTGCAGTTCCGAGTGAAGCCCGAAGGCGGTCGGTTGAAGTTCGCAGTCGCCTACCGGGTCGGCATGAAGCCGAACCTCGACAAGGGCATGGCCCGTCTGGCCGAACTGCTGGTCACGGCCGAGGAACGTCCAGCGGCCGACCCTGCTGCGACGAGTCCAACGCCGTGATCAGCGCGACGAGCACGTCGCGCGCCACCGCACCGTCCATCACGAGCTCACGATCGTCACCGCGGAACCAACGCAGCGCGTGATCGGTCGACGCGCGGAACGCGTCAGGGGGACGATCGTCGATCGCATGGAACCCGATCGTCTCGCCGTCGCGGTAGACGACGACCGACGGCTCCTGGATGCCGTGCGCGCTGATGCGGTTGAGCCGCGCGTAGCCCTTGCGACCCGTCACCTCGATGCGTTCGTCGCCGGTGTAGTAGTCGGATCGGAAGTACATGTCGGGTGCGAAGGTGATGTCGAGCACGGCCCGCACGCCGTTGTCGTGCTCCCACACCAACGTCGAGGGCGCGTCGAGCACGATGCCGGGGACGATCTCCGTCGCGCCGACCCACCCGAAGATCCGACGGATCGGCCCGAACAGCGAGTGCGCGACGGCGAGTTGGTGCCAACCGTGGTCGAACACCATCATCCCGCGGCCGTCGAGCGCTTGTTCGAACTGCCATTCGTAGCTGGACGCGGGCACGTCCCAACCGCCGAGTCCGTTGGCGACGATCTTCATGTGCACGCCGTTCGGCTGGCCGATCTCGCCGCTCTGCACGATCTCGCGGAGCTTCACCAGCGGTGGATAGAAGAGGTAGTCCTCCATCACGCGCAACGCTGCTCCGGTCGAGCGGGCCGCGGCGAGCATGCGCTCGGCATCCTCGACCGTGCGGGCCAATGGCTTCTGCACCTGTACGTGGAACCCGGCGTCGAGCACGCGACACACGACGTCACCGTGCGCCGGCGTCGGCACGAGCACGTCGACGACATCGAGGTCGAGACGCAGGAGGTCGTCGAGCGATGTCGTGGTGTGCGCGTCGGAGAAGTCGCGCGACCATCGCACGATTCGTTCCTCGTTCGCGTCGCACAAGCCGGCGACCGTGACGTCGTCGCGATCGAGGTACGAGGGGAGCACGAGCTCGCTGATCTGACCGAGGCCCACCACGCCGAGGCGGACAGGACGGTCGGTGATGGGTAACGGCGCCGCCACGGGTCCTGCTTAGCCTGCGGCGATCAGCACGAGGCCCGTGAGCGCGACCGCGAGGCCACCGAACTGGATCCGGCTGATGCGTTCGTGGAGGAACAGCCAGGCCAGCAGCACGGTGACGCCGGGGGCGAGCGCGGCAACGGGCGTCACCGTCACGATGAGGTCCTCACGGATCGCGATGAGGATCAGGGTCGAACCGGCGACGTCGAGGATCCCGCCCGCCATCGCCACGAAACGGTCACGGCGGGCCGGGAACGCGACGCCACGGCCGGTGATGCGCAGGACGATGACGAAGACGACGACGAGCGCGACTGACGCGACACGGGCCGAGAAGATCGGCCACATGCCCGACTCCGGCGACGTCCGCGCGTAGAAGACGAACGAGCTGCCGAAGCACGCGCCGGCCGCGAGTGCGATCAACACGGCGCGGTTCGTGCCCGCGCTCGTGTGCTCGTCGCGGGTCACGCCGATCAACGCTCCGGCGAGGACGGACATGACGACCCCGGCGTAGACGAGGTTCGAGGGCCGCTCACCCTGCACGAGCCCGTACGTGACCGGAACGATCGACGCGACCACCGCGGTGATCGGTGCGACGACGCCCATGCGCCCGGTGGCGAGGCCGAGGTAGAGAAGGCCGAGGGCCACGACGTTGAGCGCGCCGGCGACGGCGCCGTTGGAGAGATCGCTCGTGCTCACATCCGCGCTCACGACGAGCGCCACGCCGATGGCCGCGAGCATCGCCGTGACCTGCACGATCACCAGCACCCCGGGCGTGGACGAGCGCGCGGAGGTACGTCCACCGAGGAAGTCGCCGGAGCCGAACGAGGCCGCGACCATCACACCCAGGAGCACGGCCACGGCGGGCCATCTTGCCCGCTTCTCGAAATTGCGTCGCTCGACCCCGGATGTGGTGGCCAACCGACGCAAGAACGACGGAGCGATCGTGCCGGCGGCGAGATTCGAACTCGCACAAACGGCCACCTAAAGACCGCGCCTCTGCCAGTTGGGC
>DASUCS010000144.1:0-5109 GCA_036275935.1 Acidimicrobiales bacterium
GACACTCGGTGAGCCCGACGTGGTGCAGTGGGACGACGGCTGGACGATCGTGACGCTCGACGGTCAACCGTCGGCGCAGTTCGAGCACACCGTCATGGTGACGCGCGACGGCGTCGAAGTGCTCACCGCCTGACGAGCTCGAGCACCTCGGCGTGCAGTCGGCCGTTGGTCGCGAGACCATTGCCGCCGTCGACGCGAGCATCACCGGCGAAGTCGGTGAACGTTCCTCCGGCCTCACCGATGATCACCGGCATGGCAGCCACGTCCCAGGCCGCGGCGACCGGGTCGACCATCGCTTCGACTCGTCCCGTCGCGACGAGTGCGTAGCCGTAGCCGTCACCCCAGGTCCGCATGAACATCCCGGACCCGTGCACCGCCGCGAGTGCGTCCTCTGACCAGTAGTCGAATCCCGACGTCGTCAGGTACGAGCCCGGAACGCGATCGCGGTCGCTGACCCGAGCGGCGACGCCGTTGCAGAAGCAACCGAGCCCGCGACCGGCGTACACCGTCTCGCGCAACGCGGGGAGCTCGATCACTCCCAGCGCGGGACCGTGCTCGTCCTCGAACGCGAGCAATGTGCAGTACAGCGGGACGCCGTGAGTGAAGGCCTTCGTGCCGTCGATGGGATCGACGATCCATCGTCGTCCGCTCGTGCCTTCCTGCTCGGCTTCTTCCTCACCGACGATGGTGTCATCGGGGTGCGCGTCGTTCAGTCGCTCGCGGATGAGACGCTCAGCGGCGCGATCCGCCGCAGTGACGGGCGTTCCGTCGTGTTTGGTGTCGACCGAGAGCTCGGCGGATCGGAACCACTCGAGGGTGAGACGCCCGGCTTCGCGCGCGAGCGCGACCGCTTCTTCGAGCAACGACGCGTCGACCGGTGGTGCACTCACGAATGCGCATCCTCGCAGAACTTGAATGCCGCGAGCGCCCCACCGTAGAAACGGCGAACGCGTCCACGAGGGGGAGTGATGGCCGTTCAGGTTGATGGTCTCGTCGAGCCGGGTTTCGAGGCGGTGCGCGACGCGTTCGTCCGCAACTTCGACGAGCACGGGGAGGTCGGTGCCGGCTTCAGCTTGCACGTCGAGGGCCGCAAGGTCGTCGACATCTGGGGCGGTGTCGCCGACCAGACGTCGGGGCGCCCGTACGACGACAACACCCTGCAGCTCGTGTTCTCGTCCACCAAGGGCGCCACCGCGACGTGTTTGAACCTGCTCGTGCAGCGCGGGCTCGTCGATGTCGATGAGCCGGTGGCGACCTACTGGCCGGAGTTCGCGCAAGCCGGGAAGGAATCGATTCCGGTGCGGTGGCTGATGTGCCACAAGGCCGGACTGCCGACCACCGACAAACGGCTGGGCCTGGAAGAGATCCTCGCCTGGGATCCCATCATCGAGGCGCTCGAGGTGCAGGAACCCTTGTGGGAGCCGGGCACGCAGCACGGCTATCACGCCGTCACGTTCGGCTACCTGCTCGGCGAAGTGATCCGCCGCGTCGACGGACGGTCGCTGGGCCAGTTCTTCGCGGAGGAGATCGCGGCGCCGCTCGGGCTCGAGTTCTGGATCGGTCTTCCCGAGTCGGAGGAGCCGCGGGTGTCGCCGATGATCGGCGGGTTGACGCCGTCGGCTGACGAGGTGCCATCGGAGCTTCGCGAGATGTTCCAACAGTTCATGGGGCCCGACTCGTTGCTGGGTCGAGCGTTGACGCTGAACGGCGCGTTCGAGATGGGCTCGTGGAACAGCCGGCCGGTGCACGCCGCGCAGATCGGCGCCGCCAACGGCATCACCAACGCGCGCTCGCTGTCGCGGATGTACGCCGGCTTGATCGGGCCACTGGATGGCGCCGAGGCCGCACCTCTCTTCACGCGCGAACGAATCGATGCCGCCCGGGAGAAGCAGACATCCGGCAACGACGCGTGTCTTTTCGTGGAGACGACATTCGGTTTGGGATACATGGTGTCGTCGCCGTTCTCTCCCTACGGAGGGCCTGCCTCGTTCGGACATGCCGGCGCCGGCGGTTCGGTGGGCTTCGGCGACCCCGACAACGGCATCGCGGTCGGCTACGTGATGAACAAGATGCAGACGAACCTGTCCGGCGATCCCCGAACCCGCGGTCTCATCAAGGCCGCCTACGACGCAGTAGGAGCAGAGACCGCGTTCGTGTGAGGCTGGAGGGGTGACCCCCCGTCCGTCGGCCGAAGCCGCGCGCCGCCGCACGTTTGCGATCATCAGCCACCCGGACGCGGGCAAGACCACGCTCACCGAGAAGTTCCTGCTGTACGGCGGCGCAGTGCAGGAGGCCGGGGCGGTCAAGGCGCGAGGTGAACGTCGGCGCGTCACGTCGGACTGGATGGCGCTCGAACAGAAGCGCGGCATCTCGATCACGTCGACCGTGTTGCAGTTCCCCTATCACGACAACGTCCTGAACTTGCTCGACACGCCCGGGCACCGAGACTTCTCGGAGGACACGTATCGGGTGCTGGCCGCGGCCGACGCCGCGATCATGGTGCTCGACACAGCGAAGGGCATCGAGCCACAGACGCTGAAGCTGTTCGAGGTGTGCCGCGATCGTGGGCTGCCCCTGCTCACGTTCCTGAACAAGTACGACCGGCCCGGTCGCCCTCCGCTGGAGCTGCTCGACGAGATCGAGCAACTGATCGGCCTGACGCCGACGCCGGTGACCTGGCCGATCGGTCATCCCGGCGACTTCCGCGGTGTCGTCGACCGGCGTGACGGCACGTTCACCCGCTTCACCCGCACCGCACGCGGAGCGAGCCTCGCCCCCGAAGAGGTGGTCGACCCAGCGCGCGCGGCGGGCGAAGAGGGCGACGCCTGGCACGCGGCGCAGGAGGAGCTCGCGTTGCTCGACGCGGTTTCTGCGGATCACGACGAGGATTCGTTCCTGGCCGGCATCACCACACCGGTGTTCGTCGGCTCCGCGTTGACGAACTTCGGTGTGCGCTTGCTGCTCGATGGCGTCGTCGATCTCGCACCGCCGGCGTCTGCTCGCTTGGACGAGAACGACAAGCCGCGTGACCTCGACGCGCCGTTCAGCGCCTTCGTGTTCAAGGTGCAGGCGAACATGGACCCCGCGCACCGGGATCGGATTGCGTTCGTCCGCGTGTGCAGCGGCCGGTTCGAGCGAGGAATGGTCGTGACGCACGGCCCCACCGGCAAGCCGTTCGCGACCAAGTACGCCCACTCGGTGTTCGGGCAGGAGCGCGAGACGATCGACGAGGCCTATCCCGGGGACGTCGTGGGGCTCGTGAACGCGACCGAAGTCCGGGTCGGTGACTCGCTGTGGGTCGACGAGCCCGTCACCTTCCCGACGATCCCGTCCTTCGCTCCCGAGCACTTCGCGGTGGCTCGCGTCCGAGACACGGGCCGGTTCAAGCAGTTTCGCAAGGGCGTCGCGCAGCTCGACGAAGAGGGCGTCGTCCAGGTGCTGCGCGACGACGCCCTCGGCGATCAGGCTCCGATGCTCGCCGCCGTTGGTCCGATGCAGTTCGAAGTCGCCGTGCATCGGCTCGAGAACGAGTTCGGCGCGCCGGTGGAGTTGTCACCCACTGGGTACACCGTCGCCCGCCGGACCGACGAAGCGTCGGCGCCGGCGTTGAAGTCGATGCGAGGGGTCGCCGTGCTGTCGCGATCGGACGGCGTGTTGCTCGCGCTCTTCGAGAGCCCGTACTGGTTGCAGCGAGTCGAGAGCGAGCAACCCGAGCTCACGCTCGACCGTCTCGTCGCCGAAGGGCAGGGCAGCTCGGCCGGTAGCTAGTTCAAAAATGGCCCGTTCGGGGCATGGTCGCAACCCAGCAGAAGGTTCATGCTTCCCAAATCGGACCTGGGCGGCTGAAGGGGCACCAATGTTGACGATCGCCGTGATTCTTGCGATTTGGGTGGTGTTGAGCCTTCCGCTGTCGGTCGTCCTCGGCCATTCGATGTCGACGCCGCAAGAGTCAGAGTTGCTGGGGATGGACGGCGATGTCGCCGTGTTCCGCCGGGCCGACGGCCGCATCGAGCGGGTGTCGCTCACCGCTCGCACCTCCGCCTGACCTCGTAGAGGCTCAAAACCGACCGGTCCGACCGGCTCGTCCCGCCCCTTTAGAGTGGCGGGTCCCCGGGGACGTAGCTCAGCTGGCTAGAGCACCTGCTTTGCAAGCAGGGGGTCGTGGGTTCGAGTCCCATCGTCTCCACCACGTTCTTGCGCCACGGTGAGTACCGCGGCGGCGCCGAGGGCGTGCCAGAGGGCGTGGCCCTGAAGCACGGAGTCCGGTCGGCACAGCACGCGGCCAGTGCGGCTCGACGTATGGACAGCGACCCCGGCGCCGAACAAGCCAACGGTCGCAAGGCGCCGGCGGGCCGAGACGGGGCCGGTCGCGAAGGCAATTGCCAGCATCGTGGCGAAGGTCGCGGCGCTCCAGTCGTGCACGAGCTTGCTCGCCCTGCCGCCGGGGCCGTGGTACGCGGCGCTGCCGACACCCGTAGCGATCGCGGCGATGCCGAGCGCGACTCGGCGCGCGGTGCGAGGGCGCCGCAGCACCCACGCGCCGGCCGCGCAATAGGCGAGGCTCGACAACGTGTTCACCGGCTGCGCGACGAGGCCCGGTCGGCAGCGCTCGCAGTCGGACACAGCGATGTGCTCCAGTCCGTCGCCGGCCATGTGCCGGAGCGTACGCTCACGCCCGCGTGGGCCTCATCGCGGTCGTGCTCACCCGACTCGTCCGGCGGGGACTGTTCCGACAGGTCGAAGTCGTCGGACTCGAACGCATACCTCGCGACCGCCCGGTGGTTCTCGTCGCCAACCACTTCAACGGGTTCGTGGATGTCGCGGTGATGGTCGCCTCGGTCGGTCGGCTCCCGCGGTTCGTGGCGAAGTCGACCATCGGCGCCAACCCGTTCGTGCGAGCGCTGCTGCGGATGTTCAGGGTGGTGCTCGTGCGTCGACCGGAGGACATGGTCGACGGCGCAGTGGACAACACAGCGATGTTCACCGAGACGACGGCAGCGTTGTCGAAGGGTGACATGGTCGCGCTCTTTCCGGAAGGGACGACGCACGATCGCACGAGCCTGGCCCGCATACGCACAGGCGCCGCTCGCATCGCGTTCAGTGCGCATG
>DASUCS010000145.1:0-6169 GCA_036275935.1 Acidimicrobiales bacterium
AGTCGGTCATCACCGGCGCCGTCGACGTCACGGCGTACCTCGAGCACAAGCGCAAGGCGATGCAGGCGCACGCCAGCCAGATCGACGAGCAATCGTTCTTCCTGCAGATGCCACCCGAGGCATTCGCTGCGGCGTTCGGCACCGAGTGGTACATCCGCGACGGTCAAGGTCCGGGGATCACCGAAACGGCTGTCATATGAGTGATCGAGCCGAAGGCGAGAGCACTCCAATGAGTACAGGGCACGAGCCGGCGCAATCGCGCCGGCGTGCCTCGGAGGGAGCGCTAGCCGACCTGCGATCCGGCCATCCATCGGCGCGACCGCAGAGGATCGTGCTGGTGCGTCACGGCGAGGCCGCGGCCGGTTGGAGCGACGACGCCGATCCGGGCCTCAGCGAGCTCGGCCAGCAGCAAGCGCGTGACGTCGCGGATCGCTTGCTGAGTCTCGATCCTGTGTCGATCCTCACGAGCCCGTTGCGGCGGTGTCGAGAAACGTCGACGCCGCTCGCCGACAAGTGGGGCGTCACGCCGATCGTCACCGACCGAGTCGGCGAGATCCAAGCACCCGACCACGACGTTTCGACACGCGGACCGTGGTTGCGCGATGTCATGGGCCGACGCTGGGTCGATCTGCCGCCCGCCCAGCAGCAGTGGCGATCAGACGTGCTCGCCTGCCTCCTCGAGCAACCGGCCGACTGCGTGATCTTCACCCACTTCATCGCGATCAATGTCGCGCTCGGCTCGGCGATGGCGGATGGGCGCGTCGTCTGTCGCACGGTCGCCAACTGCTCCACGACGGTGCTCGACAGCGACGGGAAGTCGTTGCAGGTCGTCGAACTACCAGCGGAAGTGCCGCAGACCCAGGTGCTGTGACGATGCGACCCTGGACGCACACCAGCTTCGCCCAGCAACTCGTCTTCGGCCCGGGCGCCATCAAGCGTCTGCCCGAGCTGTTGCGGGCGCTCGGGCTCCGGCGCGTGCTGCTCGTCACGACACCGGGACGGCACGACTCCGACGACGGTGCACGCGTGCGCTCCGCGCTCGGCTCGGCGTTGGCGTCGACGTTCGCCGACGTCGAATCGCATGTGCCGGTCCCGTCGGTGCAGCGCGCCGTGCAGCAAGCGCGCCGCGACGCGGTCGACGCGGTTGTCTCGTTCGGCGGCGGTTCGTGCGCAGACCTCGGGAAGGCCGTGTGCTTCTTCACTGAACAGGAGGCGGGCACGCCGGGCGCGTCGTTCGCCGATCGCCCCGCGCTCCCGCACGTCGCCGTCCCGACGACCTACTCCGGCGCCGAGCTCACCGGCGTCTTCGGGATGACCGACCCCGCGGCGCGGCAGAAGACCGGCGCCGGCGGTCCGACGATCACGCCGATGGGCGTCATCTACGACCCTGAGCTGACCCTCTCGACGCCGCCGCGTGTGAGTGCGGAGACGGGCATGAACGCGCTCGCGCACTGCGTCGAGGTCGTGTACTCGCCGAAGCGCTCACCCGAGGCGGAAGCGATCGGGCTCGCGGGCGCCAAGCGCATCTTCCAGGCGCTGCCGCTGGTCGTCGACGATCCGAGCGACGTGGATGTGCGGTCGTCGATGCTCGAAGGGGCTGCGCTCGCCGGTCGCTGCTTGCACAACGGCTCGATGGGCGTGCATCACGGGCTGTCGCAGCTCGTCGGTGGCCGAACGGGGATCCCACACGGCCTGGCCAACGCCATGATCCTTCCGCACGCGATGCGATTCAACGGCGTGGCCGCGTACGAGGAGCTCGAGCAGCTCGGGCGGAGCATCGGCGCGCCCGAGGACGCGGCGTCGGCCATCGCCGGGCTCGTCGAACGGCTCGGCTTGCCGTCCGGACTGGGGGAGTGCGGCGTCACGCTCGACGACCTCGACGCGGTGGCCCGGCTGTCGCAGTCGAACCCGAACGTGCGCAACAACGTGCGCCCGGTCAGTGAGGACGAAGCTCGGGAGATCCTCGCCGCCGCGTACTGATCCGGCGGTAGCGTCGAGTCCGTGACTGCTGCGGAGCAACCTCGTTGGCGAGGCGTCAACCACCTCGCACTCATCACCAACGACATGGACGCGACGGTGCGCTTCTACCACGGCGTGCTCGGGGCTCGTCTTGTCGCTCATCTCGGCAACGAGCACTTCCGGCACTACTTCTTCGAGGTCGGACCGGAACAGACGGTGGCCTTCTTCGAGTACAAGGGGTCGCCGGTCGACGCGTTCGCGAAGCCGGCGGGAGTTCCTGATCCTCGTGCGATCCAGTTCGACCACCTGTCGCTCAACCTCACGGACGAACGCGCGCTCGAAGAGCTGCAGGTCCGGCTGAAGGAGAACGGTTCCGAGGTGACCGACATCATCGATCACGGATTCATGCGGTCGATCTACTTCACCGACCCGAACGGCATCGCGCTCGAGGCGTCATGGTGGGTGGTCGATCCGACCGGACGGGACGCGGACTACGGCGACGGTGAGCTGTTCTCCGACCCCGATCCCGTGCCCTCCGTCGTCGAGCTCGCCACTGCGGGGCGTGTGGCATCGGTGCCCCCGACGCACCTCGTGCAAGATCCCACCGACATCCCGGACCCGGCCTGATCGCCTGCTCCGGACGGCGTGCGGATGGTCAGTCGATCTGCGCTTCCCAGCGCACGCCACAGTCCATGCACGTCTGCACCTTGGTCTCGCGTGCGAGGTTGATCGAGTCGAGGTAGCCACCTGCGCCGCACTCGGGGCACAAGCTCGGCAGTACGACGGGTTCGTCGAGGATCTCGACCGTGGTCGCCGTGCCCCTGGTCCAGGGCAACGCGTGCGGACGAGCGTTCATACCGTTCCTCCCTTTCATCCGGCTGCGCCCGCTCTCCCGGAGTGTGTCTATTCAACCACTTTTCGGAGGCAACGGGCGAGGGTGTTGCCGCCACGCCAGACTGCGCGCCATGGACGAGTTCGGGGGAGTCATCGGACCGACGTGGCGCGAGTCGACGGCGTGGTGGCCATCCGAGCCCGCTGCGCCGGATGGGGCGCCGAACGTGCTGGTCATCGTGCTGGACGACGTCGGGTACGCGCAGCTCGGCTGCTACGGCTCGGACATCGCCACGCCCCACATCGACGCCCTCGCCGCCGGCGGGATCCGCCTCGCCAACTTCCACACCACTGCGCTGTGCTCGCCGACCCGGGCCTGCCTGCTGACGGGCCGCAATCACCACTCCAACGGGATGGGGCGGGTCGCCGACCTCGCGATCGGGTTCCCCGGCTACTGCGGTCGGGTGCCCCGAGCCAACGGCTTCATGTCCGAGATCCTCGCCGCGAGCGGCTACATCCCGTACGCGGTCGGCAAGTGGCACCTCACGCCCGAGGACGAGACGCACATGGCGGCGCCGCGGGACACATGGCCGTGTGCTCGGGGGTTCCAGCGCTGGTACGGGTTCCACGGCGGCGAGACCCATCAGTTCGTCCCGACGTTGTTCCAGGACAACCACGCCGTGCGCCCGCCCCGCTCGCCCGAGGACGGCTATCACCTGTCGGAGGATCTTGCCGACCGCGCGATCCGGTATCTCGGCGAGCTGCGATCGGTCGAGCGCGACAAGCCCTTCTTCCTGTACTTCGCGACCGGCGCCTGCCACTCGCCGCACCACGCGCCCGCGCCCTACATCGAGCGGTACCGCGGGCAGTTCGACGGTGGTTGGGACGCGTGGCGCGAGGCGACGTTCGCACGTCAGCTGGCGATGGGTCTCCTCCCTGAAGGGACCCGCCTGTCGCCGCGTCCATCGTGGGTGCCCGCATGGGACTCGCTCGACCAAGAGGACCAGCAGGTCGCGGCACGGTTCATGGAGTGCTTCGCCGGGTTCCTCACGCATGCTGACGCACAGATCGGACGCGTGCTCGACTTCGTCGACGAGCTCGGCGAGCGCGACGACACCGTCGTCGTGCTCATCTCCGACAACGGCGCGAGCGCCGAAGGCGGTCAGCAGGGATCGATCAACGACGCTCGGCTGTGGAACGGCGCACCGGCATCACGCCGTGAGCTGCGCGGGCGCATCGACGAGCTCGGCACGCCGAGCGCGCACAACAACTACCCGTGGGGCTGGACGATGGCCGGCAACACGCCGTTCCGTCGTTGGAAGCGCGAGGTGCACGAGGGTGGCATCGCCGATCCGTGCATCGTGCGGTGGCCCGCGAAGATCGGGTCTCGCGGCGCGATCCGCCACCAGTTCGCTCACGCCATCGACGTGTTGCCCACGGTGCTCGAGTTGGCGGGCATCGACGCACCCACCTCGATCGGCGACGTGGCGCAGTCGCCGATCGAGGGCACGAGCTTCGCCTACCTGCTCGGCAACCACGGCGCGGACGCGAAGGAACGCCACACCACGCAGTACTTCGAGATGCTCGGCAGCCGCGCGATCTACCACGACGGCTGGAAGGCGGTGACGTTCAAGCCGTTGGGTGCCATGTACGACGACGGGCTCGATCCCGACGCTCCGTTCGAGGACGACGTGTGGGAGCTGTACCGCGTCGCCGATGACCTCACCGAGACGAACGATCTCGCGAGCGAGCATCCCGACGTGCTCGAGGACCTGGTCGCGCGCTGGTGGAGCGAAGCCGAGCGCTACAAAGTGCTCCCACTCGACAACCGTCCGCTGGCGGCCTTGCTCACGCCGAGGCACACAGTGCCCGACCATCCGCGCTACGTGTTCTGGCCTGGCGGCTCGATCGTGCCCGAAACGATGGCGGTGAACGTGCGCAACCGTTCGCACGTGATCGTCGCCGAGGTCGGTGGCGCGAGCGATGGTGCGCCGATGGAGGGCGTCTTACTGGCCATGGGGACCGCGCTCGGAGGCTGGTCGTTCCACGTGCTCGACGGTCGGCTGCGCTATGTCCACAACTACGTCGGCAAGCAGTGTGCGGTGATCGAGAGCGACGAGCGCGTGCCCGAGGACGCGCGCCAGCTCGCGATGTCGTTCACCGCGCCCGGCGACTTCACCGGCTCCGCGCAGCTGCTGATCGACGGTCGCGTCGTGGGGGAAGGTCCGGTTGAGCGGCTCACGCCGGTTCGTCACTCGTTGACCGGTGGGGGGATCACGTGTGGCTGGGAGCAAGGGCCCGCCGTCGGTCCCGGCTACGCGGCCCCGTTTGCGTTCACCGGCGGGCTGCGGCGCGTGACCGTCGACGTCAGCGGTGAGCCGTACCGCGATCCCGAGGCCGAGTTCGAGTCGATCATGTCGGAGCAGTGACGACCGCCTCATGGTCCGAAGCGGGTGGTCCGGGGTAGTCTCTGGGGACCTGTCACTCCAGGGGGGAACCTACGGATGAAGCGGATCCTGCCGGTCGATGAACTTGCTCGGGACGAGCGGTTCGAGCGCATCAAGATCGAAGACGTCATCTTCGACGCCCGGAACGCGAGCGCGAAGGAACAGCGCTCCCGGCAGGGCGGCTTCCGCATCGACAACGAAGAGGCACCCGACGCGGCGCGTGGGCTGATGCACGGCATCTTCGTCGGTGAGATCCAGGCGCTCGAAGGCGCCGGTCGCACGTGCTTCGACTTCGACACCGGCGACGGCCGGGAGCAGGCGCCGTTCGCGCTGAAGCTCGACATGGCCCGGCAGTGCTGGGACGAGGCTCGCCACGTCGAGATCAGCTGCAAGCTGAGCGAGCACATGGGCTCGGAGATCGGCGAGTTCGGCGAGCAGGTGCTCCTCTACGAAGCGGCCTGCAACGCCGATCCGGTACTGCGCCTCACGGGCGTGAACCGTGCGCTCGAAGGCCTCGCCATCGACGTGTTCAACACGATGCGGGACTTCGGCGATGCCATCTCGGATCCCGTCCTGTACTTCTGTGAGGACTGGATGCTGGCCGACGAGGTCACCCACGTGAAGATGGGCTCCGACTGGCTCCGTCGCCTGACGGACAAGGATCCCGAGCGCCGGCAGCAGGCGCTCGAGTTCCAGCGCGCGGTCGACAAGCTCTTCAGCTTCGGCGGGTTCCGCGGTGAGGAAGAGGAGAACCCGGTGCACCTGGCCCGCACGTTCCGCAGCCTCGCCGGCTTCTCCGAGGACGAGATCACCGAGCTGGTCGACACCGCCGCCGAGGCGTACGCCGAAGCACAGGCGATGCAGGCCGCCGCCACCGCAAGCGCTTAAATCACCGGATCGCTTCTTCCCTCGTCTTCAGCGCGCTCGTACTG
>DASUCS010000146.1:0-9262 GCA_036275935.1 Acidimicrobiales bacterium
GCTGGTGCAGCGCAACGATCTCGATCCTGCGCTGATCGACGACGTGGTGATGGGCTGCGTGATGCAGGTCGGCAACCAGGGCGTGAACATCGGCCGCAACGCGGTGCTCGGCGCCGGCTGGCCCGAGACCGTCCCCGGCACCACGATCGACCGGCAGTGCGGTTCGTCCCAGCAGTCGGTGCACTTCGCCGCGCAAGGGGTGATGGCGGGTGCGTACGACGTGGTGATCGCCGCGGGTGTCGAGGTCATGAGCACGACCCCGATGGGCTCGTCGATGACCCCCGGTTCGGTGCCGTTCGGCCCGTCGGTGTTCGCCCGGTACGCCGGGCAGGGCGGTCTGGTGCCGCAAGGCATCTCGGCGGAGCTCATCGCCGACAAGTGGGGTCTGTCCCGCGAGGACCTCGATGCGTTCGGTGCCCAGTCGCAGCAGCGGGCCGTGGTGGCCCGTGACGAGGGCCGGTTCGACAACGAGATCGTCCCGCTGAAGGGCAAGCTCTGGGACCGCGAGAAGAACGAGGTCGTCGAGCTCGACGAGATCGTGAAGGCCGATGAAGGCATCCGCGAAGGCACGACCGTCGAGACGCTCGGCAACCTGAAGCCCGCGTTCAAGCCGGACGGCAAGGTCACCGCTGGCAACTCGTCGCAGATCACGGATGGCGCGTCCGCCGTACTGATCATGAGCGAGGAGAAGGCCAATGCCCTCGGCCTCAAGCCCCGGGCGCGGCTGGTGTCGTTCGCCCTCGCCGGCGCCGACCCGATCATGATGCTGACCGCACCGATCCCCGCGACCACCAAGGCACTCGAGAAGGCCAACCTCAAGATGGACGACATCGATCTCACCGAGATCAACGAGGCCTTCGCGTCGGTCGTGCTCGCCTGGGAGAAGGAGCACCACCCGGACATGAGCAAGGTGAACGTGAACGGCGGCGCCATCGCCCTCGGTCACCCGCTCGGCTGCTCCGGCGCCAAGCTCATGGCCACCCTGGTCAACGAGCTCGAGCGCACCGGAGGCCGTTACGGCCTGCAGACGATGTGCGAAGGCGGCGGCATGGCCAACGCCACCATCATCGAACGCCTCTCGTGAAATTGCGTTGCTCCGCCACCGTATGAGGGGCGGCGCAACGCCAGAATGACAGGGCAGTGATCGTTCTCAAGCTCGCCATCGCGATCGCGGCGGGGCTGCTGATCTGGCGCGTCGGGACGCGGATGCTGGGCGGGCTCGCCCGTCCGATCCCCGAGCCGCCGCCGCCCGGTGAGCTGCGAAAGGTGAAGCTGACCTACCGGTGCTCGATCTGTGGCACCGAGGTCCGCATGACCACGGCGAACGACCAGATGCCCGAGCCACCGCGCCACTGCCTCGAAGACATGGACCTGGTCACCCCCGTCGACGACCTGTAGCGGCGCGCGTCTTTCCACAGGCTGGGGACAGACCTGGGGAGAACGACACCGATGTAACTCTGGCGCGGTCGGGCCGTTACAGAACGTTCATCTGGACTACGGCGAGATGAACCTCAGTGGTACTGAGTGGCGGTCACGATCCCGGCGAGGATCGATGCCAGACCGGCGAGCAGGACCCAGTTGCTCGTGTTCCACACCACGCCGGTGTAGTTGACCAGGATCAACAGCGTCCCGACCCCGAGGAACGCGAACATCAGGATCGGCACCCACATTGGGCTGACCTTCACGTCGCGGGGGATCGGCGGGGTGTACCGCGCGCTCGCGGTCGGGTCGCCCGCCTTCGACGCCTTGACCGGCGCGCCGCCCTTCGGAGTCGTGCGCCCACCCTGGACGCGGCGTTTCGTCGGCTTCGCCATCGGCTCCGACATTAGACGGGAGGGGTCGTCACATGGCGACGCGGAGATCGGCACCGGCGTCCACCGCGTCGGCGAGGGCCGCGTCGGCGGCCATGTACAGCTCGTCGACCGAGCCGGCGTGTTCGGGGAACGACGCGAGTCCCGCCGCCAGCTCGACGCCGACGGCCGCGCCTCCCGGAAGGTCGATCTCGTCGGGCGTCGCCGCGAGCGCGGAGGCGAGCTGCGGCTCGATGTCGCTCACGCGAGGCCCGGACAGCAACAAGGCGAGCTCGTCGGTGTCCGTGCGTCCGACCACTGTCTCCTCCGGCAAGCGCGCCCGCAGCACCTCGATCAGCCGGCGCACGACGTAGGCGACCCCGTCCTGGCCGGCGTCGCGCTGGATCGACCCGAGCGTGCGCAACTGGATCAGCGCGAACGACACCGCGTGTCCCGGCGACATGCTGTTGATCTCGTCGGTCAACCGCGCCGTCAGGTACGCCTGCGTCATCACGCCCAGCGTCTCGTCGCGACCGGACTCCGCCATCGCGCGAGCGGCGTCGATGCGTTCGGCGACGAGGTCGGCGAGCGTGTTCACGTTGAACGGTTTCGTCACGAACCCGTCGAGACCCGACGCGGTCGCGATCGTCTTCGTCCGGGCGGTCGCATCGCCTGTCACGACGATCACCGGAAGGAACGCGAAGCGCTCCTGACCGCGCAGGCGCCGGTAGACATCGAGGCCGGAGAACCCTCGCAAGCCGAAGTCGAGGAGGATCAGGTCCGGGCGTTCGCGCTCGACTGCGTCCATCACGTCGTCGGCGCTCGCGGGGTCGAGGTGGATCAGGTCGTAGCCACTCGCCCGGAAGTAGGCGCGCAGGAACTCGGCGATGTCGGCCTCGTCCTCCACCGCGAGGATGCGCGTGGTGGCGGACAGTCGGTTCGACAGAGAACCCGAGCGGCCGCGATCAGTCACCCGAGTACCCTCCCGGATGTCCTATGGGTCCACGTGTGCTCGTCATCGACAACTACGACTCGTTCGTCTACAACCTGGTCCAGTACTTGGGGGAGCTGGGAGCTGACCCCCTGGTCCATCGGCACGACGCTCGCTCGCTTGATGAGATCGTCGAGATCGATCCGGACGCGATCCTGATCTCGCCGGGGCCAGGCACTCCCGACGACGCCGGGCTGTCGAATGACGTGATTCGGACATTTGCCGGAGTGCGCCCGGTACTGGGCGTCTGCCTCGGTCACCAGTGCCTCGGACAGGTCTTCGGCGGCCGGGTGGTGCGCGCCGGTGAGGTGATGCACGGCAAGACCTCGGTGATCCGGCACGACGGTCGCGGCGTGTTCGCCGGACTGCCGAACCCGTTCGAGGCCACCCGGTACCACTCCCTCGTCGTCGATCGCGATTCGGTCCCCCCGGAGCTCGAGATCAGTGCCGAGACGGACGACGGCACGGTAATGGGCCTTCGCCACCGGGAGTACGCGGTCGAGGGCGTGCAGTTCCACCCGGAGTCGATCCTCACCGCGTCGGGCCACGACCTGCTCCGCAACTTCCTGGCGATGACGGCGGTCAACGCCGCCCCGTAGCGGCGACCGGCGAGTCGCTAGCCGCAGATCGAGGTGTCCGACGTCTCCACGTCGTACTTCACGGTCGAGCCCTTGTCGGCCTTGGAGTTTGCCGCCGGGCTCTGGTCGCTGACGATCCCGGTGGCGGGCGTCGCCGCGTTCTCGTGGCACGTCGCGTCCGGCACGAGCCCCGCCTTGGAGATCGCGTCGTCGGCCGCCGCCTTGGTCAGACCCTTCACCGACGGCACGGTCACCTGGGCCTGGCCGGACGACACCACCAGCGTGACGTTGGAGCCCTTGTCGACCTGCGTGCCGGCACCGGGATCGGTGCGGATGACCTGGTCCTTCGGCACCGTGTCGGACGGTTCCGACGTCGTCTTCGAGGCGTTGAGCCCGGCTTGGCCGAGCACGCTCGCCGCCTCGGCGACCGACTTGCCGGCCACGTCGGGGATGGCCACCTTGGGCGGGCCGGACGAGATCGTCAGCGTGATGCTCACGTTCTTGGCGACGTCGGCGCCCTCGGGCGGGTCCTGCTTGGTGACCTCACCGACCTCGACCTTCGGGTCGTCGGACGGCGCGGGGACCTCGTTGATCGCGCCGGTGAAGCCCTGGGCTCTCAGGAATTTCTCGGCGTCGTCCTTCTGCTGGCTGACGACCCCCGGCATCTTGACGGTGTTCGCACCCGAGCTGACGTGCAGCGTCGCGGTGCCGCGTTTGCCCTTGTCGACCTTGACCGTCGTGCCCTCAGCGGGATCGACGCTCACGACGATGCCTTCGGGCACCGTGTCGTTCTTCTCGTGCACGGGCGTCACGTCGAAGCCCGCCGTTTGCAGCGCCTTGGTCGCGTCGACCTCCGGCTGACCGACGACCCCCCCGGTCGGGACGGTGATGTCGACCTGGTCGGCGGCGCCGTTGCCGCCCGAGATGACCTTCGCCAGCGCGAACAGCAGTCCGGCGAGGATGAGCAAGAGCAGGATCAGCACCACGAGGAACGCGCCGCTGCGTCGCCGCGGGGGATAGGGCTCGACGTAATCCTGCTGCTCGTAGGCGGCGGGAACCGCCTGCGTCGCCGGCACGGCGCGGGTCGTGTTCACCGCTGCGGTGGCGGCCGTTGCGCCCGCCGCGCCCGCGGCGGCGAGCACCGGCTGGCCCTCTTCGAAACGACGGAGGTCGGCGCGCAGGTCCTCGGCGGAGGGGTACCGCGCCGCAGGGTTCTTGGAGAGAAGCTTGAGGATGATCGCTTCCATCGCCGGCGGGACGTTGGTGTTCACGTGCCGCGGTGGCGGCGGCTGCTCCTGTACGTGCTTGTAGGCGATCGCCACCGGGCTCTCGCCGCTGAACGGCGGCCGGCCGGTGACCATCTCGTAGAGCACGACGCCGAGGGAGTAGAGGTCGCTGCGCGGATCGAGCGGGAGGCCCTGGGCCTGCTCGGGCGCGAAGTAGGTGGCGGTGCCCATGACCGAGCCCGCCTGGGTCAGGTTCGACTCGGGATCGGCGCCGAGCGCTCGGGCGATGCCGAAGTCGGCGACCTTCACCTGGCCCTGCGGGGAGATCAGGACGTTGCCGGGCTTCACGTCGCGGTGCACGACGCCGTTGCGGTGGGCGAAGCCCAGTGCGGCGGCGATGTCGGACGCGACCTCCGCGGCACGTTGGGGATGCAGCGGTCCTTCGGTGCGCAGGATGTCGGCGAGGCTGCGCCCGTCGACGTACTCCATGACGATGAAGTACGTGCCCTGCTCCTGGCCCCAGTCGTAGACCGAGACGATGTTCGGATGGTTCAGGTTGGCGGCGCTCTGCGCCTCCCGGCGGAAGCGCTCGACGAAGTTCGGGTCTGTCGCGAACTCCGGGAACAGCACCTTCACCGCCACCGGACGGTCCAGGAGCTGGTCACGAGCGAGGAAGACGTCCGCCATGCCGCCGCGCGCGAGCCGGCGATGCAGCTCGTAACGCCCGTTGAACACTGTTTGTTGCGACATTGGCGTGTGCAGCGTACTGACGCCCCGGGACGGGATCGGGTTACGCCTCTCCTCCTCAGCCTTGGATCTGCAGGACCTTCTCGGCGACGTCCTTCGCAATTGGAGCAGCGATCCGACCGCCTGTCGCCTCACTGACGCCGGGCTGATCCTCGACGATCACCGCGACGGCCACGGACGGCGTCTCGTTCGGCTTGCCGGCCCAGCAGATGAACCACGCCTCGGACGTGGGCGGATCGGAACCGATCTGAGCGGTACCGGTCTTGCCGCCGACGTCGAAGCCCGGGATCTGCGCCGCGGTACCCGTACCGTTCTCGACGACACCGCGCATCGCGTCGCGCATCGTTGCTGCGCTCTGTGGGTTCATCGCCCGGAGCCACGGCTTGGGGTTGTACGTGTCGAGCACTTTGCCGTTGTCGTCGCGCACGTCCTTCATCACGTGCGGCGTCATCACGATGCCATTGTTCGCCACGGCCGCAGCGACCAGCGCCATCTGCAGCGGCGTCGCCTTCGTCGTGCGCTGACCGATCGACGCCTGGCCGAGGAACGCCTTCGAGTTCTTCGTGTCGCCGAACTCCGGCGTTGCCGCGGCGGGAAGGTCGATCGGTGGCTTCTGGTTGAAGCCGAAGTTGCGAACGTCGGACTGCATCGTCTTCTCGCCGATCGTCTCTGCGCCCATGCGAGCGAACGACGAGTTGCAGGACACGCGCAGGATGTCGAACAGCGCGCCACCGCACGATTCGCCACCGAAGTTGGAGATCGGCGCGCCGTCCGGCGGCTTGTACGCGGTCTCGGTCGGGAAGACCGGGTTGTCCGGCGTCACCGTTCCGGATTCGAGCCCGATCGAGCCGGTGACCACTTTGAACGTGGACCCCGGGAAGTAGATCTCCTGCCAACCGCGCCCGCGCAGCGGTGCGTCGGCGTTCAGCTCGAGCAACGTCTTCGCGTTCTGCGCGTCCTTGGAGTTGTGGCTCGCGAGTGCATTCGGGTCGTACGACGGAAAGCTCCACAGACCGAGGATCGACCCATCACGCGGATCGAGCACAACGACCGAACCCTTCTGCTCGCCGAGCGCGTCGCGCGCGACTTGCTGCACGTCCTTGCGCACGGTCAGCGTCACGTCGCCGGTGTGGTTCCGATCGACGAAGAGGTCGCGCAGCGTCTGGTAGTCCTGCGACACCGTCGCGCCGGCCAGTTCGTCGTTGTAGCTCTGCTCGACACCGGTCGCGCCGAAGTTGAAGTTGAAGTAGCCGGTGATGTGCCCGAACAAGTCGCCTTCGGGGTACGCACGCTGGAACGTGAAGGGATCGCCGGGCGCAGAGGGAACGGTCTTGGCGAGGACGGCACCGTCACCGGCGATGATCTGACCGCGCGGGCGGTTGAAGTCGCGCACGATCTTGCGGCTGTTGAGCGCGTTGTCGTTGAGATCGGCAGCGTGGAAGACCTGCACGTAGTTCACCATCGCGAACAACGCGAGGTAGCAGGCCAGCAAGCCGGCGCCGAGGCGGCGCAGCTGCTTGTTCATGCTGCAACCTTCTCGAGTACCTCACCCGAGCGGCGCGCGGTGTCGTCCGAGATGCGCGCCAGGAGCGCGAGCAGGACGTAGTTGGCCACGAGCGACGACCCGCCGTACGAGATGAACGGCAATGTGACACCGGTGAGCGGAAGGAGCCGCGTGACGCCGGCCATGATGATGAACGACTGCACGCCGAGCAGGATCGTGATGCCGGTGGCGAGCAGCTTCTCGAACGGTGGCTCGGCGCGGACCGCGATCCGAAGTCCGCAGCCGATCAGCAGCAGGTAGCAGAAGATCACCGCGGAGGCCCCGAGCAAGCCGAGCTCTTCGCCGATGGCAGCGAAGATGAAGTCGGTTTGCACGACGGGGATGCGATCCGGGTTTCCCAGACCCAGACCCGTACCGGCGATGCCCCCCCAGGCCATGGCGAACCAGCTCTGGATGACCTGGAAGCCGGAGCCGGCTGCGTGCGACCACGGGTTCAACCAGTCCTGCACGCGAGCGTGGACGTGCTCGAACGCGTGGTACGCCATGAACGAACCGGCGGCGAACATCACGCCGCCCACGGCGACGTACGCCGTTCGTTCCGTCGCGACCCACACCATCAGCATGAAGAGGGCGAAGAACAGCAACGACGAGCCGAGGTCCTTCTCGGCCGTCATGATCACGATCGAGAACCCCCATGCGAGGAGCACGGGACCGAGGTGCTTGAGGTCGGGCAGCAGCGGTCGGAACTTCGGAAACGTCGCCATGCCCAGCAGTTCGCGCTTCTCGACGAGGTAGGACGCGAAGAAGATGGCGAGCACGACCTTGGCGAATTCGCCGGGTTGGAACGTGAGCGGTCCGAACTTCGCCCAGATGCGGGCGCCGTTCACCTCGCGACCGATGGCGGGCAGCAACGGGGCCATGAGCAACGCGAGCCCGAGCAAGAGGAACGTGTACCGGTAGCGCTGCAGATCGCGTACGCGTCGCAGGAAGACCAACGTGCCGATGAACGCGCCAACGCCGATCACCGTCCACCCTGCCTGCGCCGCCGCGAGTCCTTGCGGATGTGCGGTCGCCTCGTCGAGGCGGGCGATGAACACGTAGCCCAGGCCGTTCAGCAACGCAGCGATCGGCAGCAGCAGACCGTCCGCGCCAGGAGCGAACCGGCGAGTCGCGAGGTGTGCGGCCACGAAGAGGCCGAGCACCACGCCGAGGAACGGCCCGATGTTGGCGGGGATGGACGACGTCCGCCCGAGCGTGGCGAGCGTGTACGCCCCACCGATGATGATGCAGCCGAGCACGATCAGGCCGAGCTCCGTGCGCCGGCGCAGGATGGCGATCATCAGTTGATCTGCGGGACCGTCGACGCAGTCGAGGTGGTCGTCGTGGTCGTGGTTGTGGTGGTCGTGGTCAGGTTGGTCACGTAGTCGTGCGCGCCCTGCAGCGTGCTCTCCTCGTGACCAGCCGCGACGCGATCGACTTGCGCGGGCACGACTTGGTTGCGATGGATGACCGTGACCTCCTCGACGGTTGGCTTGAACCACAGCACCCCGCCCGGCTTGCCCTTGAAGATCACGACTGCATCGTCCTTGAACCCGACGTAGTACGTGTTGCGCGCGTAGTAACCGACGGCCGCCGCCGCGCCCGCGAGCACGACAACGAACAGCACCACGAACAGGAGCACGCGCCACGTCACGCGACGAGGCCGTGACGCCTTTGCGTCTCGGCGGCGCTCGCGTCGCGACATCGTCGATTCGACGGCGGCGCCGGCTGGCGCGTGACCTTCGGCCGTCTCTTTGTCGACCAGCATCGATGCGGCGCCGGCGGCGTCGTCCCCGCTCGTTGCGTCCACGACGACGACCGTGATGTTGTCGCGACCTCCGCCTTCGTTGGCCTGACGCACCAATTCTCGGGCCGCCTCGTCAGGGTCGTCGAGCCGCCGCAACGTCGCGGCAATGCGTCCGTCGTCCACGTAGTCGTACAAGCCGTCGCTGCAGAGCAAGTACCGATCACCCGACACGCAATCGATGCGATCGCCGTCGATCGCGACGCCCGGATCGAGCCCGAGGGCGCGCGTCACGATGTTGCGCTGCGGGTGGACTTGCGCCTCTTCGCGCGTGAGATCGCCGGAGCGCACTGCCTCTTGGACCCAACTGTGGTCCTCCGAGACCTGGGTGAGCTCACCGTCCCGCAACAGATACAGCCGGGAGTCACCGATGTTGATCCACGCCACGGCGTCGGCCCCGTCCATCGGCGCGATGGCGACCAACGTGGTGCCCATCCCGTGCAGCTCGGGGTCGCTGGTGCCGCGCTCGTACACGGCTTCGTTCGCATCGCGAGCGGCTTCGAGCAGACCATCCGTCGTGGGTTCGGTGAAGGTCGACTGCAGCGTCTGCAACGCGAGGTCGCTCGCGACCTCACCACCCTGG
>DASUCS010000147.1:0-17141 GCA_036275935.1 Acidimicrobiales bacterium
ATGCGGGCGATGTCCATGGGCGCCGTCGAAGGTACAGGCCGCCGGGTGTACATCGGAGGTCCTGACCACTATCCTCTTCCGGCTGTCCCAGAAGTCGACCCAGGGATCCCCGTGGCGAACATCAAGAGCCAGATCAAGCGCAACCGTCAGAACCAGAAGCGTCACGACCGCAACAAGGCCGTGCGCTCTGAGCTGAAGACCCGCGTGAAGCGGGCGCTGACTGCCGCGGAGCAGGGCGACGAGAAGGCGGCCGAGATCGTCACGTCGGCGGTCAAGCGCCTCGACAAGGCCGCGTCCAAGGGCATCATCCACAAGAACGCTGCCGCCCGCCGCAAGTCGCGACTCCAGAAGCGCGTCAACAAGGCCGCGTCGCCGGCCGAGGGCGAGTGACCCGAGTCAGAAATTCGCCCGACGCAGATCAGCGCGCCGACCGGCTGAGGTTGGCCAGCCGGGCGATCAGCATTTCCATCACGAGGTCATCCGCAACCTCGCGCGGATAGGCGCGCTCGCCGCGCAGATCGCGGTCCGCCCGCGCCAGGAGCGCGATGGCCTGCGCGAGCTTGTCGTGGCCGAGCCGCCGCACCTGATCCAACGCTTTGCGTGCGGGAAACGTCGACCCGCGCATCCCCAACGCCGCGGCAGCATCCTTCTCACCCCGGACGTCGAGGCCGTCGAGCGCGAGCATGCGCGCGTAGTGCCCGTGCAATGACGCCATGATCTGCAGCGCGTGCCGTTCGCCGGCTCCCATCATCCGGTGCAACCGATCGAGCGCAGCAATGATGTCGCCCTTGTCGATGGCGTCGGTCAGCGCCCACGGCGCTTGCGCGCCTTCGTCGCCGAGGTACGGCGAGATGTCGTCGGCGCCGAGCTTGGCGCCCGGACCGAACGTCGACACGAGCGTCTCGATGACCCCACGCAGGCGACCGACGTCTTCTCCGAGGTGTGACACGAGCAGGTCGCGGGCGCTCCCGTCGAGCTTCAGGCCGGACTGTTCGACGTGATCACCGATCCAGGTCTTCGCGTTCCGTCCTGGCGACGTGTCGACGACGGTTCCGCCACCCGCCTTGAGCGCGTCGCCGAACTTCTTGGGAACGGCGCCGCTCTCCCAGGTCAGGACGATGAACACGTCGGGCAACGGCTCGGCCACCACACCCGTCAATCCCGTGAGCTCGTCGGCCTTGGCGCTGTGCAGTCCGCGACCCACGACGATGCGCCGGGGCGTCAGGAACGGCGGGGTCTGGGCGGCGTCGACGAGCGCCGCGAGCTGGGCGGCGCGATCGTCCTTGTTCTCGGCCGACACCTCGACCTCTTCGAGGAGAAGCGATCGGTCCTCGTCGCCGACGAGACCGTCCACGAGCTCGATCACCTTGTCGCGAACCAGCGAAGGTTCGTCGCCCTTGACGAGTTGCACCAACGGCGCGACGGGAGTCGCGCTCATGCGGCCTCGAGGATCGCGCCGATGACCCGCGCCACACGCCGTGCCGCACGAACGTCGTGCGCCCGCAGGATGCGACAGCCGAACGCGATGCCGAGCGCGTGCGCGGCGTTGGTGCCGTCGGCCCGATCGGTCACCTCTGTGCCGAGGAGCTCACCGAGAAAGCGCTTGTTCGACGCCGAGAGATAGACGGGGTAGCCGAGCGCGGCGAGCTGATCGGACGCGCGCAGCAGCACCAACGAGTCGGGTTCGCTCTTGCCGAGATCCAGCCCGGCGTCGAGCATGATCCGTTCGCGAGGGATGCCGAGGGTCTCTGCCTGTCGCGCTCGTTCCAACAGGAAGTCGCAGACGTCCTTCACCACGTCGTCGTACACCGGGTTCGGATCGGGAACCCGCGGACGC
The DNA here is from genome assembly GCA_036275935.1 of Acidimicrobiales bacterium. Classification (GTDB taxonomy): domain Bacteria; phylum Actinomycetota; class Acidimicrobiia; order Acidimicrobiales; family JACDCH01; genus DASUCS01. The sequence continues at coordinate 1,838 of DASUCS010000147.1, forward strand.
AGACGAATGTGCGTGGCGACGACGGCCGCTCCCGCGTCCCGACAGACGGGCAGGTACTCCGGGTCGGCGAACCCGCTGATGTCGTTACCGACCACTGCTCCAGCCGCAAAGCACGCTTTGGCGACGCTGGCGCGCCACGTGTCGACGCACAGCGGTGTGTCGAACCGCGCGTGCAAGGCCTCGATCGCCGGGACGACTCGCTCGAGCTCCTCCTCCTCGGTGACCTCGGGGCCGGGGCCCGCCTTCACGCCACCGACATCGAGCAGATCGGCGCCGTCGGCCACGAGCTTGTCGGCTTTGCGCATGAAGTCGTCGAACCCGAAGTAGCTGCCCTGGTCGTAGAAGGAGTCCGGAGTGCGATTGAGGATTCCCACGACCACTGCCTGGGTCGAGATGTCGAAGCGTCGGGTGCCCAGTTCGAGGTACGTCACCGTGAGCCGACGCTACACCGGGGGTCCGCGGGCACTTCCGCCGTCGTCGACTGACACGACGACGTTCAAGTGACCATCCACGGGATGGGCGTCGACCCGCAAACTGCCGACTCGCAGCGAGACGTCGACGCGGGTGTTGGAGGGAACCAACGCTCGACCCACGTGGTACCGGCGCCGTACTGCGTCGAGCGCGTCGCGAACCGTCAGGCTCGAGCTGGTCATGACGACGACATCGATGGACGTCACACCCGCGCGGCGTAGACCCTCCAAGAGCGATGCAGCATCGGCTCGCCCATCGAGCTCGAGCACGACGCCACCATCACGCCAGAGAGTTGCGCCAGAGGCGACGGCGACCTGCAGCGGCGGAGTCCCGCGTAGCAGCACCGCGGGCGTCAGAAGGGCAAGCGCGATCACCGCGACACCGGCGCGACGGAGCCCCACGAACTCGATCCGCGCTGCGGCTGCCGCGACGACAGCACCACCGAAGATCAACGCCAGTTCGCCGGCGCGTACCTCACCCAGCGGAACAAGCGCTCCCCAGTGCGCGACTCCCGCGATCCATCCGATCATCAGATGCGTCGGCCAGTGCAGCACCGTCGCGCAGCCCGACCCGAGTGCACCTGCAACCAGACCGGCGGACAGCCCCCAGATCATCACCGGCCCAGCGAGGGGTGCAGCCAGCACGTTCGCCGGGATGCCGGCGATCGGCACGCCTCCGAACGTCGTGAGCAGCACGGGTGCAACGCCGGCTTGGGCGCCGAGCGTGACGCTCAACGGTTCGCCGAGCCATCGCGGGACTCGCAACGCGCTCGCGATGCGCGGTGCCAACGTGACGATCCCGACGCATGCCGCCGCGGACAGCTGGAACCCCACGCTGCGCACGAGGAACGGATCGACCACGACGAGACCGGTCACGGCGAGCGCCAACAGCCGAACGCTCGACGCCTCGCGACCCATCGTCGCCGCGGTCACCGCCAGCGCGGCCATCGCTGACGCCCGAAGGACCGACGGTTCGAAACGCGTCACGAGTGCGAAGAACGCGATCACTGCGATGGTCGCCGGCATGCGGGAGCGCAAGCCGAGGCGACGTAGCACCGAACCTGCCAGCGCGAGTACGAACGCGACGTTCTGTCCCGACACGGCCAGGAGATGGGACAGGCCCGCGCCGCGGAAGTCGTCCGTGACGTCGGCCGGCTGGCCTCGGGTGTCGCCGAGGACGAATCCCAGGAACAGCGGGCGCTCGCGCTCGCTCAACCCGTCGGCGCCGCGGACGAGGAGGTCACGCACGTTGTTGGCCGCCTGCATCCAGGCCGCTCCTGGGGATCGAGCCCGGACGTCGTCCACTGCGAGCGTGCCGACGATGTGACGCGTCATCAGCCACGTCGCGCCCGGGGGAGGTGGCCGGGTGCGACCGGTCACGAGGAAGCGTTGGCCGGCCTTGACCGATCGCAGTTCCTCTCGCGCTCGGCCGTCGTAGGCCTCGACCTGCAGATGACGGCCATCAGCGAGGCGTACGTCGAAGCGAACGCCGGTCCCCACCGACTCCGGGTCGGAGAGCGCAGTCACCCAACCGTCGAACGATCCAGCCGGCGCAGGCGCCAAACCGGCCTCGGCGCGCGCCGCCAACCCCCCGGTGAGCAGGAACACGGCAGCCGCGAGGACGAGGGGGCGACGCAGCGCCAGCGCCGCGACCACACCGACGGCCGCCACCGCCACGGACGGACCCCACGCCAGGAACGCACCGGAGACGGCGGCGACGCAGACCGCGATTGCCCAACGGTCGCTCACCGCACCACCTCCCCGCAGCCTTCATCGTCCATGCCGGGGAAGCGACCCGCATCGTACCTGCGGGATGTGACAGCGAAAGCCGGGAACCAAACGCAACCCTCCGATCGTCGGAGGACACATGCGCACTCAACTGCTCCGTACTGCGATCGGTCTCACCGCCGCCATCACCACGGCGATCATCGCCGCTGTCGCTCTCGCCGCACCGGCGTTCGCGTGTGGCGGACTCGTCGGCGAGAACGGCACCATCCAGCTCGATCGAACGACGACGCTCGCCGCCTACCACGACGGCGTCGAGCACTACGTCACGTCGTTCGAATTCAGCGGCGAAGGCGAGCAGGTCGGCTCGATCGTGCCGCTGCCCGGCATCCCGACCACCGTCGAGCGCGGTGGCGACTGGACGCTGCAGCGCCTCGAGCGCGAGGTGCGACCGCCGATCCTGACCGCCGGCGCGAAGTCCGCCGCCGCGGCTCCCACGGCCAGCGACGCGCAGGTGATCCTCCAGACCAAGATCGATGCTCTCGACATCACGATCCTGAAGGGGGGCGGGACCGAGGTCGGCAAGTGGGCCACGGACCACGGCTTCCTGCTCACTCCCGACACGCCGGCGGTGCTCGACTACTACTCACAGCGGAGCCCGATCTTCATGGCCGCTCGGTTCGACGCCGCGGCGGCGCGCGCCCGTGGCCAGAACGCGGGCGACGGCACACCGATCCACCTCACGATCCCGCTCGACCGGCCGTGGGTTCCGTTGCGCATCCTCGCCCTGGGACGCGACGCGACGTCGATCGTGAAGGCGGACGTGTTCCTGCTGACCGATCGCCGCCCGCAGCTGTTCTCGGCCGACGCGGGCGTGGAGGTGGAGCGCAGCGAGCCGGCGTCCGACCTGCTCCTCGCTGACCTGCGCGCCGACAAGGGCATGGAGTGGATGCCGTCGGAGCAGTGGTTGACCTTCCTGACGATCGACACGCCCGCGGGGAACCTCAACCATGACCTCGCGGCGTCTGTGAACCCCGCCCGCCAACCATCCGCGGTGGATGCCGGGATCACCACTGCTGATGTGCTGAACAGCCTGTCGATCGCGGGCGGCAGCGACGGGCTCGCGCTCGTTCTCGTCACTTCGGCCGCGGCCGCGTTGCTCGCGCTGATCGCCGGATCGCAGATCACATGGCGACGGCGGGTGTTCTACCGGTGAGATCACGTCGACTGCGCGTTGCACTCGTCGCCGGTGCGTTGACGATCGCACTGGCAGTCAGTGCATTCGTGCTCATCCGTCCAACGAGCGCGAACGCGGAGACGCCGCTCGGGCCCGGTGACACGACGATCACGCTCACCGTGCGGCACAGCCACTTCTCGCCCGACCATCTCGTCGTGCGCTCCGGCACGCTCGTGCGCTTCGTGATCCGCAACGACGATCCGATCGGCCACGAGTTCATCATCGGAGACGACGGCGTGCATCGCCGCCACGAAACGGGGACCGAACCGGTGCACCCCCCGCGTTCAGGTGAGGTGTCGATTGCGGCCGGAACAACGGCCGAGACCACGTTTCGTTTCACGGGAACGACCGCCTCGGGCACCGTGGTGTACGCGTGTCATCTCCCCGGACACTTCCGGTACGGCATGTCCGGGACGGTGGACGTCGTACCGAACTGATTGGATAGCGTCGGACACGTGATCCACACGTGTCCGCGCTGCGAGCTGAGGTTCGCGACGTCCGCCGAGCTCGAAGAGCATTCACAGCTCGACCACCACGCCGATCCGGGCACGTTCGAGCGCTTCCACTACAAGCCGCTGGCCCACCGCCCGCACGGCACGCGGTTCCTCGTGATCGCCAACCAGACCCTCACCGACGATGCGCTCCTCGACAAGATCAGGCAGCTCGTCGGATCCGGCGGTCACGTGCATCTCGTCGTACCCGCGACTGCGAGCAACCCGGCAGCTGCGGATGTCGATGACAGCACGTTGCCGCTCGCGACGTTCCGAATGCGCCGTGCCATCGAACGGCTCCACGAGCTCGGCGTCGATGCAGAAGGTGAGGTCGGTGTCCCCGATCCGCTGACGGCAGTCGCGCACGCACAGCAGCACGAGCCGGCGGACCAGATCGTGGTCTCGACGCTGCCGGTCGCCACGTCGCACTGGCTGAAGGTCGACCTGCCGACCGCACTTCAACGACGATTCGGGATTCCGGTCACCGTCATCACCGCGGACACCCACCCGGCGTAGCCGCCCACGCGATCACACGCGCACGAGCGGTCGTACCTGTTCGAGCTTCGCATCACCGATCCCGCGGACGTTCAGCAGGTCGTCGACCGAGCGGAAGCGACCGTGTTGCGAGCGGTAGTCGAGAATGGCCTGCGCAGTGGCGGGTCCGATACCCGGCAGCGCATCGAGCTGTTGCAGCGTGGCCTGGTTGAGATCGAGCGGCTGCGACGATGTCGGTCCTCCGCCAGACGCCGAACTCGAACCGACATCGCTGGGGATCTCCTCACCGACGCGCGGGACGTAGATCTTCTGCCCGTCCGCCAGTAGCGAGGCGAGGTTCAGCCGGTTGGCATCAGCGCCCTCCGCGAAACCGCCGGCGGCAGTGACGAGATCATCGACCCGGGAGCCGGGCGCGAGACGGTACAGACCGGGGTGCTGCACCGCCCCGGCGGCCTGCACCACGACGAGCGCTCCGACGGACGATGACGGAGGAGCAGTTGACGCCGCCGCGGGGATCGAGGCCCGCGGGAGGGTCGCTTCGGGTACAGGGTCAGCCCCCGCCGGCCGCAGCAATGCGAACGCGACCACGGCAACACAGAGTCCACCAACCACACCGGCGATCAGCTGGATGCGCCGCGAGCCACGGGCGCGTTCGATGAGGTCGTCGAATCGTTGTCGCCATGTGCGGTCAGGCAGGGGGCGGAACGGCTCGATCGGCGACGGGACCTCGGACACGACACATCCCTCCCAAGGACGCGAACAGGAGGGGGAAGTCGCGAAGAAGGAATTCTAGAACGTCAGAACAGCCGAGATGTGAGGGCGCGGCGGTACTGCCCGGTTCTCGGGTCGTCCGGACCGAGGAGCTCGAGCAGGTCGACGAATTCCTGTCGAGCCTGTTCGTCGTCCTTGACTCGCTCCAGCAGGGCGTCGAGCTTCGAGGTCACGTCGGCACCAACCTGACCGTCACCCTGCAGCTCGTCGCCGACGCGAGCGAGCGCTGCAACTCGACGGGTCTCCGCGGTCTCGGGAATGCGCTCGAGCAGCGCGAGCGCCTCGTCACCGTTGCCTGCGCCGACGAGCAGCTCTGCGAGCGCGACGATCGCCGGCTCGTTTCCGGGGTCGAGCTCGAGCGCGGCGCGCAGCGATGCTTCATCGCCGGCGGCGATGAGTGACGCGATCTTCTCGTCCGTCGCAGACGGCAGCACCGAAGCGACGAACTGGCGCACGGCCTCCTCGCCCTGTGCGCCGATGAACCCGTTGACGACCTGCCGGTCCCGCAACGCGTACACGGCGGGGATGGACTGCACTCGGAAGGCCGCGGACGCCTGCGGATTCTCGTCGACGTTGATCTTGACGAGCACTGCCTTGCCGTTGGTTTCGTCGACGACCTTCTCGATGATCGGTCCGAGCGTCCGGCAGGGGCCGCACCAGGGAGCCCAGAGATCGACGATGACCGGAACCTTCTCGGACTGCGCGAGAACGTCGGTCTCGAACGTGGCGTCGGTGACGTCGGTGACCATTGCCGAGAGGCTAACGGCTGGCTCCGAAATTCCGGCTGCGAGCAGCGACAAGTACTGTCACCGCCGATGGCGATCGACGGGATCAACGAAGCGAACGTGACGGCCTGGTTCGAGGCCAACATCGACGGGGCCGTACCACCGCTGACGTTCGATCTCATCGCCGGGGGCCATTCGAACCTCACCTTCGGCGTGACGGACGCGAAGGGCTCCAGGTTCGTGCTGCGGCGCCCACCGCTGGGCCACGTGCTCGCGACAGCGCACGACATGCGCCGCGAACACACCATCATCTCCGCGCTCGGTCCGACGCCTGTGCCCGTCCCGCCGGCTCTCGGCCTGTGCATGGACGAGGACGTGAACGGCGCGCCGTTCTATGTCATGGGGTACGTGGACGGGAACGTCATCCGCGACGCAACCGCGGCGAAGACGCTGCTCGACGAGAGCGGTCGCCGCACCGCCAGCGAGTCGGTCGCCGACGTGATGGCTGACATCCACGCCGTCGACGTCGATGCGGTCGGCCTCGGCGAGCTGGGCAAGAAGGAGGGCTACATCGCCCGCCAACTGAAGCGGTGGTACTCGCAGTTCCAGCAGTCACAAGAGCTCACGCACCGCCCGGTCCCGCTCGTCCACGAAGTGCACGACACACTGATGGCGCGCATCCCGGCGCAAGGCACGGCCACGATCGTGCACGGCGACTACCGGCTCGACAATTGCATGCTCGGTTTCGACAACCACATCGCCGCCGTCCTCGACTGGGAGATCTGCACACTCGGTGACCCGCTCGCCGACGTCGGGCTGTTGATGGTCTATTGGAACGAAGCGACGGACTCGACGCAGGCGCTCGTGAGCAGTGCCGCAACCGCGGTGACGGGTTTCGCGACGCGTGCAGAGCTGCTCGAGCGCTACGAGAAGAAATCCGGTCGTGACCTGTCGGACATCGACTTCTACGTCGCGTTCGGCTACTGGAAGCTCGCGTGCATCGTCGAGGGCGTGTACGCCCGGTACGCGCACGGGGCGATGGGGAAGGACGCGACCGGCTTCGAGGCGTTCGCCGTGCAGACCGAACGCCTCGCCGATGCGGCCAAAGCCGCAGTCGACAAGTTCGCGTGACGCTCTACGAGTTCGTCGAACGACCGGACCTCGACTCACCGGTCATGATCGTGGCGCTCGACGGTTGGATCGACGCCGGCCTGGGTGCGGCCAACGCTCGCGCCGCCTTGCTGGCGAGCGTCGAACCCGTCACCGTGGCGACCTTCGACAGCGACCAGCTCCTCGATCACCGGGCGCGACGGCCGACCATGCATCTCGTCGACGGCGTGGTGACCGGTCTCACGTGGCCCTCCGTCGAGCTCCAGGCCGCAAGCGACGTCGACGGACGCGACCTCTTGCTGCTCGTCGGCTCCGAACCAGACCACGCGTGGCGTGCCTTCACGCGCGCCGTCGTCGATCTGGCCCTCGAGCTCGGCGCACGCATGGTGGTGGGCCTGGGCGCGTATCCCGCGCCGGTGCCACACACGCGCCCGACGAAGCTCGCTGTGACTGCAGGCGACGCGAGGCTCGTCGGCACCGGCATGGTGCGCGCCACCCTCGACGTGCCCGCCGGTGTACAGGCCGCGATCGAGCGGCGCGCCACCGAGGTGGGGCTTCCGGCGATCGGCCTGTGGGCGCAAGTACCGCACTACGTCGCCGCGATGCCGTATCCCGCAGCGAGCGTGGCGCTTCTCGACGGCTTGACGTCCGTGGCCGATGTCCGGTTCGAAAGTCGCGCGCTGCGTCAGGAAGTGGACTCGACCCGTCAACGCATCGACGCGCTCATCGCGGAGAACGACGAGCACGTGCGGATGGTGCAGCAACTCGAGACCGCCGCGGACGCCGAGTCCACAACGGCGGGGACCGGCCTCGCGGCCGGTCCCCTTCCGTCAGGTGACGAGCTCGCAGCCGAGCTCGAACGTTTTCTTCGCGACCAGGACTGAGTCGCTAGTTCGCAGCGGTGCTGCTCGAGCTGGCACTGCTCGAGCTGCCTGACCCGGCAGAACCGGCCGGGCTCGGGTAGGACTTCGGCGTCTCTGACGCCGGCAGCTTGTCGTACAGCGCGACCGCACCACTCGGGTTGAACACCTTCAGGTCGCTCGGCCATTCACCGAGCCGGTAGCGCTTACCGCCGTCCACGAACTGCATGAGGCCGGTGCCGTCGTGATGCGTCTCGTCAGCTCCGGTTGCGGTGGTGTCCCACCAGACCTCGGTGAAGTCGTCGATCCCGTAGTAGTCGTCGCCGCCTGGCCAGATGCCGTGGTTGCCGTAGGTGATCCCTGGCTGCGTGACGGTCCGCGTCGCAGTGGGCGCCCCGTAGAACAACCCTTGGCGGAACGTGTCGGCGGTGAGGTTCGGCCCGGCCGCCTGCAGGCCGGCGAAGAACAGCGCGGGCTGCGGGAAGATCACGCCTTCCTCATTGATCGCGGGTGCCGGCTCACCGAAGTACCACCGGTACAGGTTGTACTGCTGGGCAAGGGCGTCGGTCTCGCGCGCGGCCAGCGACGTGATGCCGAACGCGTGCGCCCATTGCTTCTGGTCGTAGGTCCGCCCGAAGACGTTGGTGTCGACGAGCGCGTTGCCTCCGTAGATCCATTCCGGGAAATAGTTCTGCTTGGTCGCTTCCTCGGTGAAGCTCTTCGGCGCGATCGGATCGGCGTTGACGATCACCGTCGTCACGCCCGCCGCCTTGAGCTTGGAGACGACGTTGGTCGCCACCGCCGGGTCGGCAATCAGTTGGCTCAGGTCGTAGGGCACCTGAGCGCCAAGTGTCACGCCGTTCTTCTGCAGCTCGTCCTTGAACGACTTGGCGTCATCCTCGGCCGGCGTGCCGGGCGTGTTGATGAAGACCTGTCCGATCACCCTGGGCTTGGACTTGAAGTCGTCCTCGCCCGCGAACTGTGCGTTCTTCCCCGCGAGCTTCTTGGTGACGTATTCGGCGAGAACCTGTCGCGTCTGATCGCCGCTCGCTGTGATCGGGAACACCGTCGGGGAGGGATCCGGGATCGCAGGACAGCCGAGGCAGATCGCGCCGCGCGCCTTGATCTCTTCCGTCCACGCCGGCGCCAGCACGGGGCCGCCCCACACGGCGAATGCACCCATCTCGTCGACGGCCTTCACGGCATCGGCTCGAGCCGAGACCTCGTCGTCGGACGTACCCGACCCGTTGAGGAACTTGAGGTTCACCTTGCGTCCGTAGGTCTGGAAGTAGTCCTGGAACATCTTGGTGAAGCCTTCGTACGTCGCTTGCTTCTGAGCGGCGGTGTCGTTGTCCTGGATGGGTCCGGTGATGAAGTCCAGGATCGGATCGGTGTCAGGTGCGATGTACACGACCACGGTGATCGAGTCACCCGTCACCCCTTTGGCCGTCGCGCCACCATTGTCCGCGACGTTGGCGAAGCACTCTTGGGTGAAGAAGTACGGCATCGCGATCTTGCCGGTCGACTGGTCGCACTTGTCCGAGAACGTCAGGTCCGTGCGGTTGCCCTTTTGGCTGAAGGGAATGGCGCCGGCCGGGAGCGCGGCCGCTCCACTGGACGAGGATGCCGAGCCCGACGACGTCGACGCGGTCTTCTTGTCGTCCTTGCCGCTCGAGACGATGACGACCACCGCGATGATGGCGATCACGACCACGATGCCCACGATCGGTCCCCAACGACGAAGGCTGCTTCCTCCGCCCCCCGACCCGTCGGTTGCGCTACTCGGTTGCATGGTGCCGATCCCTTCTACGTAGAGACGATGGAACTGCGTTCGATTGCTGCGGCCGAGGTCCCGAGATAGGACTCGACGACTTGTGGCGCGGTGAGGACGACGTCGGGCGCACCCTCCGCGATGACGGCGCCTTGGTCCATTGCGATCAACCGATCGGAGATCGATCGGACGAGCGGCATGTCGTGTTCGATCACGACGAGGCTCGCACCCGTCTGGTCACGGATGCGCAGGAGCATCGGTCCGAGCGCTTCGGTCTCGCGCTGCGCAATGCCCGAGGACGGCTCGTCGAGCAGGATCACACTCGGGCGATGGGCGAGAAGACACGCGAGGTCGACCACGCGCCGCGTACCCGTGGAGAGCTCGCGCACGAACTTCGAGCGATGAGCCCCCAGGCCGAGCAGATCGATCAGCTCGACGACACGGGCCTCCACCTTTCGTTCCGAGTCATAGGCGTTCGGAAGACGCAACGCGGCGGAAAGCGGGTCGCGGGACTCGATGAAGCGTTCGCACGCAACGGCGATGCATTCGCGAACGGTCAACGACGAGAACAGCGCGGCGTCCTGGAATGATCGCCCGAGTCCGCGACGCGCCCGTTCCGCTGGACCCCGGGACGTGACGTCGTGCTCCGCCAGGTAGACCTCGCCGTGATCCGCGTGGGTGTAGCCCGACACGATGTCGAACAGCGTGGTCTTGCCCGCCCCGTTGGGACCGATGATGCCGACGATCTCTCGCGGTGCGACAGAGAACGACACCATGTTCACGGCTCGGATGCCACCGAACGAAACGGAGATGTCATCGGTCCGCAGCGCTGGTGGTTCATCGGTCGCGACAAGCTCGGCGCGCTCCGCTCGCGTCTGCACCTGGCCGCTGAAGCCCGCGGCCGCACCTTCGAGGAACACCGAACGCAGCACGTCGGGCCGTTCGAGCAGCTCCTTGGTTGCCCCGTGGAAGCGCACCGCACCCTTCTCGAGGAAGAACGCAGTGTCGGCCACGGTGAGGGCCACGTTCACGGACTGCTCGACGAGGATCACCGTGCAGCCGTCCGCGCGCATGGCGTCGACGAGTGGCAGCAACTGCGCGATCACAACCGGTGCGAGGCCGAGCGACAGCTCGTCGATCATGAGCAGGCGCGGACGCGCCAGGAACGCCATGCCCAGCGCCAACATCTGCTGCTGCCCACCGGACAGGTTGCCGGCGAGATCGTCGGCTCGGGTGCGCAGCACCGGGAACAGCCCGTAGACCTCGGCCAAGGCCTCTTCTGCCGCTCGCTTGTCACGACGTTTGAGCCACGAGGCCGTGCGCAGGTTCTCGGCAACAGTGAGCGTCGGGAACACGCCGTGCCCGCCTGGCACCTGACTGATGCCCATCGCTGCGATCTCGTTCGGCGGGGCGTGCGTGATCTCGCGGCCGTCGAAGATCACAGCTCCCCTGTCCGCCTCGACGACACCCGAGATCGCCTTGAGCAATGTCGACTTGCCGGCACCATTGGTACCGAGCAGCGCGACGCACGTGCCCTCCACGATCTCGATGTTGATGTCGAACAGCACCTGCACGGCTCCGTACGACACGTTCAGGCCGCGGACCAGCAGGAGGTTGGCACGGCCCTGCCGCCGCTCGAAGAGCACCTCCGAACGCGCGGCGGCGCCCTGCCACACGTCGGCGATGTCCCCGTTGATGGTGTCCTTGGTGGTGGCGATGATCAGCCCGCCGACGAGGAAGATCGGAACCATCAGCAACATGCCGTAGCGCAGGCCGAACGTGTCGCCGACCGCGCCGATGATCGGCAGAACGACGAGACCCGGGATCACCCAGAGCGCCGCGACGGAGAACCCCATCGACCGGGCGCGTGGCGGAATGGCGAGCGACAGGGCCGCGAAGATCCCCGGAGCGAGAATCGCGACGACCGCCGAGATCACGAGGTTGACCGCGACCGCCACGTAGATGTTCGGCGCAAGCGCGAACGCACAGAGTGCAGCCGACACGATGAACGCGACGTGCGACAAGAATCGCAACACCTGATCCGGGCCTTTGGCCATCAACCTGGTCGCGATTCGTGCGCCGATGACGAGACCGACGAGCTGCGCCGGTTCGACGGCGGCCGCGACGAAGCCGCGGGCTCGTTCGTCGAGGTCGAACAGCTGCTCGTAGAGCACCGAGGCCAGTGACGCGAATCCGATCAGTGACACGGCGAGGAACGGCAGCGAGTACCAGATCCGTCGGAGGCTCTCGATCTTCCAGACGATTCGCCACGACTCGGCGAAGCTCGGCGCCGTCTCTTCGGTGTTGACCGCGTCCTCGGATGCACCCATGGCGCGTCGCTCGTGCGCGCCACGCACTGGCTCGTGCAGGCCCCACGCAAGGAACACGAAGACGAAGGTCGGGATGGCGAAGAGGATGAACGGCCACCGCCAACCCCACTCGTAGCCGATGAGACCGGCGACGAGCGGACCGACACAGGCCCCGACGGCGTTGGCCGCGCGGTGGAACGAGTAGACGCTCGGACGGTTCGGGATGTCGTAGTAGTCGGCGATCAACGAGTTGTGCGTCGGATCGACCACCGCCTTGCCGACACCGGAACCAGAGCGGGCGATGGCGAGGACGACGAGGGTGGTCGCCAGCCCGGTCAGCACCGAGAACATCCCCCACACCGCCGCGCCGATCCACGCGATGCGAACCCTGTTGTAGCGATCAGCCAAGCTGGCGATGGGCACCTGCAGGAGCAGCGCCGCGAACGACACGACTGCGATCAGCGTCAGGATCCCCGTGAGGTCGAGTCCGAACTCGTCGCGGATGTTCGGAAGCAACACTGCGAACGCGGTTCGGTCGAGCTCGTCGACCGCGTTGAGACCGAAGAGCACGATCAACGGGAAGATCGCCGCCCCGCCGGTCACCTGCAACATGCGGCGACGCATCACGAGGGCACTCCGACGGGATCCTGGGCCTCGGCCAGGTCCTCCGCGGCCTGTTCGACCGCCGCCGACGTGTCGGGGACGAACCCGGGCGCGTCGACGTGATGGCGCGTCGCGACGCGCGCCAACCAACGGTCCCGCAACCTGTACAGCAGGCCGCCGAGCCCACCGGGCAGGATCATCAAGACGGCGAGTACGCCGACCCCGCTGGCAAAGAACTGCCACTCCGTGGGCAAGAACCACGCGCTGCCCTGCAGGTACAACGCGCCGATGACGGCACCTGCAGGGGTCGTCACACCACCGATGATCACCATCGTGAAGACGATCAAGCTCTCGAATGGCTCGTACGGCTGGATTCCGATCGCTTGTTGATGATGCGCGAACAGACCGCCGGCAAGCGCCGCGAGCGCACCGGAGAGCGCGAACGCGACCAGTCGGACTCGCGTCGCGTTCAGTCCGTACGCCTGCGCGCCACGCTCGTTGTCCCGCATCGCGAGCATCGCCCGTCCCGTGCGGCTCTGGCGGATGCCGTGAAGTCCCAAGAGGCACAGCACGAGCACGATGGCGACGACGTAGTAGATGCCCGTCGCCGAGTTGATGTCGATCTTGCCGAAGATCGGTTCACGCGGCACCCGCTGCCCCGCTTTGGGCACCCACTCGAAGTAGTTGCGGTTGAGGAAGTACGACGTCGTCGCCAACGAGAACGCGAGCGTGATGACCGCGAGGTAGAAGCCGCGTCGTCGCAGCGCGGGTAAGCCGACGATGATCGCGACGACCGCCCCGACAACGGCGCTCAGCAGCAGCGACAACGTGAGGTCGAACCCCCAATCCACCGTCGCCTTCGCTCCGACCGTGGCACCGATGGCGAAGAACGCGATCTGACCGAGCGACACCTGCCCCGACCATCCGGTCAGCACCACGATGGACAGACCGAGAATCGCATAGATCCCCACCGCCGACGCCTTGAGAGAGCGATCGACGGACAGGAGGTGCGGAAGGACGACGAGGATGCCGGCACCCAGCGCCAACAGCCCGAAGCGCGCAGTGCGAACGATGCCCAGTCGATTGACCTCGGCGGGAATCGGGCGTACGTCGTCGGCCGAGCGCCAGGTCGATGACGAGTCTTCGTCGAAGCGGCTCGAGCCCTTCCGGCTGAGCAAGAGGGCGCCGACGATGATCGCCGCCAGGATCGGATCGAGCAGGGCAGGGCTGTCGGCCGAGAAGTTGACCGCGACTTCCAGCACGCCGAGGGCAACGGCGTTGGCCGCGATCGCAGGCAGGTTCGACATGCGTCCGAGCACGAGCGCGGCGAGTGCTCGCAACAGGACGCCGATCGACAACGCGGACGCGATCGGGAGACCCACGATACCCGCACGCAGGAAGATCGCGATGAACGCCATGAAGGACGCGACCATCCACACGACCGTCTGAAGTCGCTTCACCGGAACGCCGAGCAACGCGGCACGGTCCGCGCTGTCCGCACTGGCGCGAATCGCGACACCGACGTTGCTGAGTCGAAGGAACAACGCGAGACCGACCAGCACGACCGGCGCGATGACGAGCGCCATGATGTCGTTGGCGTTGAACACGACCGTGCCGATCGTCAGCTCGGCATGGAACGGTGGATCGAGCCGTTTGCCCAGCAACGGGAACGTCGCGCCCCACAGCCTCGGCATGAGCAAGGCGCTCGCAGTCAGAAGTTGCGACAACCCGAGCGAGGCGACAGTGAGCACCAAGCGCGGTGAGCGAAAGAACCTGCGGATGATCGCGAGCTCGACAACCGCACCCAAAACGAGGGACCCCACGATGCCGGCCGCGAGGGAGAGCCCGTAGGACCACCCCCAGGCCGACATCAACATCACCATCAAGACGACCGGCGCACTGCCGAGGTCGCCTTGCGCGAAGTTGACGAACCGATTCGATCGATACGTCAATGCCATCCCGAGCGCGATCAGCGCCGTCAACAGTCCGGAGATGAGTCCGTTGACGAGGATGCCGATCGGCACCGAGAAGAAGATCTGCTGGATCGCGACGATGCCGAGCGCGAGCAAGTAGGGCATCGCCCGATCGAGGTCGAGCCGTTGCCGCCGCAGAGAAACAAGGTTGTGTTGCTGGTTCGACTCAGGTGCGGTCAACAGCCCCCCTTGACCCGGCGGTCAACATAACTCACTTGACAAGCACTAGGTTCGACTGCCGTGAAAGTTGACGGTGGCGTTACGTTCGATCTCGCAGGAGCCGCGAAGTCCGCAAAAGAAGCCGAGGACGCGGGCTATGACGGCGTCTGGTCCGCAGAGACCAGCCACGATCCGTTCCTCAATCTGTTGCTCGCGGCAGAAGCAACGGAGCGCATCGAGCTCGGTACGAGCATCGCAGTCGCGTTCGCGCGCAGCCCGATGACGACCGCGGTCACCGCCAACGACTTGCAGGCCTTTTCGAAGGGTCGGTTCATCCTCGGGCTCGGCTCGCAGATCAAGCCGCACATCACCAAGCGGTTCTCGATGCCGTGGTCGCACCCCGCTGCTCGGATGCGCGAATTCGTGCTCGCGATGCGGGCGATCTGGGACACCTGGAACAACGGCACGAAGCTCGACTTCCGCGGCGACTTCTACACGCACACGCTGATGACGCCGTTCTTCAGTCCCGGGCCCAATCCCTACGGGCCCCCGAAGGTCTATCTCGCCGCAGTCGGTGAGCTGATGACCGAGGTCGGCGGGGAGGT
>DASUCS010000148.1:0-16216 GCA_036275935.1 Acidimicrobiales bacterium
GACGTCGAGCAGGTCCGGACCGCAGTGAAGGCGGCACCGTGATCCTGCACGACCGGCCGCAACGCGCACTCGCGTTGTTCGCACACCCTGACGACCCTGAGGTCGCGTGCGCCGGAACGTTGGCGACGTGGACGAGCAACGGGACACACGCGCACCTCGTCATCACGAACTCGGGCGACAAAGGGATGGGGCCCCCGTCGATCGAGGCGGCATCACTCACGGAGGTCCGGCGCGGCGAGGCCGAACAGGCCGCAGCGTTGCTCGGCCTCGCCTCCGTGCAGTTCCTCGACCATCCCGATGGCGAGCTCGAGAACACGAGCGCGTTCCGCGCCCAGCTCATCGGCATCCTCCGCGCGATTCGTCCCGACGTCGTGATCGCGCCCGATCCGACGGCCGTGTTCTTCGGGGACAGCTACGTCAACCACCACGACCACCGCGCGCTCGGATGGGCGGCGCTCGACGTCGGCGGTTCGATGGCTGCGGGTGCGCGGTACGCGCCCGACGCGGGCGAAGCGCACCAGATCCAGACGTTGCTGCTCGCCGGCACGCTCGAACCCGACACGTGGGTCGACATCGCCGGTGCGATCGACGCGAAGGTCGGCGCGCTGAGTTGTCACCGAAGTCAGCTCGGCGACTCGGCTCGCGACGACATGGTGCGAGCCCTCGTGGAGGCCCGCGCCACCGAGGCCGGGCAGGCGGCAGGGGTGCGCTACGCCGAAGGGTTCCGGCGCTTGTCGTTCGCCTGAGCGCTGCGCTCCTGGATCGTCTGCCATTCGCCCATCGCCCGCAGCGCGAGCACGGCGATGATCGCGACACCGACCGCTCCGACGACCGCACCCACGAGCCCACCGACGCTCTTGTTGGTGGTGCAGTCACCGGCGCACTGCAGGCGGGTGACCGAGAAGCCGATCAGCCCGCCGCACAGCCCACCGAGCAGGATCGCTCCGAACGCGAGGAACCGAGCGGCGCGCGAGGGCAGTGCCGAGGCAACTGGCTGGTCGTCCGTGGATTCGGGCGGCGGCATACGGCGGCCATGATCTCGCGCCAGACTCGGGAGGTGCGCAATTGGACCGTCGCCGGCGGCGTCGTGGTGAGCGACGAGGGCCTGCTCCTCGTCCAGAACCGCCGGCGCAACGGCAGCGTCGACTGGAGCCCTCCGGGCGGGGTCATCGAGGTGGCCGACGGCGAGACGGTCGTCGCCGGTTTGACCCGAGAGGTGGAGGAGGAGACCGGCCTGCGGGTTCTGGAGTGGGCCGGCCCGCTGTACGAGGTCACGGCGGAAGCGCCGGATCTCGGGTGGACGATGCGGGCGGTCGTGTACCTGGCGGTCAACTACGAGGGCGACCTGCGCGTTGATGATCCTGATGGCATCGTGGTCGACGCACAGTTCGTGGCCCTCGACGCCTGTGACGGGCACCTCGCCCAGTGTCACCCGTGGGTGCGAGAGCCCCTCGCGGAGTGGCTCGAGCTGCGGTGGTCCCATACCGAAAGCCGGACACCGTTCGGTTACAGGGTGGACGGCCACGAGCTGGGAGCCTTGACCGTCACCCGTCTCGCCTGATTGCTGGAGGCCTTCCCCTGAAGAAGTTCATCGTTCTCGCCGTGCTGCCGTGTCTGCTGTGGACCGTCGCGTGCAGCAAGGACAAGAAGAAGCCCGCAGCGCAGGCGTCGTCGAGCGCGCCCGCCACGACGACCACCGCGGCGGCCGTCCCGACGTATCCGCTCACCGGCCTGCCGATCCCCGGTGGGCCACCGCAGCGCGGGTCGCTGTCCGTGAAGATCGACAACGTCGAGGGCGCCTTCCCGCAGTCCGGCCTCAACCACGCGGACATCGTGTGGGAGGCGCTCGTCGAAGGCGGGCAGACGCGATTGATGGCCACGTTCCACTCTCAAGATGTGGATCCCGTTGGCCCGATTCGCTCGGCCCGTCCGGTCGATGCGGATCTCCTCGCCGGTCTCGGCGGCGGTGTGTTCGCGTATTCGGGTGCCGCGCCCGGTGAGATCGCGCCGGTGGAGGAGCACTCGGGGGCCACGCTGCTGTCGAACGACGACGGCGTACCGGCGTTCTACCGTGACTCGTCGAACCACTCTGCGCCGCACAACGTCTTCAGCTCGACCAACGCGCTGTGGGCCGCGGGCGCCGACGCGGGCGCGCCGAACACGTTGCCGACGCCACAGTTCACCTACGGCCCCGCGACCGGACGTCCCGTCACCACCGTGAAGTACACGATGGGGGAACGCATGCACGGCGAGTGGCACTGGAACCCGGCGACGAGCCTGTACGAGCGCGATCAGAACGACACGCAGGACGTGCTGGCCGACGGCTCACGAGTCACCACCAACAACGTGTTCATCATGTCGGTGGGCATCGCCGGCACCGGTGTCTTCGACGTGACCGGCGCGGAAGATCCGCTCCCGGTTGTGATCGGCGAAGGTCAGTGCTGGCTGCTGCGGGGTGGCGGCATGATCGACTGCAAGTGGAGTCGGCCTGACGTCAACAAACCGCCGGTCGTCACCGACGTGCAGGGCCACGTGCTCCCGTTCACCCCCGGCCGCACCTGGGTGGAGCTTCTCCCGAACACGCAGCAACCCACCTTCGAATAGCCCGACGACCGCTACCGTCGTTCCTCGTGGGCGCGGTTCGCAGCATCCTCCACGTCGACATGGATGCGTTCTTCGTGTCCGTGGAGCTGCTGCGGCGACCCGAGCTTCGGGGCCAGCCCGTGATCGTCGGTGGCAGCGGTGACCGGGGTGTCGTCGCGGCGGCGAGCTACGAGGCGCGTCACTTCGGGATCCACTCCGCAATGCCGTCGACGCGGGCGCGACGGCTGTGCCCTCATGCCGTGTTCCTCAACGGCGATCACGCGCACTACGCAACCGTGAGTCAACGGGTGATGACGATCTTCCGATCGTTCACGCCGCTCGTCGAGCCGATCAGCCTCGACGAAGCGTTTCTCGACGTCACCGGTGCCCGACGTCTGCACGGTGAGGCGGCGGCGATCGCGTCGGCGATCCGCGTACAGGTCCAGGACGAAGAGGGGCTGACCTGCAGCGTCGGGGTCGCGCCGAACAAGTTCCTCGCCAAGCTCGCGTCCGAGGCCGCCAAGCCGCGGGCGTCGCGCTCGGGCCCGGAACCGGGTCTGGGCGTCAAGGTCGTCGAGCCGGGTGCGGAGCTGGCGTTCCTCCATCCTCTTCCGGTCCAGGCGCTGTGGGGCGTCGGCCCGAAGACCCTCGAGAAGCTGCGATCGCGTGGCATCCAGACCGTCGCCGACCTCGCCGCGGTGACCGAGGGTGAAGCGACGATGTTCCTCGGGGACGCCAACGGGCGGCACCTCCACCGTCTCGCGCGGGGCATCGACGATCGCGCGGTCGAGCCCGAGCTCCAGCCCAAGTCGGTGGGCCACGAGGAGACCTTCGCTCGGGATCATCGCGATCTCCGCACGCTGCAGCGCGAAGCCGTGCGCATGGCCGACGCGGTGGCGCAGCGGCTCCGCAATCACGGGCTCGCAGGGCGGACCGTCACGATCAAGGTCCGGTTCCACGACTTCCGGACGATCACCCGCTCGGTCACGCTGTCGTCCGCGGTCGACACGGGCCCTGCCATCGCTCGGGCCGCGAAGGAATTGCTCGAACTGGTCGATCCGTCGTCGGGCGTCCGGCTCCTCGGGGTGAGCGTCGCCAACCTCGCCGACGACGGCGCCCGTCAGCTCAGCCTGGACGACGTGCAGCAGCCGGGTTGGGACGACGCCAGCAGGGCGGTGGACGAGATCCGGAGACGCTTCGGCGACGAATCAATCGTGCCGGCATCGCTCCGGGAGCCGGGCGGCATCAGAGTCAAGCGCAAAGGGGACCAGCAGTGGGGACCATCGTGAGAACGCCCACCTCAGGGGAGGGAAACTGCACGAGACGCGTTGTTGGTCTCCAAATCGTGTGCGAGACTCTTCGGCACACGGCGCGTCAACCACGACGGGGGTACTGAGGTGCCGCTTTCCGAGGACGAACAGCGAATCCTCCATCAGATCGAGCAGCAGTTCTACGAGACCGACCCCGCACTGGCCCGCGCCGTGGGGTCGACGAGCCTTTACCGGCACGCTTTCCGTCAGATCAAGTGGGCGACGCTGACCTTCGTCGTGGGTGTCGCCATCCTCGTGTACTCGCTCGTGTCGGTCGGGTTCTGGGCCGCGTTCCTCGGGTTCCTCGTCATGTTCGCGTCGGTGCTCTGGTTCGAGCACAACGCTCGCAAGTTGGGTCGCGCCGGACTCCAGCACGTGACCTCGTCGATGCGAGCCGCCGGGCTGCGTGACGCGCTCGGCAACACGCGCAACAAGATGCGCGACCGCTTCAAGCGGGACGACGGCTCCGCGAACTGACGCCCCTCCGCGTCAGAGTTCCAAGATCTCGATCAGTGGGGCGTCGCCGCGCTTGCGACTGGCGGGGCCGTGGGTCGAGCGGGGGCGGCGGCGCGACGGTGGGCGGGGGTCGAGCGCGGACCGTACGCGCGCCGAGCGAGCCGAGCGCTCCCGCACCGACGACGTGACGTGCTCGCGGAGCTCGGACGCCCGCTCCGCGTCCTCGTCGCCGGCGCCGTCGGCCGAGTAGCTGGAACGCACGAGCAGCCCGGCGAGCTCCGCGAACCCATCGACGCCCGCGGCGCCGCTGGCCCGGGCCCCGAACTCGAGCGGGGTCTCCGCCCGAGATGGCGTGACGCCGAGCAAGCCGAGTGCCTCGACGCTCTCCTGCCATGCGAGCCGGACCTGCTCGTCCGAGTTCACCGCGGCTCGGCGCCGCCGTGCTCGGTAGAGGGCGTGCCAGGCGAGCACACCTGCGGCGTACAGCAGTGCGAGCAGCGGGAGGATGGCGAGGACCAGCAGCGCCCGTCCCCCGAACCGCGACGTCGACCAGAACGACGGCTCGTGCTTCCCCGTGAGCCCCGTGCCGGCGTTCACCTCGTCGAACGGCTTGGTGGTCGCGGTGGCCAGCGGGTTCGTCGTCGACGCGGTCGGGGCTGCCGATGTCGGCACGAGCGTGGTCGACTCGCCGCCGGAGTCCGCCGCCTGCTCCTCGGCGACGTGCGTGTACTGCTGCGCGTTCGGCGCACCGCGGGTCGGCGTCGGCTCGAACAACACCCATCCCTGTCCGCCGATGTACACCTCGGGCCACGCGTGCGCGTGCAGTCCCTTCACGTGGTACACGGTCGGATCCTGCGAGTCCTGATCGCCGGGTGTGAACCCGACCGCGACGCGCGCGGGGATGCCGAGCGAACGCGCCATCGCCGCGTACGTGCCGGCGAACTGCTCGCAATAGCCGCGCTTGGTGTCGAACAAGAAGCGCTCGATCGCGGACTCACCGTGGCCAGGGCCCACATTCAGGTCGTACGTGAAGTTGTCTCGGAAGTAGTTCTGCAGCGCGAGCGCCTTGTCGTAGACCGTCGTCGCGCTTCCGATGGCTCGCTGCGCTTCTGCCGCGACGCGGGGGCTGAAGTCGTTCGGCAGTTGCATGTCCTTCGACCGGATGTCGTCCGGGATCTCCGGCGGCGCGGTCTCGAGCTGCGCGGGGTCGAACACGGGCAACTCGGACTGGACGGTGTACTTCGCCGTGTTGGCGTTCGTGACCGACGTGCCGACGATCAGCGTCGAGGTGCCGGGCTCGTAGCGAACATCGGTGCTCTGGTCGTCGATGCTGCGGGGAACGAACGCGGCCGGTAGCCAGATCGTGTCGAGGGCGATGATGTCGTACGACTGCGTCGCGAGCTCGTTCGGTGCGGACGAGCTCACGCCCTTCGGAAGACGACCGTCGGCGCTCTCGTACGACCCGTCCGACTTCCAGATCTGGCCGTCGAACTCGTCCAGAGCCGTCATGCGCCAGTACGAACGAACGTTGCTCTTCACGCGGAACAGCTCCGAGTTCGACTGATCGACGAGTCGATGGCCGATGTCCACGAGCGGGCTGACGGTGGTGCGCGAGTTCGGTCCGCCGCCGTTGCCGCGCCACGTCACGATCGCTGCGGAGTGCGCTTGCGGGAGGTTCGGCCCGATGAGCATCGCCGCGAGGACCGAGAGGAGCGCGAGCACACCGCCGACGCGCAGCAACGAGTTGGTTCCGCGCTGCACATCGGACGTGACCCATCCTGCGTTCGTCTGCTGCCGCGTGACGCGATGGATCAACAGGAACGCCATCGAGGCGAGAACGAAGAGACCCGTCAGCGCGACCTGTGACTGCTTCGCGGCGAAGAGCGAGGCGAAGACGAAGACCGTTCCGGCCGGGATCACCGACTCGAACGGCACCCACACCCGGAACGCCGCCCAGTCCGCCACGAACGCCGACCACCACAACGCCAGTCCGGCCGCCAGCAAGAACGCGGTGGTGACGTCCGTCGGGGCCTGCACCGACTGGAACTGCGTCCACACGTCGGCGAAGTCGGCGCGCGCTGCGCTCAGCGTGTCGGCCGTCGGGAGGCCGAGGATGGTCGTGTCGGGATACAGCGCGAGACCGATGGTGATGCCGAGCGCAAGGAGCGACAGCGCCGCGGACGCGGGCAGCGACCACCCGAGCCGACGGGCGACGATGGCGGTGCCGTGCGCGACCAGAGCGAACGCCGCCAGCTTGGGGAAGAAGCTCCCGTCGTTGAAGAGCCGGGCGAAGCTGAGGACGACCGCGAGTGAGAGCACGACGAGCGCGCCCTCGGCGAATGGCAGCAGCGGGCGAACAGTGCGGCTCATCGATCCCCGGGGGCTGTGCCCCCGCGCCCCATCGGCGCCCGGCTCGCTGGCGCTCGCTCGGTCGCCATTCGCTCGCGGCGCTCGCTCATCGTGCCCCCACCGCGATCCGCCGGCCGCGATGCAGTGTGCCGTTCCAGGCCTCGGCGAACGGCCGGTCCTTCGTCACCCGGATGATCGTCGAGCCGCGCGTGCTCATGCTGCCCGCGTTGTCGATCGGAGCAGCCGGGTCGTAGGACGAGCGCAGGAAGTGCACCACCGTGACCGCGGCGAAGCGACCTCGCAGCCGCGGCAGCCCGGCGAGCTCGGCGTCGGCGATCCCGGCAACGATCGGAACGATCGCGCCGCCGTTGCCGGGCAAACCCAGTTGATCGAGGACTCCGCGCAGCGTCCCTCCCGGACTCGCCGGAACCGTCGCGAGGAATTCCATGATCGCCTCGGCGTGCGCGGTGCCGGCGGCGAAGCCGAAGTCGATGTTGTCGGTCGTGATCAGGCGAACGAGATCGCGCCGCTTCCACGATGCGGTGATGATGCTGGCTGCCGCCGACACGGCGAGCTCGAGCGAGGCGGGCGTGTGCGCGTTGCGCCGCACGTCGAGCAGCACGGTCACCCGGCCCTGCCAAGGCAGCTCGTCTTGGCGCACGGTCAGCTCATCGCGCCGCGCGGTCGAAGGCCAGTGGACGCGACGCAGGTCGTCTCCGACGACGTAGGGGCGCAGCGCGTAGAAGTCCTCACCGGAACGGCCGAGCGCGGACGGGTGATCGGCACCCGCGTGCGGATCGTCGCCGCTGGTGTGCGGGACCGGGACGATCTCTTCGACGCGCGGATAGACGGTGAGCTCGGTCCTCGGCGCGCCTTCGGTGGAGGACGCGGCGAGTCCGAACGGGTCGGCGACGATCACCTCGAGCGGACCGATCTCGACGATGCCCCGTCGTTCTGTCGGCAGCCGGTACGCAGCTCGACTGACGACGTCAGGGTCGAGCGGGCTCAGCAGCAGGTCCGCACCGCGAGTTCCCGATACGGGATCGAACAGACGAAGGACCGGCGTCGTGCGCTCGCCGTCGTTGCGGATCGACAGCTCGACACGGCTCGGCGTGCCGGCATACACCCGCGGCGGGGTGACGTGGCGCGCCACGGCGAGCCGCAAGCGTGACAAGTAGACGCTGACGAGCGACACGATGACCAGAAGTCCGGTCGCGGCACCGACGATGAACAGCTCGAGCACTCCGAGGATGCGTCCACCCGCGACCAGCGCGAGCGCGCCGCCCGCCACCAGCCACCCCTGACGGGTCAGCATCGACGCCGCCTAGCGCGCGCGTCCGCTCGGAACCGGTACCGAACGCAGGACTTCGTCGAGCACGTCCGCTGACCGTAGGCCCGCAAGTTGCGCTTCGGGCGTCACCACCAAGCGGTGAGCGAGCACCGGCTCCGCCAACGCCTTGATGTCGTCGGGCACGACGTAGTTCCGCCCCGCGGCGATCGCTCGGGAGCGGGCTGCTCGCTGCAGGTTGAGCGACGCTCGTGGTGACATCCCCATCGCGAGCCGCGGGTGGTTGCGGGTGGCCTCGGCGAGATCGATGAGGTACCCCTTCAAGCTCGGCGCGAGGTGAACCGTGCGCGCCGTTGCGATCATCGCGTTCACGTCGGCGGCGCTGACGACGGCGGTGATGTCCTCGAACGCGTCGTGATCGCCGTGCGCGTCGAGCATCTCGAGCTCGGCATCGCGGGCGGGGTAGCCGACGGACACGCGCATGAGGAACCGGTCGAGCTGGCTCTCCGGCAGGGGATACGTGCCTTCGTGCTCGATCGGGTTCTGCGTCGCGATCACCATGAAGGGCGGGTCGAGCGGGTACGTGATGCCGTCGACCGTCACCTGGTTCTCCGCCATCGCCTCGAGCAACGCGGACTGTGTCTTGGGTGACGCCCGGTTGATCTCGTCGCCGAGCACGAGGTTGGCGAAGATCGGTCCGGCTCGGAACTCGAAGTCGCTCGTTGCCCGGTTGAAGACGCTGACCCCCATCACGTCGGAGGGAAGGAGGTCGGGTGTGAACTGCACCCGGCCGAAGGTGCACTTGATCGACGTTGCCAACGACTTGGCGAGGCTCGTCTTGCCGACGCCGGGCACGTCTTCGATCAGCAGGTGGCCCTCGGAGAGCAGGCACAGGAGCGCGAGCTGGATCACGTCGAGCTTGCCTTGGATCACCCGCTCGACGTTCTCGACGATCGCGCTGAACGTGGCTGCGAACGTGGCGTACTGATCGGCTGGCTGCCGCGACATCGGCGCAAGGTTAGGGTCTTTCCGCGTGGGTCTCGCCCTCGCCGTCGATGTCGGGGGCACGAAGATCGCGACGGGTCTCGTCGACGAGCGGGGGACCCTGCTCGCTCGCTCTCAGGTCGCGACTCCGGCCACGTCGGATGGTGAGGAGCTGTGGGCGGTGGTCGCGGCCGCCGTCGATGCAGTGCGTACGAGCGACGTGACGGTGTGCGGGGTCGGCTGTGGCGGGCCGATGACCGGCGGAGGCGAGCAGGTCTCGCCACTGAACATCCCGGCCTGGCGCGACTTCCCGTTGCGCGCCCGCCTCGCCGAGCAGCTGGGCGTCCCGGTGGCTGTCGACAACGACGCCAAGGCGCTCGCCCTCGGCGAAGGGTGGGTCGGCGCGGCAGCGGACGAGCCGAACTTCCTCGCGATGGTGGTGTCGACCGGGGTCGGTGGCGGGATCGTGCTCGACGGCCGCTTGCTCGACGGCGCCGACGGGAACGCCGGACACATCGGACACGTCATCGTCGAACCGGACGGACACACGTGCGGTTGCGGCGCGCAAGGGTGCCTCGAAGCCGAGGCCTCGGGCACTGCGATCCGTCGCATCACGGGACAGTCGCCGAAGGACGCGCCGGTCGAGCTTCGGGTCCGCACCGGGACACTCGTGGGGCGCGCGATCGCATCCGTGGCCAATCTTCTCGATCTACGCCTCGCGGTGGTCGCCGGTTCCGTCGCGCTCGGTTACGGCGAGCCGTTCTTCACGGCGGCGCAAGTGGAGATCGACGAGCGCTCCCGCCTCTCGTTCTCGATGGGCGCGCACGTGCGCCCTGCCGGGCTCGGCGCGGACGGACCCCTCGTCGGCGCGGCAGCCGTTGGCTACCGTCTTGTGCGTGGATCCGACCTACAGCGCTGAAGCCGACGCCTATCGCGAGAAGATCCAGGCGTTCCTGGCCGAGCATCTCCCGGCCAACTGGAAGGGCCTCGGCGCGCTCGGTCCGGACGAGGCGAATGCCTTCAGTGAGGACTGGCGCAAGACACTGCACGAGCACGGCTACCTCGCGCCCAATTGGCCGAAGGAGTACGGCGGCGGCGGGCTGACCGCACTCGAGCAAGTGATCCTCGCGGAGGAGTTCGAACGCGCCGGTGTGCCGAGCGGGATCGTGAACGACGTGTTCTCGATCCAGATGATCGGCAACACGCTGCTCGACTGGGGAACGGACGAGCAGAAGCGGCACTACATCCCGCGCATCCTCTCGGGTGAGGACCGTTGGTGCCAGGGCTACTCGGAGCCGAACGCCGGTAGCGACCTGGGCAACATCGGCACCCGCGCGGTGCTCGACGGCGACGAGTGGGTCATCAACGGCCAGAAGATCTGGACGTCGGCCGGCCACCTGGCCAACTGGATCTTCGTCGTGTGCCGCACCGATCCCGACGCGCCGAAGCACAAGGGCATCTCCTTCCTGTTGTGTCCGATGGACCAACCGGGCGTCGAGGTACGCCCGATCAAGATGATCACCGGGGAGTCCGAGTTCAACGAGGTGTTCTTCACCGACGCCCGCACGCCGAAGGAGAACATCGTCGGCGAGGTCAATGGTGGGTGGGCCGTCACGATGACGCTGCTCGGGTACGAGCGCGGTGAAGCGGCTGCGACGTTCCCGTTGAAGTTCCGCACCGAGTTGGATCGCATCGTCGGCGTCGCCAAGGAGCAAGGTCGCATCGACGATCCGATCGTGCGGCAGCGCCTCGCGTGGTGTCACACGAAGGTCGAGGTCATGCGCTACCTCGGCATGCGCGCGCTGACGCAGTTCCTCGCCGGCAAGCAACCTGGTCCCGACGCCGCCATCTTCAAGCTGTACTGGAGCGAGTACCACAAGATCGTCACCGAGCTCGGCGTCGACCTGTTCGGCGCGGGTGCGATGGCGCCGAGCGGCAAGTGGCCGAACAGCTCGTTCCAGACCGACGACCCTGGCGCGCCCAACGACTCGGCGTCGTTCGTCGGCACGTTCTTCAACGCTCGCGCCGGAACGATCTACGCCGGTTCGAGCCAGGTGCAGCGCAACATCATCGGCGAGATGATCCTCGGCCTCCCCAAGGAGCCCAAGCAGGACGCCGGCCCCTGGAAGGACACCCACAAGGGTTGACCTCGACCCCCGACCGACTGGTGCGCACGGAGAGGACAATTCTGTCCCCCTGGTGCGCACCAGTGGCGTGATGACCACGCGGACCGTCGTCGCCGTGGTGATGCGGCCGTCGTTGTGGGGGATCGCGCTGACGCAACTGCTCCGGTTGGCGCGGCCCGGTTGGTGGCGGCACGCGCCGTTCCTCCCGCTGCCGGATCGCGACTACCTCCGCTTCCGGCTCGAGACGCAGTACGGCGACCCGGATCACTCGATCGAGCCCGCGGACATAGTTGCCTACTTGCGCTGGTGCCGCACCAGTAACGTTCACCGCCAGTGACTCGGGCACTAGTGCTCAATGCGTCGTACGAGCCGTTGTGCGTCGTCGCGTCGCGTCGAGCGGTGGTGCTCGTGCTGGGGGAGAAGGCGGAGACGGTCGCGGAGACGGGAACCGTTCTTCACTCGGAACATCTTTCGCTGGCCGTGCCCTCGGTGGTCCGTCTCCGCCAATTCGTGACCGTCCCGTTCCGCCGCCGGGTCGCGGTCAGCCGCCGGGCCGTGATGGCTCGTGACGGTGGCGTCTGCCAGTACTGCGGCAGCCAGGCCGACTCGATCGACCACGTCGTTCCCCGCTCGAAGGGCGGCGATCACACGTGGGAGAACGTGGTTGCGGCGTGCCGTCCGTGCAACGTGCGCAAACGCGATCGCATGCTGCACGAGACGTCGATGCGACTTCATCGCCGGCCGTCCGCCCCCCGGGGCGCATCGTGGTCGATCGTCGCCCGCGGCTCCGTGCCCGGGGAGTGGGCTCCGTTCCTCTACGAGCCCGATCTGGTCGAACCCGCAGTTTGAATTTCGAGTCGCAACCAGAGGTTGCTCCTCGAGCCAACGGCGCCCGCCGTTCGGCGGGCAGCGAAGAGCCATTCCGTTGCCGACCGGCGAAGCCGGATCGACAACACCGTGGGGGGCTCCGGCAGGAGCCTCTGCCCCCCACACCCCCCGCCATTCCCGTACGCGTCACGCCGAGCTAGATGTCGTTTCCACTTCATCGGCTCGCCGGCACTGCGACCGAGCTGCACCACCGAGATCTGCCGCCCGAGCGTGGGGTCTGGGTCCTGGAGGCATCGAGACCGGCGCTCGTGCTCGGCAGCACCCAGCCGATGATCGACGCGCGGGGAATCGAGATCGTCCGCCGGCGCAGCGGCGGTGGGGCAGTGTGGGTCGAACCCGGTGGGACGTTGTGGGTCGACGTGGTCGTGCCCCGGGACGACGAGCTCTGGGACGACGACGTCGGCCGGGCCGCCCACTGGCTCGGCGACCGGTGGGCCGCAGCGATCGGCGGTGAGACCACGGTGCACCGCGGCGCCATGCTCCGAACGCCCTGGTCCGACCGGGTGTGCTTCGCCGGGCTCGGGCCTGGCGAGGTCACGATCGCCGGGCAGAAAGTCGTCGGGATCAGCCAGCGCCGCACGCGGGAGTCGGCGCGTTTTCAGTGCGTGGTCTACGAGCGGTGGAACCCCGAACCGCTCGAGCACCTTCTCGGCCTCGACGTCGCCATCGAGGCGGTGGGGGTCGGAGTGGGACGCCTGAGCGCGGTCGAGGCCGCGCTCTTCGCCGAATCCACCTGACGGTTCGGGCGGCTCTGTCCGGTAACGCCCGAATTTCGCGCGCCTGAATTCGGAAAGAACGGCAGCTGACTCCTTGACCTGTGGGGCCTAGTGGCATACGGTGGGACACAGTGGAGAGCAGGGGAGCGCTCCGGGGAGACGACACCATCCGATGTTCATCGGGAAGCACGACCGGTCGCTGGACGACAAGGGCCGGCTCGTGCTCCCCAGTGGCTACCGGCGAGCGTTCGAAGACGCCGGCGGAGGGGTGCTCGCTCCGTGGGATCGCTGCCTCGGCCTCTGGACCAGAGATCACTTCGAGGTCGTGATGAACAAGCTGCTCGAGAAGGTCAGCGCCGAGGAAGCGGATGACGACGTCGTTCGCCTCTTCGCGGGCGCGGCCGCCGACGTGCAGCTCGATGCGCAAGGCCGGTTCGTGCTCCCGGAGGACCAGCGCCGACACGCCGCCATCGGGCGGGACGTGAAGGTGCTCGGTCAGCACAATCGGATCGAGATCTGGGACGCCGAACGGTTCTCGGCCGTCGAGGGTGCGAAGAGCGCCGATGACGTGTCGTCGGAGATCCGCCGGCTCCGAGTGTTCTGACCCGTCAACCCATCCCACGCAGAAAGGAGCGCGCACAACCGACACGGATGACGACACAGGATCGCTGATCCGCAGTCTCCCGGCGAGCAGATGGAAGGCCCCTACTCCGCCCGCTTCCCATCAGTTCAGTCGGGGAGAAATCCCGGCGAGCGCCCGTTCGCCGGGGGACTGCCGATCAGCGGTCCCCTGAATGCTCGAGAGTCGAGGACGGAAGAAATGACTCGCTTCGAGCACCGGCCGGTCATGGTCGACGAAGTCGTCGAGCTCTTCGAGCCGGTGCCCTCTGGCACGGTGGTGGATGCCACGGTCGGGGGCGGGGGTCACGCCGCGGCCATCTTGGCCGGGAACCCGCGCGTCTCGATTCTGGGGCTCGACCGCGACGCCGACGCGATCGGTGCGGCCGCAGAGTCACTCGCCGGCTTCGGTGACCGGGTCACCTTGCGTCACGTCCGCTTCGATGCGCTCACCGACACCATGCACGAACTCCGGCTCGACACCATCGCAGGCGCGCTGTTCGACCTCGGCGTGTCCTCACCGCAGTTCGACCGCGCGGACCGCGGCTTCAGCTACCGCCACGAGGCGCCGCTCGACATGCGGATGGACCAGCGGGCACCGAGCACCGCCTGGAACCTCGTCAACGAGGGCGACGAGCACGACCTCGCCCGCATCCTGCGCACGAACGCCGACGAGCGCTATGCGACGCGCATCGCGCGCGCCATCGTCGCTGCTCGACCGATCGACACCACGACGCAGCTCGCGTCAGTGGTCAGAGACGCCATCCCCGCACCTGCCCGCCGCCGGGGCGGACACCCTGCGAAGCGTACGTTCCAGGCGCTTCGCATCGAGGTCAACGACGAGCTGACCGTGCTGCCCAGCGCGCTCGACCAGGCCATCGATGCTCTCGCCCCGGGCGGCAGGTGCGCAGTCATCAGCTACCACTCCGGCGAGGACCGCATCATCAAGGCGCGGTTCCGCGACGCAGCCACCGGCGGATGCACATGCCCGCCCGGACTGCCCTGCCAGTGCGGCGCGACGCCGACGGTGCGCGAGCTGCGCCCGCTCAAGCGTCGCCCGACGTCAGCGGAGATCGCGGACAACCCGCGGGCGGAGAGTGCCGTGCTCCGTGTCGTCGAAAAGCTCGCGAGCTGATGGCCGTCGTTCCTGCGACCCGGCGTTCGGTCGCGGCCCCTCAGCCGCGACGGACGCCGGCAACGCGCGAACGCCGGCCTCAGCTCCGCGTCGTCGACGCGCCGGCCGCGCGCCGGCTCAACCTCGGCGCACTCACGGTGCTGATCGTCGGTGCGATCTTCGCCGTGCTGTTCGGGTTGGTCGTGTTCCACACGGTGCTGCTCAAGAACCAGCAGCGCCTCGATCACATCGACCAGCAGGTGTCGGATGCGCAAGCGAAGTACCAGTCGTTGCGGCTGCGGGTGGCGCAGCTCGAGGCACCGCAGCGCATCATCGACGTTGCCACCACCAAACTCGGAATGGTGCCGCCCGACGGCACGACGTACCTCACGCCCGCGCCGGGAGACGGCACGAGCACGAGCGCTGGCGCCACGCAAGGCGAGGCCTCGACCGACGACACCGCCGATCCGCCGTCTGACGACGGGTCGAGCGCGTGGCCTCAGGTGAAGCCCTACCTCGGCGCCGCGCCGTGACAACGACTCGCACCCGTACCACTCCTCGCAGTCGCCCCGCCCCGCGGCGCACGATCGCGGCGGCTCCCAGCCGATCCGTCCCGGCTGGGAGCCGTCGCTCTCCCAATTCCCCTCGCTCGCCGCGCGTGGCCGCGTCGACGGGTCGACACCGCGCCGACGCGCGCCGCCGCGCGGTCGCGGTCCTCGCGCTCGTCGTGCTGCTGTTCACGATCGTCGTCGGCCGACTGGCGCAGTTGCAGCTCCTCGACGGCGGCCGCTACGCGGCGCTGGGCGCGTCGCAGCGCGTCCGTCCGGTCGTGCTCGCCGCGGAAAGGGGATCGTTGTTCGATCGCGACGGCGGGGACCTCGCCCTCTCCGTGCCGCAACACACGGTGTGGGCGGATCCGCGACTGGTGTCCGATCCCCAACGCGAAGCCGATGCGCTCGCGCCGCTTCTGAACATCGATCGAGACACGTTGTTGCGGGAACTGACCGCGCCGGACAAGGCGTTCGTGTACCTCGCTCGTCAGGTCGACGACGCGACGACGCAGAAGGTGAAGGACCTGAAGCTGCCCGGCATTGAATTCCTCGCCGAGTCCAAGCGCTTCAATCCTTCCGGCGATCTTGCACGGGGCGTTCTCGGCAGCGTCAACCTCGACAACCTCGGTCGAGCCGGGCTCGAGCAGCAGTTCGACGGCACGCTCACCGGTACGCCCGGCGAACTCGTGCTCGAGCAGGACCCGAGCGGTCGCACGATCGCCGAAGGCGAGCACCACCTCACGCCCGCACAACCGGGTGACGACCTCGTACTCACGCTCGACACCGCGATGCAGTTCGAGACCGAACGCGCCTTGAGCGATCAGGTCGTGAAGATGGGGGCGAAGGGGGGCATCGCCATCGTCAGCAACCCGCGCACCGGCGAGATCCTCGCGATGGCGAACGTCGACCGGCCCGACGCCAAGGGTGACCCGTACGTCAGCACCAACAACCGCGCCCTGACGACGGTGTTCGAGCCCGGATCCGCCAGCAAGGTCATCACGATGGCGGCCGCGCTCGAAGAAGGTGTGGTGAAGCCGGACACGACGATGACCGTCCCGGACCACATGCAAGTCGCGGACGCGATGTTCACCGATCACGACCCGCACCCGACCGAGACGATGTCGCTCACGGACATCCTGGCGAACTCGTCCAACATCGGCACGATCATGCTGGGCCAGAAGCTGGGCGCCGAGCGGATCGACTCGTATCAGCGCAAGTTCGGCTTCGGTGAGA
>DASUCS010000149.1:0-10735 GCA_036275935.1 Acidimicrobiales bacterium
CCGACGCGGTCGTGTCGCCCGACGACCTGCAGCCTGCGTTGGCGAGTGCGGTGCAGACATCGTTCAACCGGGTCGTGGTCGACGGGTGCACCAGCACCAACGACACGGTGCTCGTGCTCGCCAACGGAGCATCGGGAACGACCCCGGCCCCCGAGCAGTTCACGGCCGCACTCGAGGAGGCCTGCCGGTCGCTCGCCCTGCAGATGGCTCGCGACGCGGAGGGTCACACGAAGATGGTCACGATCCGCATCCAGGACGCGGCCACGGTCGACGACGCGGAACGAGCAGCCCGCAAGCTCGGCACGAGCTTGCTCGTGAAGTCCAGCTTCTACGGCGCCGATCCGTATTGGGGGCGCGTGCTGTCCGATCTCGGCACGGCCGGCGTCGCGATGGACGTCGACACTGTCACCATCGCGTATGACGACGTCGTGGTCTCGAAAGGACGCGCGCCGACGGGCAAGGACGCGACGTCGGTGCTCCAGCAACCGGAGTTCACGCTGACCTGCCGGCTCGGGTCGGGTGACGCCAGCTACTTCGTGTACACGAACGACCTGTCGCACGCCTACATCGACGAGAACATGACGACATCGTGAGCGACGCGAACGACGTGAGCACGCCCGCCGAGAAGACCGACGTCCTCATCGAGGCCTTGCCGTACATCCGCAGGTTCATGGGTTCGACCGTCGTCGTGAAGTACGGCGGCAACGCGATGACCGATCCGGCGCTGGCGCGGCAGTTCGCCGACGACATCGTCCTGATGCACTCGGTCGGGATGCACCCGGTCGTGGTCCACGGCGGTGGCCCGCAGATCAGCGCGCTGATGGAACGACTCGGGATGGTTCCCGAGTTCCGCGGCGGCCTCCGCGTCACCGACGCCGACAGCCTCGACGTCGCCCGCATGGTGCTCGTCGGCAAGATCAACCGCGACATCGTCTCGGCGGTGAACGTGCACGGCCCGCTCGCGGTGGGACTGTCGGGTGAGGACGCGAACCTGCTGCTGGCGACGGCGCGCGACCCCGAGCTCGGTTTCGTCGGCGACGTGCACGAGGTGAACCCCGGCATCATCACCCGTTTGCTGGCCGAGGACCTGATCCCCGTCGTGTCCACGATCGGGGCGAGTGCCGAAGGCCAGGCGTACAACATCAACGCCGACACCGTTGCCGGCGCCATCGCGGAGGCGCTCGGCGCGGAGAAGATCGTCTACCTCACGGACGTCGCCGGTCTCCTCGGCGATGTCGACGATCCGTCGTCGCTCGTCAGCCGCATCGACGCGAAGTCGTTGCAGGACCTCATCGACAGCGGGGACCTGACCGGCGGCATGATCCCGAAGATCGAGGCCTGCATCCATGCGGTCGAGCACGGCGTTCGGTCCGCGCACATCCTCGACGGCCGAATCCCGCACGTGCTGTTGCTCGAGCTCTTCACCGACTCTGGCGTCGGCACGATGATCACCGAAGGAGTGTCCCAATGAGCTCACATCTCATGCCGACGTACCCGCCGCCGCCGGTCACGTTCGTGCGAGGTGAGGGCACGCGCCTGTGGGACGACAACGGGAACGAGTACCTCGACTTCTTGTGCGGGCTCGCGGTCACGTCGCTCGGCCACGCCAACCCGGTGATCGCCGACGCCATCAACGAGCAGGCCCGAACGCTGTTGCACGTGTCGAACCTGTTCGCGACCCAGCCGGGTGAAGACGTTGCATCGACTCTCGACGATCTCCTCGGCGGCGGCGGCCTCGTGTTCTTCTGCAACAGCGGTGGCGAGGCCAACGAGTGCGCGATCAAGCTCGCCCGCAAGTTCGGCGGCCGAGGTCGCCACGTGGTGGTGAGCGCGTACGGCTCGTTCCACGGACGAACGTTGGCGACGCTGCATGCGACCGGTCAGCCTCAGAAGCACGAGACGTTCCAGCCGCTGCCCGAAGGTTTCCGGCACGTGGCGTGGAACGACCTCGACGCGCTCGAGTCGTCGCTCGATCCTTCGGTCGCCGCGGTCCTGCTCGAACCCATCCAAGGTGAGGGCGGCGTGAACCCCGCGACCGCGGAGTACTTCCAAGGTGTACGTCGGATCTGCGACGAGCGCGGGATTCTGTTCATGGTCGACGAGGTGCAGACCGGCCTCGGGCGCACCGGCGAGTGGTTCGGCTTCCAGCACTTCGGCGTGCAGCCGGATGTCGTGACCATGGCCAAGGCACTCGGCAACGGTGTGCCGATCGGCGCGTGCTGGGCCCGTACTGACGTGGCGACCGCGTTCGAGCCCGGCGACCACGCCACGACCTTCGGCGGTCAGCCTCTGGCGGCGGGCACCGCTCGGGCCGTGCTCAACGAGATGATCCGGCTCGACGTCCCCGCACTCGCAACCCGCGCGGGCGCGCGACTGATGAACGCACTTCGGGAGACCCCCGGCATCTCGGACGTGCGTGGTCTCGGCTTGCTCATCGCCGCGCAGCTCGACGAAGGCCGCGACGCCAAGGCTGTCGCGAACGGATGCCTCGATGCTGGCCTCGTCGTCAACGCAGTGACCTCGACCGCGCTCCGGCTCGCGCCGCCGCTGACGGTCACTGACGCCGAGATCGACGACGCCGTTGCCATCCTCGCGAAGGTGCTCGCGGCGTGAGCCTCAGGCACTTCTTGGAGGTCGACGACCTCTCGCTCGACGAGCTACAGGATGTCCTCGATCGCGCCGATTCCCGCATGGTCGACAAACCGCTCGCCGGGAAGGGCGCAGCCCTGTACTTCGAGAAGCCGTCGCTGCGCACGCGCCATTCGGCCGAGATGGCCATCGTGCAGCTCGGTGGGCACCCCGTGACCGTGCGCCGGGACGAGATCGGCGCCGGCGCCCGCGAGACGTTGTCGGACATCGCCCACGTGCTCAGCGGCTACCACGCAGTGCTCGGCGCCCGCGTCTTCCACCACGCCGACCTCGAAGCGTTCGCTGCCGCCGACGCTCTGCCGATCGTGAACCTGCTGTCCGATCAGGCGCATCCGTGCCAGGCACTTGCCGACCTCTTGACGATGCGACAGGAGTGGGGCTCGCTCGACGGACGAACGGTGTGCTGGGTCGGCGACTTCAACAACGTGGCTCGCTCGCTGTCGATCGGTGCCGCGCGGTTCGGCATGTCGCTGCAGCTCGCGTGTCCGGCGGGCTACGGCCCATCCGATGCCGACCTCGACCGTCTGGCGCAGCACGACTGCGCGCCGTTCGTCACGACGCACGCCGAGGAGGCGGCCAAGGGAGCCGACGCGGTGCACACCGATGTGTTCACGTCGATGGGCCAGGAAGGCGAAGCCGAAACGCGGGCGAGAGCGTTCGAGGGCTTCCAGGTCGACGACCGGATCATGGAAGCCGCTGCCCCGCGCGCGATCTTCATGCACTGCCTGCCCGCACACCGCGGCGAGGAGGTCGCCGCGTCGGTCGCCGACGGGCCGCAGAGCCGTATCTTCCGACAAGCGCACAATCGGATGCACTCGTTCCGTGGGTTGGTGTCGTGGTTGCTGGAAGTGAACGGGCGATGAGTGCGAAGCCGTCGTCGTCCAACGGCGCGCAGCGACTCACGAAGCAGCAGCGACAGCACCGCATCGCCGGGCTGCTCGAGCACTACTCGGTCACGAGCCAAGGCCAGCTGGTCGACCTGCTGACCGCCGACGGGGTGGTGGCCACCCAGGCCACGGTGTCGCGCGACCTCGAGGAGATGGGCGCGATCAAAGTGCGGGCGTCCGGCGGTGACAGCGTCTACGCCATCCCCGACCTCCCGAAGGAGCAGCGGACGCCGGAGGATCACCTCCGCCGCGTGCTGGGGGATTGGGTGGTCGAGGTCGATCACTCACACAACCTCGTCGTGCTGCGGACCCCACCCGGGTCCGCGCACGTGGTGGCGTCGGCCCTCGACCGCGCCGGACTCCCGGCAATTCTCGGAACCGTCGCCGGAGACGACACGATCATGGTCGTCGTCGCCGAACGCTCGAGTGGGGCGAAGGTCGCCCGCGAGATCGCGCAGCTCGCCGGTCTGTAATCACGAAATTGCGTTGGCGGGCCCCTCATACGGTGGTCAGCCAGCACAGAAACGAAGGAGTTGTGGTGGCAAAGAGAGTGGTGCTGGCCTACAGCGGGGGACTGGACACGTCCGTCGCGGTGCGCTGGATGATCGACAACCTCGGCGTCGAGGTCATCGCGCTCGCCGTCAACGTCGGCCAGGACGGCGGCTCCATCGACGAGGCGACGATCGACGAGCGCGCTCGCGCCGCCGGTGCCGTCGACTGCATCGTGGTCGACGCCCGCGAGGAGTTCGCGCGTGACTTCCTGGTGCCGGCGTTGAAGGCGAACGCTCTGTACGAGGGCCAGTACCCGCTCGTGTCGGCGCTGTCGCGGCCGGTCATCGTGAAGCACCTCGTCGAAGCGGCGCGCTACCACGGCGCCGACGCCGTGGCGCACGGTTGCACCGGCAAGGGCAACGACCAGGTGCGGTTCGAGGTGTCGACCCGCGCCCTCGCTCCCGACCTCGACGTCGTCGCGCCGGTGCGCTCGTGGGGCATGACGCGCGAGGACTGCATCCTCTACGCGTACGACCACGGCATCCCGATCACCGCGACGAAGGAGAAGGTGTACTCCATCGACGACAACCTCTGGGGACGGGCGATCGAGTGCGGCGAGATGGAGGACCCGTGGCGCGTGCCGCCGCCGGGCGTCTGGTCGCTCACGAAGCAAACCGCAACCGAGCCTCGCGACCTCGTCATCGGGTTCGATCAGGGCGTGCCCACGTCGCTCGACGGCAAGGAGCTGCCGCTCGTCGACCTGATCTCCGAGGTCGGTGCGGCCGTGGGCTCCTACGGGTGCGGCCGCCTCGACATGGTCGAGAACCGCCGCGTCGGGATCAAGAGCCGCGAGACGTACGAGTGTCCGTCCGGCCTCGCCCTCATCCAGGCACACACCGACCTCGAGTCGATCACGCACGAGCGCGACCTCGCCCGTGAGAAGCAGCGCCTCGAGATTCGCTACGCCGAGCTCGTGTACGACGGCTTGTGGTTCTCGCCATTGCGCCAGGCCCTCGACGCGTTCATCGACGAGACCCAACGCTTCGTCACCGGCGAGGTGCGGCTGCATCTCGAGCCCGGTTCGTGCCAGGTCACCGGGCGCCGCAGCGAGTACAGCCTGTACGACTATGGGCTGGCGACGTACGACGCCGCTGACGCGTTCCGTCACGACGACTCCGCAGGGTTCGTCCGGCTGTGGGGACTCGGGTTGCAGACCTGGGCCGCGAAGCAGGGCACGAGCGAGGGCGCGTGACGGAGAAGAAGGACGGCGGGGGCCAGACGCTCTGGCACGGGCGCTTCGAGCAGGGCCCGTCGCCGGAGCTGTTGGCGTTCTCCGAGAGCCTCTCGTTCGACCGCCGGCTCGCGGGCGACGACATCAACGGCTCACGTGCGCACGTGCGCGGCTTGCAACGCGGCGACATCCTGACGCAGGACGAAGCGGACGCCATCCTCGCCGCGCTCGACCAAGTCGGCGACGAGCTCGACAAGGACACGTTCACGTTCGAGCCGTCGGACGAGGACATCCACACTGCGATCGAGCGCCGCGTCACCGAGCTCGCCGGACCAGCCGGCGCCAAGGTGCACACGGGCCGAAGCCGCAACGACCAGGTCGCCACCGCACTGCGCCTGTACCTCAAACGCGAGCTCGGCGACATCGCCGCCGCGCTCGTCGAGTTGCAGCACGTACTGCTCGATCGGGCCGCCGAGTCAGGTCCGGCCTACTTGCCGGGCTACACGCACATGCAACGTGCACAGCCGGTTCTCCTGTCGCATCATCTCCTCGCGCACGGCTGGGCGTTGGCCCGAGACATCGATCGCATCCTCGCCACCCGCACGCGCCTCGACGTGTCGCCGCTCGGCGCCGGCGCGTTGGCGGGCTCGTCGTTGCCGCTCGACCCCGACGGTGTGGCTCACGAGCTCGGGTTCGCCAAGCGCTTCGAGAACTCGCTCGACGCCGTCAGCGATCGCGACTTCGTCGCCGAGTCGCTGTTCGATCTCGCGCTCCTCGGTGTGCACTTGTCGCGTCTCGGCGAAGAGATCGTGTTGTGGGCGACCGAGGAGTTCGGGTTCATCACGCTCCACGACGCGTACGCCACCGGCAGTTCGATGATGCCGCAGAAGAAGAACCCCGACATCGCCGAGCTCATCCGCGGCAAGAGCGGCCGCCTGGTCGGCCACCTCACCGGTGTGCTCACCACGCTCAAGGGACTGCCACTCTCGTACAACCGCGACCTGCAGGAGGACAAGGAGCCGCTGTTCGACGCGATCGACACGGTCAGGTTGAGCCTGCCGGCGCTGAGCGGTCTTCTGCGCACGCTGCATTTCAACATCGAGCGGATGCAGCAGGCGGCCGACTCGCCGAGCGCGGCGGCAACCGATCTCGCCGAGCTGCTGGTCGAGCGCGGCATCCCGTTCCGGGACGCTCACGCGATCGTTGGTGGCATCGTGCGCGACTCGATCGAGCGCCACGTCCCGCTCGCCGAGCTCGTCGCCGCTCACCCCGAGCTCGGCGACGACGGCCTGGAGCTGCTGGAGATCGGCGTGGCCGTCACGCGCCGCCGCACACCGGGCGGCGCAGGCCCGGCCCCGGTCGAGGACCAGCTGGTGCAGTTCCGCGCGCAGCTCGAGCGCCTCGCCGCCCGACTGCCGTCGTGACCTTCTCGCAGGACTTCCAGATCCGCTACGGCGAGGTCGACCTGCAAGGCGTCGTGTTCAACGCGCACTACCTCGCCTACGTCGACCACTGCGTCGACCAGTGGCTGCGGTCTCTCGACGTCCTCGGCGCGGGGACAGGTTGGGACATCATGGTGAAGAAGGCCACCGTCGAGTGGATGGATTCGGCCGGCATCGGAGAGACCTTGACGCTGGTGCCACGTGTGACGCGTTGGGGCAACACCTCGTTCGACGTCACAGTCGACGGCGCCGTCGGCGAGCGGACCGTGTTCCAAGCGGTCGTGCTCTACGTCGGTGTGAAGCTCGGTACGAAGGAGCCGATGCCACCGCCCGACAACGTTCGGCGCGCGCTGTCGGAGTGACCGACAACGTCCTGGAGCGCGCCTTCTATGCGCGCGATCCCAAGGTCGTCGCCAGGCAGCTGCTCAACAAGGTCATCGTCCGCGACGAATGCGCGGCGCGCATCGTCGAGGTCGAGGCCTATTGCGGCCCGATCGACCCAGGCAGTCACGCGTTTCGCGGCGAGACCCCGCGCAACGCGACCATGTTCGGACCTGCGGGCGGCCTGTACGTGTACTTCACCTACGGCATGCACTGGTGCGCGAACGCCGTGTGCGGTGATGTCGATGAAGGCGTCGCCGTGCTCCTGCGCGCCGCGGAGCCACTGTGCGGTCTCGAGCTCATGCGCGCCCGCCGCGGACGGGTCGCGGTGCGCGATCGCGACCTGTGCAGCGGTCCCGCGAAGTTGTGCCAGGCGTTCGGGCTCGATCGCGCCTTCGATGGTGCCGATCTGGTGACCGGTGATCGCGGCGTCGTGATCCTGGATGACGGCGTGCGGCCACCTCGCCGACCGGGCAACAGCGTGCGCATCGGTCTACGCGCCGGAGCCGAACACCCGTGGCGCTGGTACGTCGAGGGCAACGAGCACGTGTCGCGCCTGCCGACGCGTCGAACAGGCGGCTAGAACTAGACCCCGACGGGAGTGGTGCAGGCCTGCATGTTGTTCGTCGTGGCGAACGCGTCGCGAGCCTTGCTCAACGGCTCTCCGGTGCTGCGCTGCTTCTCCAGGAACGGCG
Organism: Acidimicrobiales bacterium; assembly: GCA_036275935.1. Lineage (GTDB taxonomy): Bacteria > Actinomycetota > Acidimicrobiia > Acidimicrobiales > JACDCH01 > DASUCS01. The sequence continues at coordinate 7,778 of DASUCS010000149.1, forward strand.
CGTCCTCGCCGTTGCGCAACTTCTCGGACCATGCCTGGCGGTCGGACAGCCACTGATCCCAGTCGTCGAGCCACTTGCTGATCGCCGTCGCGTCGTCGCCGGGCGGCGGCAGCAGCGTGCGCAGCTTCTGCACCATGTCCTTCAACGCGGCGTCACCCTTGTCCACGAGTGCCGCGCGCTCCTGGGGGGAGCCGACCTTCTGGTTGACCACGCCGAGTGTCGTGAGCTGATCGATCGTGGCTTGGCACACCGGCTGCGCTGCCGCCGGAAAGGCCGGATCGTTGAGCTTGTCCTCCGTCGACTCGGGATTCACCACGAACAGCACGTAGATCCACATCAACGCGAGCGCGAGCACCAAGCTCACCGCGACCGTGCGACCGAGGTTGCGGGACTTCTGCGTGCTCACCCCGGTGTCACGAAGATCGTGACCGTCGTGCCCTTGCTGACCGTCGATCCCGCTGCCGGAGATTGTTTCCACACGTGTCCTGGAGGTTGGCGGTCGTCAGGAGGCGGGGCTTCGGTTGCCTGGACCTCGAGGCCCTCACCCTGCAGCGTCCTCGTCGCGGCCTTCTGTGTCTCGCCGACGACGTCGGCCACGGTAACCGCCTGGTCCGGCGAGACCGAAACCTCGACAGTGACCGTCGCGCCCGGCGGGGCGGTCGTGGTGCCCTGGGGCGACTGCGCGACGACGACGCCCGGTGGCACCGCTGTGGTGGGAAAGTCGAACCTCGACGGTACGAAGCCCGCGTGTTGGATGATCGCGGCCGCTTCGTCGAAGGTCTTGCCACGGGTGTCGGGCACGGGGAGACCGGCGCTGAAGTCCGGCAAACCCGGCGGGAGACCTCCCGGCTGGGTGGTGGTCGTGGTCGGTGGAGGCGGCGGAACGAAGTCCCCGGACGGCGCGCGGTCGTGGGCCGCAGCCATGAACTCCTGCCAGATCTGCGCCGGCCATGTCCCGCCGTACACGGTGATCGGCGTGTTCGGCCGCGTCAGTGACGTCCGTTCGTCCTGCGGGTAGCCCACCCACACCGCGGTGGCCAACGACGTGCTGTAGCCACAGAACCAGGCGTTCTTGTAGTCCTCACCCGTACCGGTCTTGCCGGCGACGGGGAAGTCCTCCTTCGCCGCCGTGCCGGTGCCGCGAGCAATTACCTGTTGCAGCACGGACGTCACCGTGTCGGCCACGCCGGCGTCGATGGCTTTGGTCGCGTGGTGCGGGTTCTCGTACAGGATCGTGCCGTCGGCGCGCGTGATCTTCGTGATCATGGTGGGCGCGACGTGCACACCGCGGTTGGCGAATGTGCCGTAGGCACTTGCCATGTCGAGCACCGTGACGTCGTTCGCGCCGAGCACTGCGGACGGAAGGGCCTTGAGCGGCGTCGTCACGCCGAGCTTCTTCGCCATGTCGACGCCGTTCTGCGGACCCACTTGCAGGATCAGCTGCGCGTACAGCGTGTTGAACGAGTGGACCGTCCCCTCGATGAGATCCGTCCCGCCGGGCGCACCTTCGCCGGGATCGGCGTTGCACGGATCCCACGGGCCGGTCGGCGGATCGAGGTGGATGCAGCCCGGCGCCGGGATGATCTCCGACAGTGGGATGCCCTGCGTCAACGCCGCGGCGAGCACGAACGGCTTGAACGCCGAGCCCGTGCCGCGTCCCGGGTTCGGTTTGCAGCCGATCGCGAGGTTGCACTTCGCCGTCGGCTGCGTGCCGAAGAAGTCACGACCGCCGACCATGGCGCGCACGAAGCCGGTCTGCGGATCGACGGCGACGAGCGCAGCTTCCGGCCCGGCGGGGTCGGGCATCACGTCGTTGATCGCCGCTTCGGCCGCCGCCTGCAGCTGCAGGTCCACCGTCGTGTAGATCCGCAACCCGCCCGCGAACAGCGTCCGATCGCGCTCCTCCTGCGTGGAGCCGAACCGCGCGTCGTTCTCGATGAACTTCTTCACCTCGTTGACGAAGTGCGCGGCGGGATACCGGTCCTGCACGGGCGTCGGTGACAGACCGAGCGGCTGCACGATGTCGCGGTCGTGCTCCTCGGGAGTGAGGAAGCCCTGATCGCGCATCTTCTGCAGCACGGTGTTGCGTCGACCGACTGCAGCGTCCGGGTGCAAGAGCGGGTCGTACGTCGACGGCGCCTGGATCAGCGCGGCGAGCGTCGCGCCCTGCACTGCGTCGATCTGGTCGACGTGACGCCCGAAGTACTCCTGCGCGGCGGCCTCGACGCCGTACGCGCCGTTCCCGAAGTACACGGTGTTGAGATAGATCTCCAGGATCCGTTGCTTCGAGTAGTGCTCCTCGAGCTGCCAGGCGAGCGAGGCCTCCTGGATCTTGCGGTCGAGCGTCTTGCCCGAGTTCAGCAGCGTGTTCTTGACGAGCTGCTGGGTGATCGTCGACGCCCCTTGCGCCGCCGTTCCTTCCTCGACGTTCTTCTGCGCGGCGCGGAAGATGGCTCGGAAGTCCACGCCGTGGTGGTAGTAGAACCGCTCGTCCTCGATGGAGATGACCGCGTTCTGCACGATCACGGGGATGCGCGCCAGCGGGACCTCCACGCGGTTCTCGGGCGCCTGCAGCGTGGTGATCAACGATCCGTCGGCCGCGAAGATCTGCGACGACTGCGCATTCGCCGGGATCTCGGGGACGACCTCGGTCTTGGTGTACGAGCAGCCGGCCGCGACGAGCAGACACGTCACCGCCAGCACCGCTCTTCTCACATCACCATTCTCGCGGCTTTCCCGTCCCTGCTCTCGGCATCGCCCTCGTTAGGGTTTGCGACGCGATGCCGGACGACCTGTTGCGCGACCTCGATGCCCGTGGCCTGATCCAAGACGCCACGGATCGCAACGCGCTCGCGGCGCGCTTGGACGCCGGTCCGGTGACGCTCTACCACGGCATGGATCCCTCAGCCGACAGTCTTCACACCGGCAACCTCATCGGGCTGCTGATGCTCAAGCGGT
>DASUCS010000150.1:0-4483 GCA_036275935.1 Acidimicrobiales bacterium
GCTACTGCACGCGCCGGACGGGGCCGCGGGCTTCATGACCTCTGGCGGAACCGAGAGCATCCTCTCCGCCGTCAAGGCCGCACGCGAGCGCGGGAAGGCCGAACGCGGCATCAGCGAGCCGGAGATGGTGCTGCCGAACACCGCGCACGCTGCATTCCACAAGGCCGCGCACTATTTCGGTCTGACGGTCCACAGCGTCCCGGTGTGTGCGGACTTCCGCGCTGACGTCGACGCGATGGCGGCTGCGATCAACCGCAACACCGTTCTCGTCGTCGGCTCTGCGCCGCAATATCCGCAGGGCGTCATCGACCCGATCCCCGAGCTCGCGGCGCTCGCGGCGGAGGCGGGAGCGAGCTTTCACACCGACGCATGCATGGGCGGCTTCGTGTTGCCGTTCATGGAGATGCTCGGACGCGACGTGGAACCGTGGGACTTCCGCGTCGAAGGCGTCACGACCATCTCCGCCGACATCCACAAGCTCGGTTACGCGCCGAAGGGCGCATCGGTGCTGCTGCATCGCACGAAGGAGCTGCGCCGCTACCAGACGTTCGTGTTCGAGGACTGGCTCGGAGGGCTGTACGCATCACCCGGCATCCAGGGCACGCGTCCCGCGCTGCCGATGGCTGCGGCATGGGCGGTCATGCACCACCTCGGCATCGAGGGTTACAAGCGACTGACCGCGACGGTGCTCGAGACCGCGCAACGGATGCGCGACGGCGTGCGCGCCATCGACGGACTGACGATCCTCGGAGATCCGACCGCGCACCTCTTGGCCATCGCCGCCGACCCCGGATCGACGGTGATGGTCGACGTCTTCGCCGTCGGTGACGCGCTCGGTCGGCGCGGGTGGTTCCAGGATCGCCAAGGTCCGCCCGACTCGTTGCACGCAACCGTGAGCGCAGGCAACGCACCGGTGATCGAGGAGTACCTCCGCGATCTCGCAGCGAGTGTCGACGAAGTCCTGGGCACACAGGCCGAAGACCGCTCGACGAATTACGCCACCCTCGAGTAGCGCCGATCCCTCGGGGTGGGTGGTCAGGGCGTGAAGATGCTCGTGTGGGGACGGGCCGGCGCGGTGGCGAAGAACGGACGCACGTGCGTGTCCATGAGCTCCTCGACCACGGGCTTCGCGTCGGGGTCGGCGAGACGGTCGTGATCCTCGAGCGGGTCCTCGGCGAGATCGAACAGCTGACACGGTGACAGCGCGTCCTCGTCGATCACGAGCTTGTAGCGCTCGGTCTCGAAGCAGGCGAAGCCCCAGTTCTCGCTGACCGCAACATCGCGCGGCTGCGGGTCGTCGCCGCGCACGTAGCCCAGCAGCGACCGACCCTCGCTGTTGTCGATGTCGGGCGCGGCGGCGATCTCGCGGACCGACGCCGGCACGTCGACGTGCTCGATCAACGAGTCGACGACCCGCGGCGCGCAACCACCCGGTGGACGCACGATCAGCGGCACGTGCACCGCGGGCTCGTACAGCACGCACTTGGACATCATCCCGTGGTTCCCGCCCATCTCACCGTGATCGCTGGTGTAGATGACCCACGTGTTGTCGAGCAGCCCGCGCGCCTCGAGTGCGGCGACCACACCGCCGACCGCGTCGTCGATGACCGACACGTCAGCGCTGTACGCGCGCCGCATGCCGCGTATCGCATCGTCGGTCATCGTCTCGGTGTCCGACAACCACATGAACGAATCGAGCAGCGCGCCGTACCGACCCGTGCCCTCGGTGCGCGGCCGGGTCGTGGTGCGTGGCATCGAGATGTCGACGTCGCGGTACCGATCGACGGCGGCCTGCGGCGCGTCCCAGGGATCGTGCGGGCCGGGAAACCCGAGGAACAAGAAGAACGGCTCCGGACGCTCGTACTCCTCGATCCAACGCACGGCTTCTCGTCCATGCCACGCGTCGATGTACGCGTCGAGCGGCAGTGGCAACGGGGTCGCATCCCACATCGGAATGCGTTTCGTGGCGTTCGCGCCCGTCTCGTTGTCACCTTGGTAGGCGCGATCTGCGATGTGCTGCTGGTAGGCCTCGAGCAACCCGCGATCGCGCAGGCTGTCGGTGTAGCGGTTGAGCATGGAGCTCGAGAACTTGTCGCCGGTCTCGCGCACCTCGGAGAAGCCGAGCGCCGTCAGCCGCGCGGCGAGCTCGTCGACATGACCAGCGTCGTGGATCTCGTCGCGATACAGGTGCGCCTTGCCGAGCAGCGTGGTGTGGTAGCCGGCCTCGCGCAGCGCCCACACGTAGGTCGGCGAGTCGGGGTCGATCTCCGCCCAGTTCGTGTACACGCCGTGATCACGGACGTACCGCTCGGTCATGAACGATGCCCGGGCGGGCATGCACAACGGGCCCTGACACGACACACGCGAGAAGCGCACGCCTTGGTTGGCGAGGCCGTCGAGGTTCGGTGTCAGCACGCCGGCGTCGCCGGCGCACCCCATCATGTCGGCGCGGTGCTGATCCGACATCACCAACACGATGTTCGGCGCGGTCACGGCCGGTCAGTTTGGCGCGACACGCGCGCGCCCGTGACCGAACCACCGAAGTTCGGAAACCATTTGTCTGAATTGCCAGGCGTGGACAGGGGCTGGCGGTGCGCCCGCGCCAGAGAAGTGGCGGCGTGTTACCCCAACACGTCGGTCACGTAACCCAGACGTTGATGACTTTCTACACGATGTCTGGTACTAGTGGTGACGGGGCTGGCACGCACCGAAGGGGACGTGTCAGTTGGTCAGTTTCGAAGTTTTCGCACGGGCGTCGGCTGCCAGCGTCTGCTTGGTCGCGCCGTGACGGCGATCGACCTCGCCCCCACCAACGGCTCGGGCGGCGGTGACGCCACCGAGCAATTCCTCTGGAGCGTGTGTCAGGCGCTCGCAGATGCCGAGGCCGGCAACGTCAGAGCCAAGGTCTCGACGCGCCGCAGCGGCGTCCACGGCGAGTTGGCGCGTCGGGTCAACGCGCTCATCCAACGACAGACGCAGCTGACTCGTGAGCTGACGCGCGTCGCGCGCGTCGTCGGCCGTGACGGCCGCATGGACGAACGCATCGAGGTCGACGGGGCGACCGGCTCGTGGGCGACTGCGGTGTCGGCGACCAACGGACTCATCGACGACCTCGTGCGACCGACCAACGAGGTCGCTCGCGTGCTGTCCGCTGTGGCCGACGGCGACCTGAGTCAGAAGATGGCGCTCACCATCGACGGCCGCCCGGTCAAGGGTGAGTTCCAACGCATCGGTGCGGTCGTGAACGCGATGGTCGATCAGCTCTCGTCGTTCTCCGCGGAGGTGACTCGTGTCGCCCGCGAGGTCGGCACGGACGGCAAGCTCGGCGGCCAGGCGCGCGTCGAAGGTCTACGAGGCACATGGCAGGACCTCACCGCGTCGGTGAACGTCATGGCCGCCAACCTGACCGACCAGGTGCGGAACATCGCGCTCGTCACCACGGCCGTGGCGCGCGGCGACCTCTCGCAGAAGATCACCGTGGAAGCCAAGGGTGAGGTCGCGGCGCTGGCCGAGACCATCAACTCGATGACGGACACGCTGCGCGCCTTCGCCGACGAGGTCACGCGCGTGGCCCGCGAGGTCGGCACCGAAGGACGCCTCGGTGGTCAGGCCGACGTGAAGGGTGTGTCCGGTACGTGGAAGGACCTCACCGACAACGTCAACCAGCTCGCGGCCAACCTCACGGACCAGGTCCGCAACATCGCGCAGGTCACCACCGCTGTGGCCAAGGGCGACTTGTCGCAGAAGATCTCCGTGGAAGCCCAAGGCGAAGTCGCAGAGCTCAAGGACACCATCAACACGATGGTGGACCAGCTGTCGGCCTTCGCCGACGAAGTCACCCGCGTCGCGCGCGAGGTCGGTACCGAAGGACGCCTCGGTGGTCAAGCCCGCGTGCCGGGCGTCGCGGGCACATGGAAGGACCTCACCGACTCGGTGAACTTCATGGCGTCGAACCTGACGGACCAGGTGCGTGACATCGCACGCGTGACCACCGCAGTGGCGAACGGCGACCTCGGTCAGAAGATCGTCGTCGACGTGCGCGGCGAGATCCTCGAGCTGAAGCGCACCGTGAACACGATGGTCGACCAGCTCGGCGGCTTCGCTGCAGAGGTCACCCGCGTCGCGCGCGAGGTCGGTACCGAAGGGCGACTCGGCGGTCAGGCCGAGGTACCGGGCGTGTCGGGTACCTGGAAGGCGTTGACCGACAACGTCAACCAACTCGCCGGCAACCTGACCAGCCAGGTCCGCAACATCGCACAGGTCACCACCGCCGTCGCCAAGGGCGACCTCAGCCAGAAGATCACCGTCGAAGTGCGCGGTGAGGTCGCGCAGCTCAAGGACACCATCAACACGATGGTCGACCAGTTGTCGGCCTTCGCCGACGAGGTCACCCGCGTCGCCCGCGAGGTCGGCACCGAAGGCCGGCTCGGCGGTCAAGCCGACGTGCCGGGCGTCGCCGGGACGTGGAAGGACCTCACCGACA
>DASUCS010000151.1:0-9937 GCA_036275935.1 Acidimicrobiales bacterium
AACAGGAACGCGATCGCTCCGATGAGCACGACCAGCGCGGCCGCGGCGATGACGTAGCGAACGTTGTTGTCCTTCAGCGAGATGATGGCCGGTAGCACCAGCAGCGACACCAGGTTCATCACCTTGATGAGCGGGTTCAGTGCCGGCCCGGCGGTGTCCTTGAACGGATCGCCGATGGTGTCGCCGATCACCGCCGCCTTGTGGGCGTCAGATCCCTTGCCGCCTTCGTGTCCGTCCTCGATGTACTTCTTGGCGTTGTCCCACGCGCCGCCGGAGTTCGACAGGAAGTTGGCCATCAGCTGACCGGTGAGGATCACGGCCGCGAGGAACGCGCCCAGTGCGAGGTAGTTCACGCCGAACCCGATGATCACCGGCGTGAGCACGGCCAGCAGTGCGGGGGTGGCGAGCTCGCGCAGCGAGGCGGCGGTGCAGATGTCGATGACGGGGCCGTACTCGGGCTCACGCTCGCCGGACATGATCTTGCCGTCGGCGAACTGGCGACGGACCTCCTGGACGACGACGCCGGCGGTGCGGCCGACGGCGCGGATGGCGAGCGCAGAGAACAGGAACGGCACTGCGCCACCGATGAGGAGCCCGATGAACACCTTGGGGTCGGCCACGTTGATCTGCGTCGCGGCATCACGGAACAGCTCTGTACCGGCCTTGAGCGCGCCGCTGGCGTTGCGCAGGTCGAGCTCGCTGCCGATCGTCTCGATGAAGCTGGCGAACAGCGCCACGGCGGCGATGACGGCGGAACCGATTGCGAAGCCCTTCGTCACGGCCTTGGTCGTGTTGCCGACGGCGTCGAGGCTCACCATGATGCGCTCGGGCTCGCCTTCGAACTCGCCCGACATCTCGGCGATGCCGGCGGCGTTGTCGGACACTGGACCGAAGGTGTCCTCGGACACGACGACGCCGGTGGTGGCCAGCATGCCCATGCCGGTGAGGGCGACGAGGTACAGCGAGAACTGCAGGTTGCCGCTGCCGAGTGCGATCGCCGAGCCGAGCGCGATGGCGATGAGGATGATCGCGTACACCGACGACTCGAGGCCCGAGCTGATGCCGGAGAGCACGGTCGTGGCGGGACCGGTGCGAGTCGCTTCCGCGATCTCGTGCACAGGCGCCGTCTCGGTCGACGTGAAGTACTCAGTGAGTCGAGACAGTGCCTGCGCGAGCACGAGGCCGATCACGACGGCGGCGAACACTCGCCATCCGACGTTGGAGATCGTGGCGCCCTGGTTGTCGTTGCCGACGTAGCCGATGGCGACCACACCCGTGCCGACGACCGTGAGGATGCCGGCGGTGAGGAAGCCGCGGTTGATCGGCTTCAACGCGTTGGTCTCACCTTCCCGCGCCCGCACGGCGAACACGCCGACGATGGACGCGAGCACGCCGACCGCGCGCGCGATCAGCGGGAAGATCAGGCCCAACGCCCACTTCGACTTGTCATCCGGGTAGATCGAGTGGAAGGCCGCGACGCCGAGGATGATCGACGCCACCAGCGTGACCTCGTACGACTCGAACAGGTCGGCGGCCATGCCGGCGCAGTCGCCGACGTTGTCACCGACGTTGTCGGCGATGGTGGCCGGGTTGCGAGGGTCGTCCTCGGGGATGCCGGCCTCCACCTTGCCGACGAGGTCGGCGCCGACGTCAGCGGCCTTGGTGAAGATGCCGCCGCCGACACGAAGGAACAGCGCGAGGAGCGAACCGCCGAAGCCGAACCCGACGAGGATGGCCGAGGCGGTGTTCTGGAAGACGGCGATGATGATCGTGGCACCGAGCAGGCCGAGGCCGACGGTGAACATGCCGGCGATGCCGCCGGTGCGAAAGGCGACCCGCAGGGCATCGGGAAGCGAGTTGCGCTTGGCCGCGGCCGCGGTGCGCACGTTGCCGCGGGTGGCGAGGGTCATGCCGATGTAGCCGGTGAGCCCGGACATCAGGCAACCGGCGAGAAAGGCGAGCGTGCGGGCGGTTCCCGAGAGGGCGAACGACAGCGCGACGTCGCCGTTGGGCTGGACCACCTTCGTGGACGTGAGGAACACGACGATCGCGAGCGGGATCAGGATCACCGCGATCGTCTTGAACTGGCGCTTCAGGTAGGCCCAGGCGCCTTCCTGGATCGCCGTCGCGATCTCGATCATCTTCGGCGTGCCCTGGTCGGCCTCGAGGACACCGCGCATCAGATAGAAGCCGACGCCGATCGCCAACAGCGCGGTGAGGCCCGAGAAGATCAGCCAGAACGTCTCGGCGCCGCCGAGGGTGAACTCCTGGTAGCCGCCCTCGGCGGCGAGTACGTGAAGCATCTGCGCGCAAATCTCCTGGATCGCGTTGAGGACAGGTTTTTGGCGGACCAAAACCTGTCCTTTGCTAGTACGAAGAGTGCGCCTGGTTCAACTTGACGGCCCGTCAGGAAGCGCGAACAACGTGTTCGCAGGTCAGGCGAAGCCGCCGCTGGGAGCGCAGCGACAAACGGCCGCCTGACAGCACGAAAGCAGCGAGGCCGCAGGCTGAGCGATTCGTGTCGAGGCTCAGCTCTTCTGGCTGGCGAGCCTGCGCTGCTTGAACTTGGCCTTGATGTAGTCCCGGTTCATCAGGGCGATGTAGTCGATGGAGATCGACTTCGGGCAGGCCTCTTCGCACTCGCCGTGATTGGTGCAGGAGCCGAAGAACTCCTCCATCGTGTCGACCATCGCCTCGACGCGCGAGTAGCGCTCGGCCTGGCCCTGGGGGAGCAGGTTGAGGTGCTGGATCTTCGCCGATGTGAAGAGCTGGCCGGCACTGTTCGGGCACGCGGCCACACACGCGCCGCATCCGATGCACGCCGCCGCGTCGAACGCGGCATCAGCGACGGGCTTGGGCACCGGCGTCATGTTCGCCTCGGGCGCGGCTCCCGAGTTCACCGAGATGAAGCCGCCGGCTTCGATGATGCGATCGAGGGCGCTGCGGTTGACGACGAGATCCTTCACGACCGGGAACGCCGCGGCCCGCCACGGCTCGATGGTGATCACGTCACCGTCACTGAACTTGCGCATGTGCAGCTGACACGTCGCGGTGCCGCGCTGCGGACCGTGGGCGCGGCCGTTGATCATCATCCCGCACGAGCCGCAGATGCCTTCGCGGCAGTCATGTTCGAACGCGATCGGCTCCTCGCCGTCGGCCAAGAGGCGGTCGTTGACGATGTCGAGCATCTCGAGGAACGACATGTCTTCGCTGATGTCCGGCACGTCGTAGGTGACGAACTGGCCTTGGCCGCCCTGCGGCTGCCGCCACACGTTCAACGTCAGGTGAAGTGTGCGCGGCATCGCTACTTGTAGCTCCTTTGTGCAAGGTGCACGTACTCGAAGTTCAACGGTTCCTTGACCATGTCCGGCTCTTGGCCCATCGGCGCGTACTTCCACGCGGCGGCGTAGGCGAAGTGATCGTCGTCGCGCAGCGCTTCACCGTCCTCCGTCTGGTGCTCGACGCGGAAGTGCCCACCGCAGGACTCCTCGCGGTGCAGCGCATCGCGGCACATGAGCCGTGCGAGCTCGAAGAAGTCGGACACGCGGCCCGCTTTCTCGAGCGACTGGTTCAGTCCCTCATCGGTCCCGAGCAGGCGCAGGTCCTTCACGAACTCTTCGTGCAGCGCGGGGATCTCGGACAGCGCCTTCTCGAGGCTGGCCTGCGAGCGTTCCATGCCGCAGTTGTCCCACATGATCTTGCCGAGCTCGCGGTGGAAGTGATCGACAGAGCGCGTGCCCTTCGTCGCCATCAGCTGCCGCGTGCGCTCGCGCACCTCGGCCTCCGCTGCGGCGAACACGGGATCGTCGATCGGCACGACCGACTGACCGAGCTGACCGGCGAGGTAGTTCGGCACCGTGTACGGCAACACGAAGTAGCCGTCCGAGAGGCCCTGCATCAGCGCCGACGCACCGAGGCGGTTGGCGCCGTGATCGGAGAAGTTCGCCTCGCCTGCGACGAAGCAACCGGGGATCGTCGACTGCAGCTCGTAGTCCACCCAGAGCCCACCCATCGTGTAGTGGACGGCGGGGTAGATGCGCATCGGCACGACGTACGGGTTCTCGCCCGTGATGCGCTCGTACATCTCGAACAGGTTCCCGTAGCGCTCTTCGATCGTGTCGTGCCCGAGCCGTGCGATCGTGGCGGAGAAGTCGAGGTACGCGCCGTTCTTCAGTGGACCGACGCCGTTGCCCTTGTCGACCTCGACCTTGATCGCCCGTGACGCGACGTCGCGCGGGACGAGGTTCCCGAAGGCGGGATACCGGCGCTCGAGGAAGTAGTCGCGTTCGCTCTCAGGGATCTGATCCGGCGAGCGAGTGTCGTCCGGGTTCTTCGGCACCCACACGCGGCCGTCGTTGCGCAGCGACTCGGACATCAGCGTGAGCTTCGACTGGAAGTCGTCGCTGGCCGGGATGCAGGTCGGGTGGATCTGCGTGAAGCAGGGGTTGGCGAACAGCGCACCGCGCCGGTGCGCCCGCCAGATGGCGGTCGCGTTCGACGCCGTCGCGTTCGTCGACAAGTAGAAGACGTTGCCGTAGCCGCCGGTGCAGAGCACCACCGCGTGCGCGTTGTAGCTGCGCACTTCACCGGTGTGGAGATGGCGAGCGACGATGCCGCACGCCTGGCCGTCCTTCAGGACGAGGTCGAGCATCTCGGTGCGCGGATACATCGTCACGGTCCCGGCGCCGACCTGACGGGCGAGCGCCTGGTAGGCGCCGAGCAGCAGCTGCTGGCCCGTCTGGCCGCGCGCGTAGAACGTGCGGCTCACCTGCGCGCCGCCGAAGCTGCGGTTGTCGAGCAGGCCGCCGTACTCGCGTGCGAACGGCACGCCTTGGGCGACGCACTGGTCGATGATGTCGACCGAGAGCTGTGCGAGGCGATACACGTTGCCCTCGCGAGCGCGGTAGTCGCCGCCCTTCACCGTGTCGTAGAAGAGGCGGAAGATCGAGTCGCCGTCGCCCTTGTAGTTCTTGGCGGCGTTGATGCCACCTTGCGCGGCGATCGAGTGCGCACGACGCGGCGAGTCGTGGAACGTGAAGCAGTGGACGTCGTACCCGAGCTCGCCGAGGGTCGCGGCGGCCGCGCCACCCGCGAGTCCCGTGCCGACGACGATGACCTTGAAGCGGCGGCGGTTGTGCGGGGCCACCAGCTTCATGTCGAACTTGTGCTGATCCCAGCGCTCCTCGATCGGACCGGTCGGGACCTTGCCGTCGAGTGCGGCGTCAACTGCGAACGTGTCGAGGGCCATGACTACTTCCCTGCCTGGTGAAGGGCGACGACGTCGTCACGGGCGTGCTGGTCGTAGGAGAGCACCTTCGCCTGCACCAAGATCGGGAAGCTCAGATTGCCGACGACGATGACCGCGGCGAACGTGCTGGCGAAGTACCGACGCCACTTGTTGAAACGTGGGTTGTTCGCACCGAGGCTCTGGAACATGCTCCACGCGCCGTGGAACAGGTGCAGTCCGAGCGCCAGCATCGCGACGATGTACAGGATGGCGACCGCCGGTCGCTCGAAGCTGTGCACGAGGTTGTTGTACGGATCGCCGCGAACGAAGTGGGGGTCGAGCGAACCCGCGGTGAGGTCGGCGAGGTGCCACGCGATGAACAGCAGCACGATGATCCCGCTCCACCGCATCGTGCGCGACGCGTAGTTGGCGGCGGCATAGTCACGCGGTGACTCGTACTTCTCCGGGCGAGCACGGTGGTTCATCACCGTGAGCGTGTACGCGGCATGGATGTGGATCACCAGCGCAGCGATGAGGCCGCTGCGCAGCACCCACAGCACGAACGAGCGCGGGAAGACCGGCGTGAACAGATCGCGAAGGCCCTCCGCGTAGCTGTTCATCTCGGCCGGCCCGAGGTACGCCTTCAGGTTCCCGAACAGGTGGGCGGCCACGTAGCCGAGCCACACGATGCCGGTGATCGCCATCACCCACTTCTTGCCGACGGCCGATCGGTAGAACTCGAGTGGCCACCACCTGCGCCGACGGACCTCGCCGTTCACCACAGGAGTCGGCGCGGTCGTCAGATCTTGTTGCGTCGCAACCACGATTCGGAAGTTAGCCGTGACCGTGTTGAACGGCGGAAATTGGTCATACGAGTTGGCGATGCCACCCATCGGGGACTTTGTGAATCCGCTCACGTCCGCCGACCATCAACGCACCTCGGCGGCGTAGCCGTTCGTCGCGTGGACCGGTCCGTCGAGCGCGAGGTCCAACCACACCGGACCGGCGGTGGCCGGCACCTCGGTGGTGACGTGCCCGACGAGCACGCACTCGTCCGCGCCGACGTTGCCGCCGAACGTCCACACCCGTTCGCCGCCGTCCCATCCCAGCGTCGCCGTCACCCGGCAACCGACGAGCGGAGATCGAAGGTCGGACACGACGTGGACGTCGAGCTCGAGCGGTGCGCCCGGCCGTAGCACCGCGTCGAGCCGATCGGCGACGACGATGACGGGCTGGCATGCCGCAGCCAGCGCTGCGTACCCGCGCTTCGGCACACGGCTGTGGTCCAGCACCGACCACGTCACCGCCGGCATGCAGTCGGCGAGCAGGAACTGCGCGAAGCCTCCGGTGGGCCGGTACTTGATGCGGCGCAGCGTCTCGACGTGATGCTTGATGACCGTCGCTTGGTAGTGCTGGGTCGCGGCACGCCAGTCGTCGAACGTCGCGTAGTGCGGCGGCGGCACGTAACGATCGAACGCGTCCTTCTGGAGGCAGTGCCGTTGGCCGAGCTCGTCCCAGTCCAGATCGGGCCATCGGCTCGGCGCGCAGAACGCAGCGGCGTCCGGCACGGCTTGCGCGCCGAACTCCGAGACGAATCGCACGAGCCGCGGCATCGTCGCGCACAGCCTCGGGAGGTCGCGCTCCTCGCCCCAGTACCAACCGAAGTACAGGTGGCTGTCGGTGCCGTCGAGCTGCGGCGGGTGCGGGAGCACGCCGGAGTGCGCGACGACGGGCCGGGTGCCATCTGCCTGCTCGAGCGCGCGCTTGATCGAACGATCGAGGATCGACTTGTTCCACGTCGGCAGCACTTGGCCCGTCATGGGAGCCGTGATCGGGACGGGTTCGTTGTGTCCGCACCACACGGCGATCGAGGGGTGATGCCCGAGGACCTGCACCGCGTAGCGGGCTTGGCGTACTGCTTGCTTGCGGATGCCGCGGGCGTAGCCGCGTTGCAGCGGGAGGTCCTGCCACAGCAGCAAACCTGCTTCGTCGGCCGCGTCGTAGAACTCCTGACGTGTGATGTGCGCGTGCACGCGCAGGAAGTCGAGTCCTGCATCCTTCGCCAGCTTCACGTCGGAGGCGAGCTGCTCGCGCGTCGCGCTCGCGAGGTCGAGCTGTGTGGGACCGGCGTTCGAACCCTTGAGGAAGAGCCGCTCACCGTTGATCGAGCAGATCCAGTTGTGGAGATCCACGCGCCGTAGTCCCGTTCGCACCTGGCGGCGGTGGCTGCGCTCGTCGTCGACCCACGCCTCGACGGACACGTCGTGGAGCGGTTGGTCGCCGAGGGACCACGGCCACCACAGCTCGGGCTGTTCGACGGTCACGGTCCACTCGACATGGTTCTCGCCGGCGGCAAGGGTCTGGGTCAGGTCGTGGTCCACCGCCCCGACAGTCGACTTGATCGTGACGGATCGGCTGTCGAGCGTCTCGAGGTTCGCGTCGAACACGACGACCGCGCGTTCCGGCGTGGCGTCGCGGCAACGAACTCGTAGGTCGCGGATGCGCACCGGTCCGGTCGACTCGAGCCGCACCGGGCGCCAGATGCCGCCGGGGTTCCACTCCGGATCGATGTAGTCCGACTGTTGAAAGGCCCCGGTGAGGTTGCGCTTGGCGCTGACGTCGGTCTGGCGTGCGCATGCCACCTCGACCGCGAGCGTGTGCTCGGCCCGCGACGAGATCGGTTCGCTGATGTCGAACGTGTGCGGCTGGAAGTAACCCTCCGTGTCGCCGAGGTACGTGCCGTCGAGCCAGACGTCGCCTTGGTAGAAGAGGCCGTCGAACGTCAGCCAGGTCCGCTCCGGGTCCGCAGGGATCGGATGTTCGAACCGGAGTCGGTACAGCAACGGGCCGTCCGTGTCGCCGAAACCGCTGGCGTTCCGCCAGTGCCCGGGCACCGCGATCGGTTCCCAGCCGTCGTCGGCGAAGTCCGGATCCGTGAACGCTCGGCGCAGCTCGTCGTCGGCGACTGCGGCGCGCCAGTCACCGCCGAGCTCGTGTTGCACTCGCCGTTCCTACTTCACATTCCCCTGCAGGAGCGCCTGGAGGATGTAGTCGCCGCCCGGCGTGGGCGTCAGCGTGACTCGGTAGAGGCCCTTGTCGAGCTCGAGATGCGTTGCCTGTGTCGTCGAGCCGTCCGGGTGGGTGACGGTCACCTTGCCGTCGAGCGTGATGGATCCGGCACCCTGGGCGCCGAGCGGACCGTCGTGCGGCACGCTCGCGGTGCCGCGGAACTTCGCCGTCGTCTTGTCGGTCGCGTCGAACGTCACGCTGTCCATCGGTGTCGAGCCGACCGCGACCGACGTACTGATCTTGTAGGTGCCCGGCGTCATGCTCTGTGTGCCGTCGAGCACGATCGACACGCCATCGCCTCCGGCGTCGATCACCACGCCCTTCAGGAGGAGGTTGCCACCGTTGCCCGAGATCGGCATCGGCTGGCCCGCCTGCCAGTCGATCGATGTCGTCCGGCCGTCGACCACGACCGGGGTGATCGTCGCGCCCCCGACGCCGCGGTCGGCCACCGTCACGGTGATCGGTGTGGGCAGGTTGTCGACCGTTGCGCCGTCGATGTGGATGCTCGTCACGCCGCCGACGAGCGCGACCTGCCCTTTGGCCGGCAGCAACGAGTTCCCCGGCGCCGTCGTGGAGGGTCCACCGGCGAGCACGCCGCCGTTGTCGTCGCGGGTGTGCGTCGCCTTGTCCCAAGCGTTGTACCCGGCGACCGTGACGCCGGCGACGACGCCCACGATTGCGAGGAGCCCGAAGAAGTACTTCACCGGGCCGCGATGATGGCCGCGCTGGGAGGTCCGGAGAAATCGCCTGTAGCTTCGAGGCATGAGTCGTCCTGCCACGCTTGGTCAGCTCCGCGAGTCCGGATGGGAATCGGTTCCCGTCAAGGAAGAGGTCCGACGGAACGCCATCGCCAAGGTGCAGGCCTCCGAGCCGCTGTTCCCCGGCGTGCTCGGCTACGAGGAGACCGTCCTCCCGCAGTTGGAGAACGCACTCCTCGCCGGCCACGACGTGATCTTCCTGGGTGAGCGCGGGCAGGCGAAGACCCGCATGATCCGTTCGCTCATCAACCTGCTCGACGAGTGGATGCCGATCGTCGCCGGCTCGGAGATCAACGACGATCCGTACCACCCCGTGTCGAAGCACGCCCGCGACCTTGTGCGTGAGCACGGCGACGAGACCGCGATCGAGTGGGTCCACCGTGACACCCGGTTCGGCGAGAAGTTGGCGACCCCCGACACGTCGATCGCCGACCTCATCGGTGAGGTCGACCCGATCAAGGTCGCCGAGGGCCGCTACCTGTCGGACGAGCTGACGCTGCACTACGGCCTCGTGCCTCGCACCAACCGCGGCATCTTCGCCATCAACGAGCTCCCCGACCTCGCCGAGCGCATCCAGGTCGGTCTTCTCAACGTGCTCGAAGAGCGCGACGTGCAGGTGCGCGGGTACAAGGTGCGGTTGCCGCTCGACGTGATGCTGGTGGCGTCCGCCAACCCCGAGGACTACACCAACCGCGGCCGCATCATCACGCCGCTCAAGGACCGCTTCGGTGCGCAGATCCGCACGCACTACCCGCTCGACGTCGAGACCGAGGTCGCGATCGCGAAGCAGGAGGTCCGTCCCCTCGAAGCTCCCGGCGTGCGCGTGTCCGTGCCCGAGTTCATGACGGAGATCGTGGCGATGCTGTCGCACCTCGCCCGTGAG
>DASUCS010000152.1:0-2794 GCA_036275935.1 Acidimicrobiales bacterium
GCATCAGGGGCATCTGGAGCGTGGACACCAAGTCCCACAGCGCGCCGGCCTGTTCGATCACGTTGCCGCCGTCGCCCGGCCCCGCATCAGTGGCCCGGAAGCGGGCGTAGCGCCACACCCAGCTGCCGTCGTCGCGCTGCACCGCGTTGTGCAGGATGCCGCGCCGCAACGACGACTCCGTGCGGGTCGGGTTGAACTCGATCGTGCGCTTCAGGATCTCGTTGAAGTCGGGAAAGCTCTCCGGTCCGTTGATGAATGCGTGGATGTCGGCGCTCTTCTCCTGGTTCACGCCGGGAGTGATGTCGACGAGCACGAGCTTGCGGACCAGATCGGGCGCGGCGTGCGCCAGTGCGAGCGACGTCATGCCACCGAGCGACATTCCGACGACCGCCTTGGCGTCAGGCGCGAGTCTGCGGATCACGGTGGCCACGTCCTGCGCGTTCGAGGCGAGATCGAGTGAGCCGGAGCGACCGCCGTCGGAGTGTCCGTGGCCGGGGAGGTCGATGCAGACGAGAGGGCGCTTCAGCGCGAGCGCGACGGTGTCCCACGTGTGCGCGTTCTGCGCGCCGCCGTGGAGGAACACGATCTCGGCGGGCGTGTCACCCCACACCAGCGCGCTGAGGTTCCGATCGGCGTCGACGGCAACTTCCTCACGTCGCACGACTGGCGGTCCGTCGTACGGAATCCCGAACTCGGATGCGTTCTCGTGGAACAGCGAGAACTCGTCGTACTCGATGCGTTCGCTGGGCTCGGTCATTGCGGGCGAACCTCCTCGAGGAACGACACGACGGCGTCGTTGAACAGATCGTTGCGGTCGCCCGCCACCATGTGCCCGGCGCCGGCGACGTCGACCAGTCGAGCGTGCGGCACGAGCTCGAGCAACTCCTGCGCGCCTTCCTCGCTGAGCAGGTCGCTCATGCGTCCTCGCACGAGCAGCACCGGGATCACCAGCGTCTTCGCCGCGACGCGCAATCTGGCCGGGTCGACCAGTGACGAACGCGTCTCGTCCTTCGAGCCGAAGCGGCCGCTGATGAAGCGTGGGTCCCAGTGCCACGCCCACCGACCGTCATCGCGTTGGCGAAGGTTCTTCTTGAGTCCGGAGAGATCGGACGGGCGCGGGCGATGCGGGTTGTAGGTCTGGATCGCGTCGGCCACTTCTTCGAGCGAACCGAAGCCGTCCTCCATGTGTTCGGCCATGAATGCGCCGATGCGCAGTGCGCCCTCCATCTCGATCGTCGGCGCGACGTCGACGAGGACGAGGGAGCTGGCGATGCGCGCGGGGATCTCCGCCTCCGCGATGGCCGCCATGGACGCGATGCCGCCGAGCGACGCGCCGACCAGCGCGGGCGGAACCGGCATCGTGGCCGAGATGGCACGGATGTCCGCGGCGAACGCGTCGAGCGTGTAGTCGCCGTCGGGGTCCCAGTCGCTCTCGCCGTGCCCGCGCAGGTCGACGCTGTGCGCGCGGAACCCGCGTTCGCCGAGCACCGACAGCGTCGTGCCCCACGCGTGGCGCGTCTGCCCGCCGCCGTGGAACAGCAGCACGGGCGGGCCGTCAGCCGGTCCGGCGACGTCGGCGGCCAGTCGAATACCGTCGCGCCCGACGAGGTCGATGGTGTCCATTCGCCGATTCTTCTTGGATTCGGCAGACTGCAGGGAAATCGGCGCACCAGCCGAGCGAACCAGCCGAGGGGGACTCCATGCGCGCTGCAGTGCTGAACGAGTACAACAAGCCGCTCGAGATCGAGGAGCTGCAGGACCCGCCGCTGGGCCCGAACGACGTCCGTGTGCAGATCGACGCCAGCGGCGTCTGCCATTCGGACCTCACGGTGCAGAAGGGCAAGGTCCCGATGCCGACGCCGATCGTGCTCGGCCACGAGGGCTCCGGCACGATCCTCGAAGTCGGCAAAGAGGTCACACGGGTGAAGAAGGGCGACACGGTCATCGCGTCGTTCATGCCCGCGTGCGGGCTGTGCTTCCACTGCCTCAACGACGAGTCGAACCTGTGCGAGACGTCGAGCCAGCACATCGCCGACAGCCGAGGCATTCGTCCCGACGGCTCGAGCGTGTTCGGCATGACGGGGCTCGGCACGTTCGCCGACCTGATGCTCACCGGTGAGTCGTCGGTGGTGAAGGTCGAGACGGATCTTCCCGCCGAGCAGCTCGCGCTCATCGGTTGCGGCGTGACGACTGGCGTGGGGGCCGCGTTGTTCACCGCCAAGGTCAAGCCCGGCGCGACGGTCGCCGTCATCGGTTGCGGCGGTGTCGGACAGTCGGTGATCCAGGGCGCGCGCATCGCAGGTGCGTCGCGGATCTTCGCCATCGATCCGGTGGAGCTGAAGCGCAAGACCGCCGAGCAGCAGGGTGCGACCGATCTCATCGACCCGGCCAAGGGCGATCCCATCCAGCAGGTGAAGGAGCTCACCGGCGGGCGGGGGACCGACTACGCGTTCGAGGTGATCGGCCTTCCGGACACGATCCTGCAGGCGTTCAACACCGCCCGCCGCGGTGGCACCGTCGTCGTCGTCGGCATGCCGGCGATCACCGATCAGGTCACGTTCTCGGCGATGCAGCTCTTCTACGACGAGAAGAAGCTGCTCGGCTGCCTCTACGGGTCGGCGCAGGTCCGGCGTGATTTCCCGAAGCTCGTGAGCCTCGTGGAGACCGGTCGGCTCGACATCAACTCGATGGTGTCGCGCCGCATCAAGCTCGACGAGGTCAACGACGCTTTCCGGGCCATGACCGCGGGCGAGGTCATCCGCAGCGTCATCGTGTAGCCGGGAGCCCGGACCGC
>DASUCS010000153.1:0-10761 GCA_036275935.1 Acidimicrobiales bacterium
AGTGCGACCGAGAGAACCAGGGATGCGACCAGCCACTCCATCACCCAAGGTTCGCGCCCGTGGCGTCACACCAGGTAGCCGTAGCTAGGCGCCGACCCCGCCGCGGGTGTGGCGCGACACTGGGCGTCCGTGGGTACAGAGGTCCGGTACGCGTCGGCGGGCGACGTGCACATCGCCTATCGGGTAGTGGGCGAACGCGCCGACGCGAGTTTCGTGTTGTGGTATCCGGGGGCGCCGCTGTTGCCGATGGAGGCGATCGACGAGGAGCCGTCGTTGCGGCGCTGGCAGGCGCGGCTCTCGACGTTCTGTCAGGTGATCGAGTTCGACGGGCGCGGGATCGGATTGTCAGACCCGACGTCTCCGTTGACGCCACCGACGTTGGAGCAGTGGGTGGACGACACGATCGCGGTGCTCGACGCGGTGGGTGCGTTCGAGGTGGACGTGATCGCGCCAAGGGACTCGTCGCTCGAGGCAATCATGCTGGCCGCGGCGCATCCGGATCGGGTCAGCAAGCTCGTGATCATCAACGGTGCGGCCCGTATGCGCCGCGCCGATGACTACCCAGTCGGTATGCCCGACCGGCTCGTGGATCGGTTCTTGGACACGAACACGCAGCCCGGCGCGGCGGGTGAGGGTCCCGATTTTCTGTCGTTCGCGGCACCGACGGTGGCCGATGATCCGTCCTTCCGAGCATGGTGGGACCGTTCGGGCCGCCGAGGAGCGAGCCCGGCGATGGCCCGAGCTGTCCTCGAGATCGGGTATCGAGCGGATGTCCGTCCGCTGCTGGGTCTGATTCGAGCGCCGACGTTGGTGCTGCACCGCCGTGACAGTCAGAACATCCGGGTGGGTCACGGTCGCTACCTGGCTGAGCACATCCCCGACGTCCGCTATGTCGAGTTGGCTGGGCAGGACTGCCTGTACTGGGTCGGTGACACCGACGACATGATGGACGAGGTCCAAGAGTTCCTCACCGGACATCGCGGCGGCCCCGACCCGGAGCGCGTCCTGGCAACCGTGCTGTTCACCGACATCGTCGCCTCGACCGAGACGCTCGCTCGGATCGGTGAACGGCGATGGCGCGACCACCTCGATCGTCACGACGAGGTCGTGCGTCAAGAGCTCGACCGCTTCGGGGGACGGCTCGTCAACACGACCGGCGACGGAGCAGTTGCCCGGTTCGACGGTCCCGCACGTGCGGTCAAATGTGCCGCCTCGATACGAGACCGGCTCGCGGACCTCGGCCTTTCTATTCGAGCCGGCGTCCACATCGGAGAGATCGAGCTGCGAGGCGCTGACATCGCGGGCATGACCGTGCACATCGCGGCACGCATCCAGGGTGTTGCTCAACCCGGGGAAGTTCTCATGTCCCGAACCGTCGTCGATCTGATCGTCGGATCAGGACTCGCCACCCGTCCGCTCGGCGACGTCGAGCTCAAAGGCGTCCCGATGCCCGTCGCTCTGTTCGTGCTCGACGACCCATCCGCGTCGACCTAGACGTGCCTGTACTCGTGGTCATCAGGAGTGCCCGTCGCGGTTCCCACCACCGAGATCCGTTTCCACACCGCGGGCCGCGCCTCGTCGCAATCACCCGTCGGGAATGACGACTGACATCGCTGTCCGTCGGACCATCTCGGCGTGGCCCAGATCGGCCGATGGTTCGCGGTCTTCACCTGCCTCTTCGTGCTCTCGACGAGCGTGATTGGCTGCAGTTCCAAGGACGAGACCCGCGCGTCGTCGCTGTCGAGCTCGACAGATGTGTGCGGCGCTCGGAACGCGCTCGAGTCATCGATTGACGCGCTGGCAAAGGTCGACGTCCGCGCGGAAGGCACCAACGGCCTCAACGCAGCACTCGACGGAGTCAAGGAGTCGATCGGGAACCTCGCTGACGCGGCGCAGTCGCAGTACAAGGGACAGGTACAGCGAGTCCGTGACGCCTACGACAAGTTGCACGCCGCGGTGTCCTCCTTCGATGCGTCCACCGCATCCGAAGATCTCAACTCGATCAGCACTGCCGTCTCCGATTTGCAGACGGCTGTCTCCGACCTCGCCAAGAGCGTCACGCGCTGCTGAACACCCTGTACCGACGGCGCCCGATTGCGCGATCGCCGAGTGGTGGCGCCCAGAGCGGAAGAACGCAATGGTGGACCATGAATCCAGGGTGATGCCCCCGGACGATGACCCGGGCCATTCGCCGCGTGTCCCCGACGTCGGACGATCGGCGTCCAGTCGGGGCTCGACCGCGAGGCGCGTCTTGGGGAGCGTCTTGAGCCTCGCCCTCATCGTCTTCATCTTCTTCGGCGTCATCCCCCAGTTCGCCAGCTACGAGGTGGCCTGGGACGCGATCTCGCAGATGAGCTCGGCCTGGTGGCTCGTGCTCGTCATCGGGGCCGCGTTCTACGACCTCTCCTTCGCGTGGCCCTACCAGGCCGTTCTTCCCGGCCTGCGGTACCGCCACGGCTACATGGAGACCCAAACCACATCGGCGATCTCGAACACCGTCCCCGCCGGTGGCGCCGTCGCGATCGGCATGACCTTTCGCATGTTCGAGTCATTCGATCAGACGGATGTGGCCATCAGCACAGCCGTGGTGGCCACCGGTATGTGGAACCTTGGATTCAAGTTCGGCTTGCCGATCGTGGCCGTGACCCTGGTGCTGCTCACTGGGCAGAGCACCGCCGGGACGATCGCACTTGCTGCGCTCGGTGTGGTCATAATCGTCGTCGCCGGAACCGTCATCTGGTTGACGTTGCGTGACGACCGAAGCGCGCAGTTCGTCGGTCGACTTGGCGATCGCGTTGTCAACTGGGTCCTGCACTTCTTCCACCGCGAGCCATCGGACCGGCTCGAGCGCGCGATCAGCCGCTTCCGCGCGCAGACCAGCGACATCCTGCACGAGCGCGCCGGCCGTCTGACAGGGTCCGTCCTCGCGAGCCAGATGGCGGTGTTCGCACTGCTGCTGCTGTCGGCCCGTGCAGTCGGGATCAGCGCCAACCAAGTGAGCGCTCTCGAGATGCTGCTGTCGTTCTCCGCAGCGCGGCTCCTGGGCGCGATACCGATCACGCCTGGCGGATTGGGCATCGTCGATGCCGCCCTCATCACGATGCTGACGGGGTTCGGAACGAGCTCGGACGCAGCGCTCGCCGCCGTCCTCGTGTGGCGGGCAACGACGTACTTTCCGCCGATCTTCCTCGGTGCGGGCACGTACGTCGCGTGGCGGCGGGGCGTCACGCGCGGCCGGTATCAGGTCGCGCAGGCGTGAAGCCGCGACGGTCGGGCGATCCGCCGACCAGATGCGTCAGCGCCGCCACCGTGTAGCCGAGCGCGAATCCTCCGAGGACGTCGAGGGGGAAGTGAGCACCGACGAACACGCGAGCGAACCCGACGGTGAGCGGGATCAGCCAGAGCGCCCAACGCCACCGCCCCGCCAAGAACGGGAACGCCGTCGCCGCGAGCGCACACGACACCGCAGCATGGCCTGAAGGAAACCCGAGCCCGTGAGCGGCGGGGCCATGGAACACGACGTTGTTCAGCAGATCTCCCGGGCGCCCACGGTCGACCACGTTCTTCAGCACAACCGCCGCGTAGTACGCGCCCACCCCGGCCGCGAACAGCTCCGCCCCGAGCCGGAGTCTCCGAAAGCACAAGGCGACCGCGGCCACGACGAACGCGGCTCCCAGCGCACCGCACTGCATGACCAGCCACAGCGGTCGGTACAACCACGACGGAAGGTCATTGATCGCGTGGAACAGTCCACGCTCCAGATCGGACAGCGAGTGGTCCCACGCCAGCCACGTACACACCCCCAACACCGCGGTTCCCGCCGCGGCGCGAACGACGTCAGCCGGGTGCCGCGCGATCACCGCACGATGCTGGTCGGGCTCCGCCCCCTTCACCGACGTCAACCGTAGGCCGTTCGCCTCGAACGTCCGCGTGCCAACGTGGGGGCGATGGAGTTCGGTCGCCGGGCCAAGGAAGTCGTGTCGGCCCGGCCGTACACGGTCCTTGTGTGTACGGAGGCCGTGTTGCTCACGGCCCTCGTGCTTCTCGGACTCTCCGTCGATGGCGGCCGAGTCACCAGCCGAGAGGCGTCGCTGTTCCGGTCGATCAACGGACTGCCCGAGGCCTTGTACGTCCCGATGACGATCTTTCAGTATGCGGGGGTGCTGGCGGCGCCGGCCGTGGTTGCGGCGGTTGCCCTGATCTTGAAGAGGTTCCGGCTGGCCGTGCTGTTGGTGCTGCTGATGCCCGCCAAGTTGTGGAGCGAGGACATCATCAAGGCCAACTTCCAGCGCGAGCGGCCCAAAATCTACATCCCCGACGCCATCCTGCGTGGCGACGTGCCTGCCTCCGGACTCAGCTTCGTGTCGGGCCACGCCATCATCGTGTTCGGAATCGCCACCGTGCTGACGCCCTTCATCTCGCGATGGCTGCGCGTTGCGGTGTGGACGGTTGCCGGTCTGTGCATCGTGGCTCGCGTCTACCTCGGGGCGCACCTACCGCGCGACGTCGTCGGTGGCGCCATCTGCGGCACCATGATCGGCCTTGCGCTCCTGGGAGCTTCTCGGCTCCTGACTCGTCATTACGCCGCAGGCAGTTGAGCAGCGACTGGCTTCTTGCGCGGTCCAGATGGTATCGGATCTGATACCACCCTGGTACACTTGGGTCGTGGATGCCGCCGGTACGTTGCGATGGGCACGGCAGCACGCGCAGCTGTCGTTACGGGTGCTGGCCGAACGGGCAGGCACGTCGCACGCCACCCTTGCTGCCTACGAGGCGGGACGGGCCGTGCCGAGGGTCGACACGCTCGATCGGATCCTTCGAGCGGCGGGCTACGCGACCGACATCGACATGTCCCGCCGCGCCGACGCCACCGACGACGAGCGCCGCGCCAAGGGCGTCGAGCTCGCGGAGGCCCTCGAGCTCGCGGCGATGTTCCCCGCCCGCCACGCTGCCCGGTTGCGTTTCCCACGCCTCGCAGACGCTCGTGCCCGATGAGCAGAGAGATGACGCTGGCGCGGAAGATGGTGGCGATTCACGACCACCTGCGCGACGCCGGCATTGCTCACGCCTTCGGCGGTGCCCTCGCGCTGGCGTGGTGCACCCAACAGGCGCGCGGCACGATCGATCTCGATGTGAACATCTTCCTTGGTCCCGAGCACACGGATGCGACGCTCGCCGCATTGCCGCGGGGCGTCGTCGCGACCGATGACGACATCCGCCTGCTCGTACGGGACGGTCAGGCTCGGCTCCACTGGGGGACGACGCCGGTCGACGTCTTCCTCAACACCACTCCGTTCCACGAGAGCGTCGCAGGCCGCGTGCGCTGGGAACCGTTCGCGGGAACCGAGCTTCCCTTCCTCGCGTGTGACGACCTCGCGGTGTTCAAGGCATTCTTCAGTCGGACGAAGGACTGGGCCGACCTCGAGGCCATGCACGACGCCGGGACCCTCGATGTGGCCGCGGTCGCCGGAGTGCTGACGACGTTCCTGGGCCCCAGCGACGATCGGATCGCGCGTCTCCTGTCGCTCTGATCGCGTCGCACGTTCGATCGTGCAGCGCGCGCATCCGTGCCGCCGCCATCCGACGCTCGATCCCGTCGGGCGACGTATTCGCGTCTGGATCGGCGGTTCACGGCGTCGAGGCGACCCAGAGGATCTTCACCATCCCCGCGCTGAAGCGGCCTGTTGCTGCTTGTCGGCGTTGCTCCGCCAGCCACATGTCGACTTCAGCACGCGTGGCCATGCACGCTTCCACCGCGCGATCGGCGTACAGCTGAGGATTGATGATCCGTTCGAATTCGTCGAACGTCCACCACGAGCGCTCCTCCACACGATCGCGGATCCTGCAGTTCGCCTCGGTGAGGAGCTCTCCGACATCGGCGCCGACGGAGGGATGCTTGGCGCGGTTGGTCCACCAGGCCGGCACCGACGAACCGTTGATGTGCAAGGTCGACCAATCGGGTTCGAAGATGGTCATGACACCCTTCGACTGCACACACCGCACTGCTTCGGCGATCACATACGCCGGATCGTCGACGTGCATGAGCACGCGCTGCACCAGGCACCCGGAGAACACGTGATCTGGGAAGGGGAGTTGTCCGCCGCTCGCACGCGCCAGTGGTGAGCGCACTCGACTGACCGCAGCGCGCAACATGAACGCGCTCGGATCGACGCCGATCGAGGCGACGCCAAGATCTTCGAGGACCGCGAGGTCGCGCCCGATGCCACATCCGATGTCGAGCACAGGCGCAGTCGCCTGCCGCGCGTGCGTCACCGCCATGTAGTGCCTCATCGCCGTGAGCCCAACTTGGTCGAGATACGCGATCAGGCGGGCAGGGTCGGCGGCCGCATCGACGGCGGAGAAGTCGGACATGGTCGACCTCGGTTGCGGAGACCCAGGCGGTCGGTCCCCGATCAGAGGCTTCCCCGTGGTGGTCCACGCTCGTCGCCGCCAGTCGCAGTCACCTCAGCATCGCGCAGCGAAGCGAGGCGCCAAGCTGGGTAATCAGCTCGGGTCTCGGCAGTGCGCAACTCACGTTGATGACGCGTGCCCGCCGGGGGGCATAGGTCGGCGCGTATCCTGCCGGTCGGGCGCACCGCGACGACGGAAAGATGTGACCATGGCGGTTCCTGAAACGCACTACGCCCGCAACGGCGACGTCTACATCGCGTACCAGTCGTTCGGCGACGGTCCGGTCAGTCTCATCGGCATCCCGCCGATCGTGTCCAACATCGAGGTGCTGTGGGAGCACCCTTTGCCGGCGCGGTTCCTCCGTCGCCTCGCGAGCTTCTCTCGCTTCGTTCACTACGACAAGCGCGGCCAGGGCATGTCGGACAGGGAGACCTCGAGCCCGACCATCGACGAACGCCTCGACGATCTCGAAGCGGTGATGGACGCCGCGGGGATCGAGCGCGCGGCACTGGCTGGCATCTCTGAAGGGGGTTCCACCGGCGCGTTGTTCGCGGCGATGCATCCCGATCGCGTCAGCCATCTCATCCTCATCGACACGTTCGCTCGTGCGGTGTCCGAGGAAGGCCGGCCCGGCGTTCCGGGTGAGCTGTGGGATGGGTACTTCGAGGCCTGGGCCGCGTCGTGGGGCACCCCGAACACGTTGTCGATCCCGATGGTCGCACCGACGATGCACGGCGAGCCCGGTTTCGTCGAATGGATGAATCGCTTCGAGCGCCAGTCGACAAGCCCCGGAGGCCTGCTGGCGTCGTCGCGGTGGATTCGTGAGCTGGATCTCCGTGCCGCGATCGAGACCATTCAGGTGCCGACGCTCGTGATTCACCGGACCAGCGACCCGATGGTGGACATCGCCGAAGGGCGCTATCTCGCGGAACACATCCCGGACGCGCAGTTCGTCGAACTGTCGGGATCGGACCACATGCCGTGGTTCGGCGACCAGGACTCAGTGCTCGATGCGATGGAAGCCTTTCTCGTCGGCCAGCGCACGGCCGCAGTCGACGCCGACCGGATGCTCGCCACCGTCTTGTTCACCGACATCGTCGGCTCGACCGAGCTCGCCGCGTCTATGGGTGATCGCCGATGGCGTGCGCTTCTCGACGACCACGACGCGGCCGTGCGAGCACACGTCCAAGCGGGTCGAGGCGTCGTGGTCAAACACACCGGCGACGGCGCGCTCGCGACGTTCGACGGCCCAATTCGCGCGATCCGTTGCGCGCAGAACCTGTGTCGCGAGCTGTCGACGCTCGGAATCGAGATCCGAGCCGGTGTTCACACAGGCGAAGTCGAGGTGCGGGGTGAGGACATCGGCGGAGTAGCCGTCCACATCGGTGCACGCGTCGGTGCACTTGCCGGCGCACGTGAGGTCCTTGTCTCGCGCACCGTCGTCGACCTGGTGTCTGGATCGGACATGGAGTTCGTGGACCGCGGAGAACACATACTCAAGGGCGTGCCCGGCGAATGGCGGCTGTTCGCGGTCCGATGACGCCTCCGGGCCCCGGAGCACATGCCGATGGCCGGATCGGGCGACCGACCAGGTACGATGAGGACTCGGGGCCGAGTGGCCACGACATTGCGACCGGCTGGTGATGCTCCGATTGCGTGTTCCGCAGAGGGGATCACACGATGACGTCCAGCAAGAACGGCGCCCAAGGTCCGACTCGCCTGACGCCGAAGCGCGGGTCCGCCGAGCGGGCTGGCGCACCAGCGTCCGATCACGCGCTCGTGGGCGACAGGGTCATCGAGCTTCGGAGCGAAGGCAAGTCGTTCGCGTCGATCGCGAAGTCGGTCGGTCTGACGCGCAGCCTGGACGCGTTCGGGGCATTCGTCACTGCGGTCTCGACACGGTCACCCGCGCAACAGACGAAGCTTCGGGCCGACGAGAACGAACGGCTCGACAAGCTCGAGCGACGGATACAGAAGCAGCCCGAATCAGCTGACCGCGATCGCAGAATCGCGTCGGTACGCAAGCTCCGCCAACGGCTGTCGCCCACGTGACCGGCCGCGAGCCGCATTCTGCCGAAGAGCGCTCGCTCCGCAAGACGCGAGTCGCGGCCGCCAAGACCGCCCTGCGAGACTCGTCGCAGCTCTCGGGGCCGCACGTCCCGGTGGCCCGCGCCGCGTTGAAGGAGTACCTCCGGCGACTCAACGAGCCGCGTCAACCGTCGGACGCGGCATTTCGCGACATGCTGAGCGCACCGTTCGCGCAACCTCGACGTCGACCATGAGCGGCGCGGACACTTTTGTCCCAGGCGACGCGGTCGAGGTCTTCGTTCGGTTCAACCGGTCCTGGGTCCCGGGTTTCGAGATCGCCGCGATCACAGCCGACGGCTATCAGGTCCGCAGAACTGCCGATCTGTCGCTTCTTCCGGGCTTCACCGGACCAGCGGACCTTCGGGCGGGTCACCCGGCCTTTGGTCACGCATCCGGTCCGGACTCCGAGTCCTGACGCGAAACGAGCCGCCGGCGTTGGCCAGCGGCTCGTCACGTAGTACGGGGTTCGGTCAGATCGGGCGGACGTTCTGGGCTTCCTCGCCCTTCCGGCCGGGGGCGACGTCGAATTCGACGCGCTGACCCTCGTCGAGCGACTTGTAGCCATCGCCCTGGATGTTCGAGAAGTGGACGAAAACGTCTTCGCCCTGCTCCCTGGAGATGAATCCGTAGCCCTTCTCAGCGTTGAAGAACTTCACGGTGCCTGTTGCCAATTAATCAATCGATTCGTGTTCTGAGGCCAGACACTGTGCCCGGCCCGGACGAGGGTAACGCGCTCAGGTCGCGATGCACGGATCGCCGGGAGGTATCGCAGTACGTCGGCCACGGTGGAGTGGCGCAGAGAGAACCGCCCGAGCAGACTCCGATGATGGCTGACGCGTTCATCATCGACGCTTGCCGAACCCCCAGGGGCATCGGAAAGCAGGGCAAGGGCGCCCTCGCGCATCTTCATCCGCAGCATCTCGCGGCGACGGTGCTCAAAGCACTCGTCGACCGCAACGGGTTCGACACGGCCGATGTCGACGACGTCGTGTGGGGAACCAGTTCGCAGGTCTGCGAGCAGAGCGGCGACCTCGGCCGCATGGCCGCGCTGGACGCGGGCTACGACGTCCGTGCGAGTGGCGTCACCCTCGACCGCTTCTGCGGCTCGGGCATCACGGCCAACAACTTCGCCGCGGCGATGGTGATGGCGGGCCACGAAGACCTCGTCATCGGCGGTGGTACCGAGATGATGTCGTTGCCCAAGAAGGGTCTGCTCCCGATGGGCGCGAACAACTTGCACCTTCAGGCGATCCATCCACAGTCGCATCAGGGTGTCTGCGCCGACGCGATCGCCACGCTCGAAGGCATCGACCGTCGCGCCCTCGATGAACATGCGGCCGAGTCGCAGCGCCGCGCGGAGGTCGCGATCAAGGAAGGTCGGTTCGACAAGAGTCTGATCCCGGTCTTCAACCTCGACGGCACCCTCGCGCTCGATCACGAGGAGTTCCCGCGGCCGGGCACCACGGCGGACTCGCTCGCTGCGTTGCCGCCGAGCTTCCCGGCAGTCGCCGACCACCGCTTTGCGGAGGGTGTGCCGACGTTCCGCGAGCTCATCAACCAGAAGTACCCGGACCTCGACATCATCCACGTGCATCACGCGGGGAACTCGTCCGGCGTCGTCGACGGCGCGGCCGCCGTGCTGTACGCCAGTGCGGACTACGTGAAAGCGCACGGTCTGAAGCCGCGTGCTCGCGTCGTCGCGAGCGGCAACATCGGCGACGACCCCACCTTGATGCTCAACGCCCCCGTGCCCTCAGCGAAGAAGATCCTGAAGCGCGCCGGCATGACCGTCGACGACATCGACTTGTTCGAGGTCAACGAGGCCTTCGCCACGGTGTCGGAGAAGTTCATGCGCGACCTGGACCTCGATCGCGACAAGGTGAACGTCAACGGCGGAGCGATGGCGTTGGGGCATCCCATCGGTGCGACCGGCGCGATCCTCATCGGGACCGTGCTCGACGAGCTCGAACGCCAAGACAAGCAGGTCGGCCTCGTCACGATGTGCGCGGGCGGCGGAATGGCTCCGGCGATCATCATCGAACGCGTCTGACACGACATCCGCCCGGCGCGGAAGGGCGCGGCTTCGACACCTGGAAAGTCGCCAGGGTGGTGGTGCCCGTGATGCCAGTGTTGCCATCGATGGGATCGATCGTGTGGGGCCAAGAGGTGGCGGAGTCCTACGACGCGACGTCAGCCGCGATGTTCAAGTCAGAGGTCCTCGATCCCGTTGTGGATCGGCTGTTCGAGTTGGCTGCCGGTGGG
>DASUCS010000154.1:0-2193 GCA_036275935.1 Acidimicrobiales bacterium
CTCGGGCCTCGGTTCCTGCCCTTCCAGACCTTCTACATCCGGACCGGGTCGATGCGGCCAGGGCTGCCCATCGGTTCGCTGGTCGTGTCGACCCGTCAGTCCGCGCAGGACCTGCACGTCGGAGACGTGATCACGTTCAACCGCCCGGGTGTTCCGGGTGACGTGGTCACCCACCGCATCGCCGCGATCGAAGAGTCTCCGACCGGACCCGTGTTCGTCACGAAGGGCGACGCCAACGGCGCGCCCGACGCGTGGCGCGTCAACGCGACCGGGGACGGCTGGAAGTACGCCTTCTCCGTGCCGTTCGTGGGCTATGCGGTCGGCTACCTGCAGAGCGGCCTGGCCGGCATCGGCGTGCGGGGCGCGGCCATCATCCTCGGCACTGTTGTCGCGCTGTGGGTGATCTGGCGTAGTCCGAAGAAGGTCGAGGCCGAGACCAGTTAGTCCGGCAACATCGGCACACTGAGCCCCGGGTCGCGGCCGAGGAGCACCGCACGGGTGACGGCCCCGGAGCCGAAGCGCTCACGGACGTCGTCGAGTGCGGCGTCGAGCGCACCGCCGCTGGCGCGTCGGAACGGGAGCGTGAGCTGCACGGCGCGGTCGTCGTCGAGGTTGCCGACGGAGATGCCCACGAGCGTGATGCCCTGCGCGTCGATCAGCGGCCGAGCGACGGCCAGCAACTCGCGCGCCGCAGCGAGAATCGTGGCGGTGTGGGCCGTCGCCCGAGGCATGGTGTGCGACCGAGTGGCGCGCGACGAGTCGTCGAAGCGCAGGCGCAACGTCACCGTTCGCCCGACGCGGTGCGCCGCGCGCATGCGACGAGTGACCCGGTCGACCAGCCCGACAAGGGACGCATCGACCTCCTCCATCGTCTTCGGTCGCCAACCGATCGCCCGCTGCGAACCGATCGATCCTCGGCGGCGACCGACGTGCACCTTTCGCGGATCACGGTTGTGTGAGAGCGCGTGGAGCTGGCGTCCTGAGGCCAGCCCGAGCATCGACACGAGCATCGAAGAGTCGAGTGCCGCCACCTCGCGCACGGTGTAGATGCCGCGGTCGTGCAGCTTGCGGGCGGTGACCTTGCCCACACCCCACAAACGCTCGACCGGCAGGGGATGAAGGAACGCCAGCTCTTGGTCGGGCGGCACGACGAGCAGACCGTCCGGCTTCGCCACGCCGCTCGCGACCTTGGCCAGGGACTTCGTGCGCGCGACGCCGACGGTGATGGGCAGTCCTACGCGTTCCAAGACCGTCTGGCGCAGTCGAATCGCGATCTCCGTCGGTGTGCCGGCGATGCGACGGAGCCCGCCGACCTCGAGGAAGGCCTCGTCGATCGAGATCCCTTCGACGAGTGGTGTGGTGTCCTCGAACACCTCGAACACCGCCTTGCTGGCGTCGCTGTACGCCGACATCCGCGGCGAGACCACGACGGCGTCCGGGCACAGCGCCTGCGCCTGTCGTCCGCCCATCGCCGTGCGGACGCCATAGGCCTTGGCTTCGTAGCTGGCGGCAAGGACCACGCCGGCGCCGACGATGACCGGGCGGCCCTTCAGGCTCGGATCGTCGCGCTGCTCGACCGATGCGTAGAACGAGTCGAGGTCCGCATGCAGGATCGTCGCCTCGTCGTGCACGAACACATGTTCGCATACGTGAGCTGCAGATTCATCGGTGAGTTCGCGGTCTCGCACTCGTCATACGGACGTGTTGCCGCGGATCTCGCACGCCACCGTCGTCCTCACCCGCCGCGGCGCGGAAGTGGGGACGTGGGCGCTGATGGGCGAGCCAACGATCGATCTCGCGCTGGTCGACGAGGTCGCGCGCTGGCAGCTTGCAGCACGGCGGATGGGGTGCGCGATCCGGCTGCGCGACGCCGCGCCGGACCTCATCGAACTGCTGAGGTTCGTCGGGCTAGTTGAGGTGGGCGGGGAGCCCGAATGCGGCGAACAGATCGGTGTCGAGGAAGCTGTGGAACCCGGAGATCCGGCCGTCTGACACTTCGATGATCTGGATCGCCCATGGCGAGTGTCCGCCGTTGGGGTCCACGCGGTACTGCGCGAACGCCGTGCCGCCGCTGCCGGCGACGGGGATGAGGCGCGAGCCCTTGCAGGCGAGACCGGGCCCGGAGCACCAGGCGATGACCTTGTCGACACCCTCCAGCCACATCGCGTAGGGCGGCATCGACTGGATCGCATC
>DASUCS010000155.1:0-5443 GCA_036275935.1 Acidimicrobiales bacterium
GCATTTCGGCGAGCCAGGGACGCCGAGCGCAAGGACGCACAACGAAGTCAGCCACCAGCGCTTTCGAGGCGGAGGACGCAGCGATTTCGGCGTCATCTGGCCGTCGAAATCGCCAGCGAATCTCTGACTCACGTCACTAGAACCCGAAACGACCTAGTAACAGCACGTGCAGAGTGCGTTTGGTCGTCGGCTCTGACTCGCGCGTGTGACACTGACGCTGTGACGACGGCCCTCTACGCCGGGAGCTTCGATCCCGTCCACCTCGGTCACGTGGACATCGTCGAGAAAGCGGCCGCTTGCTTCGAGCATGTGGTCGTCGCCGTCTTGGCCAATCCGCGAAAACCCTCAGGCATGTTCACGGCAACGGAGCGGTTGCATCTGCTCCGCACGGCGACTGAGCACCTGGCGAACGTGACGACGACGACGTTCGACGGCCTCACCGTGGATCTCGCCCGACAGGTCGGAGCGGCCGTTCTGGTCCGCGCCGCGCACAAGGAGGGGCGCAGCGAGTACCAGATGGCCGCGATCAACCAGGACCTCGCCGCGATCCCTACGGTTTTCTTTGCTCCCTCGAGGGACACCGCCGCGATCTCGTCGTCGATCATCCGCACTCTTGCCATGAACGGGCGCGTCGACGCGACACTCTCGCTGGTTCCTCCCACCGTGGGTCACGCCCTCAGTGACCTCGGTGCAACACAAACAGTTGCGGCGCCGCAATCCCCACACGATCGATAACGGCTCACATTCATTGCGCGTCATGACCCCATGGTGCAACACCGGCTGAGCAACACGCCCCGTCGGCAGATCGAGGTTGCGCATGTCAGGGGCCGGGAAAGGCGCGGCTGAACGCCTCGCCGAATGCGACATCACCGCGGAGGCGCGCCCCGGCAACGAGCGGTCGTCCGAGCAGGAGTGCGAGTAGGTCGCGGCTGGATGCCTCGATGACCGCCGTCGCGGCAGCCGTCGAGTCGGCGGGATGTGACTCGACGCGGCGCCCGCGGACCGCGACACGAAACGTTGGGCCGTCGGTCGCCACCAGCAGCCATGATCCCTCAAGGCTGTCGTCGACCTCCCGATGATTCGTGCGGCGTGTGTTCAGCCAGCTCAATCGGAACGGCAACGCGGCCGAGACGAAGACTTCGCTCCACGGGGAGAGATCAAGATTCAGGTCACCGCCGTGAACTTCGACTTCAGTGAGTCGCATCAGCGGGAGTCGTGCCAGTGACACGGTGCCGAGGTCCGGGTTGTCGTCGGGCTCGGTCACCTGAACGCTCCATCGCTCCGGTCCGACCGATCGCCACGCGGCGTGGAGTTCCTTGCTGCACCGCGCCAGCGAGAGGACAACGTCGTGCGGTCGTTCGCTCGCATCAGGACGAAGCGTGTCGGCACGCTGGCGCTCGCGGCCCTCAGGGTAGAACGCGACCGGTTGAGCGGTGAGCGCGCCCTCCGTCATCCGGAGCATGGCTCGCGCGCCATAACGCAAGTGCGCGGCGATGGTCAGTCGGCTCCAGTCCTGTAGTCCTGACGGCGCCGACAGGTCGCCGTCGGACAACGAGTGGAGCGCATCAACGATCTCCTGCGTTCGAGACTGCACCGCCTCGATCACGGGGCTGGGACACTCGAACATCACGTCATCGTCGCGCCTGACCGCAATCGCAGGAACGGCACGTACGAGCTAGTACGCGATCCAATAGCGCCGGACCGCCGAGCCGTCGATCGACGACACAACGACGTCGTCGAGCC
The DNA here is from genome assembly GCA_036275935.1 of Acidimicrobiales bacterium. GTDB lineage: Bacteria > Actinomycetota > Acidimicrobiia > Acidimicrobiales > JACDCH01 > DASUCS01. The sequence continues at coordinate 1,744 of DASUCS010000155.1, forward strand.
TGCCCCCGCATCGCTCGATCACCGTCGCGGACCCAACGTTGTCGTCATCGCACGTGACTAGGGCGTGGGTGACGCCAACCGATCGAGCGAGCACCAGACTCTGGCGAAGAATCTCCGTCGCGTATCCGCGGCGACGGTACTCGCGGAGTACTCCGAAGCCGATGTGACCTCCCTCGTGCTCGAGAAACGAGTTGAGACGATGACGGACCGAGCTTCTTCCGACGATCACACCGTCCGCCTCGGCCACGAGAAAGGTCGCCGGAACGCGTCCTTCAGCCAGCTCGGCTCCAGCGCGCTGGTGTTCCAAGTCTGACAAGTACGCGGACCAATCAGTGTCGCTCGTGTAGTCGAACACGAACTCGAACGCATCCTCCATCATGGACGTCTGAGCCGATCTCACCGCAGGTTCGTCGTCGTGTCGCAGCGGACGAAGCCACAACGCCGGAGGCCACGTCCAGACACTCGCGTCCATCTGTCCATGATCGCGGTACGACCCCGCGACCCGGCGCGCAATATCGGCACGTAGGGCCGGCGTCCGTTCAGTGCCGCGTCCGACGACGCACGAGCGTTGCCAGTTGGCTGTGTAGCCAAGCGCCGAGCCGAGCAACCATCACCGTGAGAGCCATGAGAAACGCCAACATCGGCACGATCAACAACCACAGCCCGTCGTTGTCGCCTCTCGGCGCGGTCCACGGTGACAACACGAGCGCGGGCGCGACGAGCATCACGCCGATGATCGCCGCCTGCCTTCGGGCGGTCACTCCACCGAGGAAGGCGGTGCCAAGCAAGACGGGGAACAGCGCAGCATTGCCCATGTCCTCGTGAGGTGGGTGCGAATAAAGCGGCGCGCTCGCCATGGTGACGTACCACACGATCAGGCTGACGACCCCAGCAGCGGCACCGGCGATCACATCCAGAGGAGACAATCGCCGACCGACGACCCTCTCGACACCGCGAAGCGATATCTCCGAGACGCGCTCCAGGCGCCGAGCCACCCCTTCATGATTGCGCACGAGCCCCGCGTACCGAATCGGCGCTATCGGGAGCTCGGTGCTACAGCTTGGATGCGATAACGAGTTTCTGGCCAAGGTTCGCCACGAGGAACCTCAGGCGATGCGGAGGGAGCCCGAGATCAGTGGACGCCTGGGTCATGGTTCGACCGCCCCGGATCACTTCGAGGATGCGCCACTCTGCATCGGTGATCGTCACCGGCGGCTCGAATGGACCGTAGTTGTCATCAGCCACGGCGACATGCTCGCGCCGCGATGCGAAGCGCACCGGCACATCCAGGGCGACGAGTCAGGGGCAGTGACCATCGACTCGCCTCAGGTGATGTGGATAGTTGAACGCACCCATTGGAGCAGTGCGCTGTTGTCGTCGCCACCGTCGAGCTCGGAGGTGTTGACGACGATGTCGTCGCCACTGCCGGCGTCGATGACGTATTGGACGTTGAGCGTCACCCGGAGCGGGTCGCCTGGGGTCGCGATCCAGTACCGGATGGCGCGAGCGGGGTGGTTGTCGACGGTCGTGTCGACGGTGGATTCGATGTCGGCCCCCATGCTGCGCAGTGCGGTCTCTCTCGTCGACGCGTCGGCGGCGGAGATGCGGCTCGCCATGACCGTCGGACCTCCGCCGGGGGGCTGGAGTGCATGGTCGAATCCCGCGACGTTCGTGGCGATGTCCGTCCACGTCGAGGGGACCTGCATGGTCGCGCCGAGCCCGGTCGGCGACCACGGCACCGGCTCGATCCCCTGTGGTGTGGGCTGCGGCGAGGCGGGCTGTCCGAGCGGCGTCGGGAAGGCGAGGTCTTGAGTGCTCAGCGCGCGGAGCTGGATCGTGGACGCGACCCACTGGGACAGTTCGTTGTTGTTGATCGGGGTGTGTTCGCCGACGGCGACGAGGAAGAACCAGTCGCCGTCGACGAAGTCGTACTCGGTCACGGACGCGATGCTGCCGGCGGAGCCGGGCAACTGGTATCGGAGCTCGACCGCTCGACGTCCGCCGAGATTCACCGGCGCCGTCGTCACTCCCGTCGCTCCCAAGGAGTGAAGGTCCCCGGCGCGGCTGGAGCCCACCGCGTCGACGTCGAGACGTTCGACGTTGCGGAGCCGATCCGCGAGGACATACGAGTCGCGGGTCGCGTCGCTGACCGCATAACGAAATCCGGACACGGGCCCGCCTTCGACCCAGGTGCTGGGCACCGTGACCGTGACGCCGAGACCCACCGGTGACCACGACCGGGCCTGCACTGCGTCGGGCGTCGGCAGGTTCGTGATGGTCCGGACGCTGTCGTCGCGTCGGGTCGCGACGACTCCTATCACCACGACCACGAGCGCGGCGGCCGCCGCCGCAACGAGAGACAGGCGCCGTGTGCGGTTTGCTGTCGCCGACCGCTCAGCGAGCACGGGGATCGGTCGGGTCGACGCGCGCTCGAGCAGGTCCGTTCCGGCGCGGCGGCCGCGTTCGTCGATGTTCATACGCCCTCCTCGTCATCGATCTCATCGCCGAGCAGCCGCGCCAGGGCGTGACGCGCCGCGTGAAGGTGTGCTTTCACCGTGCCCTCGGCGATCTCGAGAACGGCGGCAATGTCGCTGACCGAACGATCTTCCACGTAGTGCAAGGCGATCACTTGGCGCTGGCGCATCGGCAGCTGCTGCACCGCGTCCCAGAACGCGCCGTCCCCGAGTTCAGTCTCGGTCGACTCGTTCGACGCGACGAGGTGCGCCTTGGCGAACTCGCGCACACGACGTCGGACACGTGACACCTGCTGGTTCGCGATGACTCGCCGGACGAACGCGTCCGGGCGCTCATAGCGAGCAACCTCGCTCCAGTTTCGCAGCGCCGCCACGAACGCGTCTTGCGTCAGATCTTCGGCTTCGCTCCAGTCGCGCGACGTCGCCCGCGCGAACGCGAGCGCGGCGCCGTACTCGTCGGCCATGAACCGCTCGAACGACCGTTGGACGTAGTCCACTTCTCCCAGCCGACTAGGCACAGGCTGTACTCGCCCCAGAACCCGGATCGGTTTAGTCGCCCAACCACTCTCCCAGACCGACCCGACCCTCGAAACACACACGCAACGCTCTCGCACGACCCATTCGGAAGGCGGATGTACAACTCCATGGAATCTGCACGTACAGGTCACCTCCCCTTGACTCTGCAGGTGCTCTGCCGACTGGACGGTATGGGTCGGCTTCGCGCATGTGCTGCGGTCATCCGCGACGAATCGATCTTGATGGTCGAGCAACTGAATGAGGCTGGTCGCGTCGTGTGGACTCTCCCAGGAGGCGGCGTTGAGTCCGGCGAGACCCCGGAAGCCGCCGTGATCCGCGAACTCGCCGAGGAGACAGGCCTTCGTGGCGAGGTCCGACGCGAGCTCGTGCAGAACCCTGATCGGATCTACCTCGTCGACGTGGACCGCTCCACAGAGCCCGTTGTAGGCGACGAGCTCGAACTGTTCTCTGTCGCATGGAAACCGTTGAGCGAAGTGAAAGACGACAAGCAGGTTCGGCTCGTACTCCGCTCCCTCTAGTAGTGCATCCAGTGGGCTCGAATCTGACGCTCGCTCAGTGTCGTGACCGTTCAATCGCCCGTCGTATGGTCGATCGCCTCGCGCACCATGCCGAGATGCCCGGCGCCCGCTGCGATCGCGCGGCGAAGACCAACATGACCGCGCCCCCGGTGGGCCTGACTGACCCGACTG
>DASUCS010000156.1:0-2154 GCA_036275935.1 Acidimicrobiales bacterium
CGACGCGCTGATCGTCGGGCGACCAGAACGGGTCCACGGCAACGAAGGGCACCGTCGACAACAACGTGCGGCGCCCGTTCCCGTCGGCGTTCACCACCGCAAGCTCTGCGGTGGAATGCCTCTGGCCGTCGTACACGATGAAGCGGCCATCGTGCGACCAGTCGGCATCGGCCGCGCCCTGGTCGTCGATGAGCAGTCGCGGGGCCCCGGATCCGTCTGCCCCGACTGCCCAGATCTGCTGCTGTTCCGGAACGTCGCGCGTGTAGGTGATGGTGCGACCATCGGGAGACCAGTTCGGGTCGGAGTCCTTCTCGTCATCAGTGACGAGCGTGCGGGGCGCTCCACCGGATGACGGAATGATCGAGAGGTCGGCGCTCGTCGGGCCGTCACTGGGGAACACGATCTGTGCTCCGTCGGGTGACCACGACGGCCGCCCGTCCTGTGCGATCGGGCCGAGCGAACGTCGATCGCCGCCGTCGGCATCCATCACGACGAGCGTCCTCGGCCCTGTGTTGTTCGTCGGGTCGGGAGAGTGAAGGTACGCCACGTGCCGGCGGTCCGGTGCGATCGAGGCGACCCCGTCGAACCCGGGATCGTGCGTGAGCTGTTCGGTCGCGCCCGTGTCGACATCGAGTGTGTAGAGCTCAGGATCACCGCTCCGATCACTCGTGAACACGATGTTCGAGTCGCCGAGGCGCGGGCCGGCATCCGAGCTCGGGGGCGGCGTCACGGTTCCGGACTTCGAGCTGCGGGTCGACACCAGGACCGCCACCAACGCGAGCAGCGCGACGACGACGATGCCGGCGACGACCCATCCGCGGCGAGAACGCGGTGCCGCGGGCGCGGGCGCGGGCTCGGTTGCCGGAGGTGGAGGCACAACTGGAGCAGCCACCGTCGGCGGAGCCGCATGAGCCGAGGCGACGAGTGCAGCGCCGAGCGCGACGGCATGCTTGGGATGCGCGTCGACTGCGACCGGACGTCCGAGCGCGGTACCGACGACCTCGGCGACGAGTGGGATGCGAGACGAGCCACCGACGAGGAGCACCTTCGTGAGGTCCTGCGGCGCGACGTGCGCGAGGCGCAGCGTGCGTTCGACGACTGCGACTGTCTGCGTCAGTGACGGACGGATCATCGCTTCGAACTCGCTACGTGTGAGGCGTACCTCGGTCGACGCGTTGGGCAGCGACACCGGAATGGTGACGTCGGTGTCCGACGAAAGGGCCTCCTTGGCGGCGATGCACTCGGCGCGCAAACGAGCGACCGCGGCCACCGCCGCGGGGTCGTCGGGTGCGAGTTGCGCCAGCGGCCCGGCCACGGACTCGGAGACGAAGCCGAACACCGCCTCGTCGAAATCGATGCCCCCCAGCCGTTCGATTCCCTGCGGTTCGCCGAGAATCTCGAATCCGCTCGCCGTCTTGCGGAGCACGGCGACGTCGAAGGTGCCGCCGCCGAGGTCGTACACCGCGACGATCGCGCCCGGACCGACGTGCTCGATCGACGCGTAGTAGGTCGCGGCCGCTTCGGGCTCGGACACGAGCAGTGCACTGTCCATGTCGGCGAGTGCGACGGTCTGCCGCAACAGGTCGAGCTTGAACGGGCCCCAGTTCGCGGGATGCGTGACCGCCACGGAGGCTGGCGCGGCGTCCTCGAGGACCCGGACATGATCGAGCACCGCGCGCAGCAACACGGCGGCGAGTTGGTCGGGACCGAACGGCGATCCGCCGAGGAGCAGCGGCGTCGAATCGCCGAACCGACGCTTGAACTCGCGCGCGACGCGCGCCGGCTCGGTCATCGCTCTCCGGACGGCTGCGTCGCCGGTGAGCCACTCGCCGCTGTCGCGGAAGGCAACGACTGACGGGATCTCGATGCCGTGCGCGCCGAGCGCGACCATCTGGACGCGGTCATCGCGGCTGACCGCTGCCGCGGTGTAGGTGGTGCCGAGATCGACGCCAAGGGCGTAGGTCACGGAGTCATGATGTCCCAGCCGCAGGGCGGCCTCGCGGTTGCCCCTGCGATCAGTGCGCGTTCCGAGCCGATGCAGTGGCTTTTCGCGGTGCGTCGTCGAGGCGGTCCGGCCAGTACGGCGGCGGGAACACGAGGCGTTCGTCGCCGACGGGCTCCGCGTAGAACTGCGCACACCACTTGCGGAACTTC
>DASUCS010000157.1:0-2637 GCA_036275935.1 Acidimicrobiales bacterium
CCGCAACCCGTAACCGGCGTTCGGAGGCAGTCGCGAATCGTTGACCCGGCCAGGCTCGAATGGCGTGGCGTTGGAGCGATGTTGGTCTCACGGTGCGCTGTGTGGCGGACGTCTGGCGCAGGGCACGCGCTGTGTTAGGGCCGTCCGGCAATGATGGCGAGGAGATCGACGAGGTCGGGTGGTCCGCCGGCAAGACGTCGGATCTCGTCCGGTGCGTGCGCGCGAGTCAGGATGTCGGCCGTCTGTTGCGGAGCGCCGAGCGACACGGGCCCGATCGTCCAGACGCCGTCGTTGAGGATTGCTTCGACGCCGGCCGATGACGCGGCGACGGCAGCGCCCACCGAGACGAATGGCTCGTCGGCGAGCGAGCTCAAGCTCAGAGCGCGGCGGACCTGCGAGTGGTGAATCCAACGCTCCATGTACTCGCGTGCGATCGCCTGCCAGAACGGCGACGGCTCACCGGTCGAACCGAAGAAGCCGACCGGTTCGCAGGGCGCTCTGGGGTCGACCGCTTCGTAATACGCGGAGGTCCACTCGCCGGACAATCGCAGCAGTTCGAGAAGCACATCGGTACTGAGGAATCGGTTCGCGGCCACCCACCGGTCATTGAACGCGTCGAGCAGCACGCGGAAGTCCGCACCAGGAAGGTTCTCTGTCTCGAGGACCAAACCTTGCACCGCGTGGTCGCGTTGACGGCTGAGCAAACTCAAGTCGTCGCCCAGCACGTGTGTCGCGATGCTTTGATCGAGTACAGCGGACATTCCGTCGGCAACCCCCAGTCGCCAACGTCGAGGCCGCCGAGTAGCTCCACCAGCCGCGCCCGCTCCGGGCGAAGCACATCGAGGACGATGGTGATCGAGTCAGCTGTGATCATCACCGCGGCTGTCTACTCGGTCACTACGCGCTCGGCGCCCCAGGCGCAATGCCGGCGTTGGGGGACACCCGCTCTCCCATATCGACATCGACGTTTGGGACACCCGGTCAGTACTCACAGTCGCTTGATCAGGAGCACCGCCGGGTTGTCGGCGTTCCAAAGTGCGGGCATCTCTTCCAGCACACGGAAACCGAGCGCGTTGTAGAACGCCAACGTTCGAAGGTAGGGCTCGTCGCCAGCCGATGCTGAGAGCGTCTTCACTTGCAGGTACTCCACGCTCTCCGATCGGAGGCGATCCTCGGCCGCCGCGACGAGCATGCGACCGATCCCCTGGCGATGTCGCTCGGGACGCACGGCCAAGAGGTGCAGTTCCGCAGCGTGTGGCGAGTGGTGGACGAGCGTGAGGAAGCCAACTGCTTGCTCATCGTGCAGGGCGACGAGTGTTGGGCATCGATCTGCGATTCGTCGGTACTCGTCATTCGCCGCGGCGATGCCAAACCAATGCGGAACGGTCGCTAGGAGTTCGGCGCAGGTAGCGCCACCTCCCTCCTCACGCCAGACGAGTTCCACGGCGCGACGATCGCGCATCGGCCGACGACAGGAGTACTTAGCCGGCGTTCAGTGACACAACGCTTTGCGAGGTTACGGTCGGCTCGTGTCCGAGGAGTACGACAAGCATCTCGCGGCGCTGCACGACGCGTGGGCCACGCCGACGACCGTTGTGGCCGGGCTCGTAGCCGACGTGGCGGACACCGCAGTCCTGGACGTTCGCCGGGTTGTCGCGGGGGAGCAAAACGAGGTCTACGACGTCACGTTGGAGGGCGCTCTGTCGTTGATCGTGCGGATCTCGCATGGCGGTGCCGAAGCGCTCGAGCGAGAGACGTGGGTACTGAGCGAGTGCGCCGCTCGAGGCATCCGAGCGCCACGTGTCCACGGTCTGCGTCGTTTTGAAGTCGATGGCGAGCCCCTCGCGGCCATCGTGATGGACAAGGTGAATGGCGACCGCCTGTGCGACATCGACCTCGGCGAGGCCGGGCTTCGGCGCGTGCTGCGCGATGTCGGCGCGTGGCTGACGGAGCTTCACTCCATCCCGGTCCCCGGCTTCGGCTATCTCGACGGACGTGGGGTCGGCATGCTGGCGACGATGGAGGACTGGCTAACCGGCATCACGAGTACCTCGCCTGCCTTCGAGGAGGCTGGCCGCTCTGTCGGACTCGCGGCGACGACGATCCGAAGCTGGGTGCGCGAGATCGTCGATTCGTTACGCGCGGCGCCGCCTCGCGTCGCGCTGATTCACAACGACCTGGTGTCCCAGCACGTCATGGTGCACGACGGGCATCTCTCGGGGATCATCGACTTCGGGGAGGTCGCGGCCGAACCCGCCGCAGAGGACTTCTCGAAGTGGGACTTCTCCGAGGGCGCACGCTTCCCGGTTGAGTGGATACAGGATGGCTATGGCGACGCGTCGTTGTTCCAGCCTCCGAATGACCGCACGTACCGGGCGCTCTGGTTGGGGACCGGGCTGTGGCGTTTGCGCTGGTACTACGAGACCGGCTTTGCACCCGGTGCCGAAGCCGCCCGGGACCGACTGTTGAGCGAACTATCGCGGTAGTGAACGCGCACGAATAGCGCTACGTGGGGCGTCGCCCCGAAGTGCCGTTCAGGGACACGATCAAGCCACGCGGAGATTGCCTGTTGCTCAGGCCCCGTCGGGCAGGTGATGTCAGGGTTGCGGAGGCCTGACTCCTGACCGGCGCGGGACG
>DASUCS010000158.1:0-4172 GCA_036275935.1 Acidimicrobiales bacterium
GCTGCTCGGGTTCTCGTGGGGTTTCGACGCTCGCGACGGGACGATCGAGTTGCGCGACATCACGCGCCTCGTCGCGTCCGATTGGGATCTGCACTTGTCGGTGCTTCGGGCGACCTACCCGCTGTGGACCTTCACCGAGCACCCGACGCTGTGACCGCGCCCCCCTGCCGATCTGCAACGCATCGGATGTTGCCGTTACGTCGCTGTCCCCGAAGCGGCCGTCGGTGGTAGGCCATGCCCGGTGTCACGGCCGATCGAACTTCATTTCGAGTCTGTCCTGGACGCACCGCCGAGCGTTGTGTGGGAACGAGCCGTCGCGTTATCCGGCGCCAATGACGAGCTGTGGCCACTGGCGAAGATGACCTTTCCACTTCGTCTCGACAGCCACACGCCTCCGGAGGAGGTCGTCGGACGCCGGTTCCGCACGTGGATGCTCGCGTTCGGCGTCCTGCCCGTCGACCACCGCACGATGGAGATCGAAGTGTTCGAGGAATGCAGGTTCCGCGAGTGCTCGAACAGCTGGCTCCAGGGCAATGTGTGTCATGAGCGCACCGCAGACGTCGCGGACCATCGCTCGACGGTCCTCACCGACAAGTTGGTCGTTCAGTCCCGCGGACGGTTGGCAGACGCGCTCCTACGGAGAAGCATCACCATGACCTTCAACCATCGCCACCGCCGCCTCCGTCGTCACTTCGACAGTGTTGGCTGACAGGTGGGGTGTGGGCGAAGTGGTGGCTGCGCAGGTCTTCGCCGCGCTGGCGGATCGTACGGAAATGACGACCGTCGGGGAGTCGTCGCCGACGGCGCTTCGGATCAGCGAACAGAGGTGCACGCACAGAAGTGCCCGCGACCAAGCGTGACGCGTTGTTTGACGGACATCGCTGCTCAGAACACAAGCGGACCCTTGCCGCTGTAACGGGAGGGCCCTGACCTGCGTATCGATTGGTGGCGGGGGCGGGATGTGCGCGATACACGCGACACTCGAACTCCCCGTGTGAGCAGGGGTTCTACGGCGCGAGGACCGACAGTCGCTCGGCGTTCGTTGCGAGCGATGCGAGCAGCTCGAGGTCGTCGTCATCGCTGGTGATGATCTGTACGTCCTCGTTCGCAGCGCGCGCATCGGCTTCGGCGGCGACGACCGCGTCGACGCCCGATGGGGCCGGCTGCGGCCCGGCGGCGATTGCGCCTTGTCGAAGCGAGCCCGCGCTGTAGCCGATCGCCTCGGTCGTGTCCGCCACGTCGACCAGCGCGAGAAGTTGGCGAACGTGATGGTCGTGGCCGACGTGACCGGTGAGCACGCCCTCGGCCAGAACCGCGGCGGGGACGACGATGTCGTCTGCGTGCTCGCGAAGGGCCCGCAGACGAGCCCGTCGCTTCGCGTCGATCGGCGCGAGCCGGTCAACGCCGCCGGTGTCGAGGACGACGATCAGCCGGCTGCCCTCGCGGCGTGGCGCTTCCGCGTCGCGCCGGTCTGCGGACGTTGAACCTGGCGCCCCGACGCGACCCACTTCCGCGCGTCCGCCATCGCCTTGGCCGACGGTTCGCCGTGCTCCGCGTCGAGTTCGTCGAGCCAGGCATCGAGGCGAGCCATCCGCTCCCGGCGATCCAGCTCGGCGGCCACGGCACGCTGGGCGAGAGCAGACACGTTCAGCCGAGCGCGCCGAGCCTGCTCGTCGAGGTCGTCAGGGAGGCTGATGTTCCGGCGGGCCATACACAAAGAATACACACTTGATGCGGGAGCGTCGTCCTATCGATCGGTAGCGACATCACGGATGGCCGCCAGCCGATCGCCGAGGTCCCGACAAGCTTGAACCCGCTCGATCGCCTCCAACTCCGTCTCATTCGGCAACGGTTCTGGACCCCAGTACGGATCGTCCTCCGGTCGAAGGTCTCCTGGCATGAATACCGAGCCGTTGTTGCGCGGTAGTGGGTCGCCAGTCTCTCAGTACTCGTACGCGTCGAGCGCTTCGACGAGCAGGTTGATGTCCTCCTGCATGAGCTGCACCGTGACGGCGGCCGAGTAGGCGACGGGCGCGTTCGGCATGCCCGAAAGCGTCGACGAATCCTTCAACTTGACGATCGACGCACTCGACATCGCTCTCACCAACTGGTCACAACTTGGATGAAGTGCTCGACCCGGTCCATTCATTGCCGAGTTCTGAACAAGCGACGAAGGAAGTGCCATGGAGATCGTCACCGTTCCACGACCGCCGCGGCCGTGAAGTCGATGTGGAGGGAGTCGAACGCGAGTGACAGGCCGGCGTCCGTACACGTGTAGCTCGCTTGTCCTTGCAGACCGACGATGTTGTCGAGGTAGCTGCCGGGGAGCTGGACGTCCTTCTTGACGCCGCGGCCCTGCTCGTAGCCGAGAACGTGCCCGGAGCCGTTGAGGCTGGAGAGCGAGAAGTTCAACGTGGCGTCGGTCGCGGTGAGCGTGCCCGACGCAGTCGCGTTGAGGTACGCCTGGCCCGTGAAGTTGCCGCGTGCGACGAGTTGCTCGTCGACGGCCAGTGTCCAGTTTCCGTCGGTCATCGACAGTTCGACGTGCCCGCCGGGCACCAGCCAGATGGTTTCATCGCCGATCGAGGTTCGAAGCGGCGCCACCAGCTTCTGTGTGTTGGCGGTGAAGTTGCCGGCGTAGCAGGGCGGCGTCGACGTCGGGAACATGTTCGGCTCGCACGCCGATGCGAGCGCAATGACGATGAGGGACACCGCGACGAGGACGCCGCGTCGAAGTTTCGATGTCATCACGCCGCCACCTCCGCGTCGTCGAGGATCGCCTGCAGGTCGTCGGGGATCGGCATGGGCTCGAATGCGCTCACCGAGGCTGATCCGGTGTTGCCAGCCGGGTACTTGCCACTGAGTGATCCGGGCGCGGCCAGCGCGATGCGGCCGAGTTGTCCGAGCGCTTCGCGATCGTCTCGGCGGCGGATGGCCGAACGCAGCATCGCGACGTGCGTGCGGACATGCGGCCACGGCATCGGCTGACTCAGGATGTGCGCGCGCTCGAGCCGTTGCCACTCGGAGGCCGGGTCGTGATCGGCTCGTGCTCGCCGAGCGGCATCGAGCTCGATGGTCCATGCGGTGAAGAGCTTGGAATCGTTCATGACTGTCACCTTGGGGGTAAGGCCCGGTGCGGCACATCGGGCGGGCAACCTCAGATGCGCGGGTCCGCAGCAAATCGGGCCACACACGGGAGTCCGCAGAACCTCACGGCGCGCCCCTCCCACATGAGAGTCACGGCGGTGTCGCCGTCGGACGGCACGCGCATGTGACAGACGGGGTCGACCGCCGTGCTCGTTGTTGTCGGCCCGACGACGATGTCGTAGATGTCGATCGGTTCGCTGACGTTGCGCAACTCGACAGCGCCAACGTGCGTGACGACGGCTCCTTCGTCGCGAGCCGCGACCGCCGCTGCTGACGTCACGAGTAGCTGGCCAGGCGTCGCGTGCGCGGACACGCGTGCGGCGAGGTTCACCGTCGCCCCGTAGAAGTCGCCGTCGATCGCGAGCGCACGTCCGTGGTGCGCACCCGCTCGAGGAAGGAGGACCGCTTCCTCATGCACACGCTCGGTTGTGAGGAGACGTCGTAGTGCAGTGATGGCCGCGTTCGGGGTCGGAAAGGCAAGCATCACGGCATCGCCGATGGTTTTGACCAGGCGCTCACCGGGTTGCAGTACGTCGAGGGTGCGCTGCTTGAAGGCCTGGACGATCGCAAACGCATGCGCGTCGCCGTGCGCTTCGGTGAGTGCGGTGTAGCCGGCGAGATCGACGAACGCGAACGTCGCCTCCACTGTCGTGCCTGGCATGTCGGTGTCCTCAGCTCGCCATCGGGAGGTCGGTCACCGTGCGGCAGCCCGAACGGTTTCGGGTCCGAGCAGCGGTGGTCTCCACGACGAGTCGACCAAACGCGCGTTGGCGTGCAACCTGCGCCTGCGTGGCGTCGGCGACCACCGCGATCAACACCGGGCTCACGCCTCGGTGGACCGCTTCTTCGATGACGGCCGCGACGCCAGGATGGGTGGCGTCGACTCCGGCGTCGGCGACGAGGGTTGCGATGTCGTTGAGGTTTGGCGATGTCATGAGGTGATGGTGCGGCTAAGGCCAGCTGCGCCGCATCGGGAGCGAAGCCTCAGATCGCGCGGAGAGGCGGGCGAGTCCGAAGACCCGCCC
>DASUCS010000159.1:0-2932 GCA_036275935.1 Acidimicrobiales bacterium
GGCGGCACTCTGGACGCACTCATACCCGCGGTCCGCATCGGCGGGACGATCGCGGCGTTGGGCGTGCTGCTGTCACTCGTCGCCGGTGTCGGTCGTACGACGTTCGCGATGGCCGCCGACCGGGAGCTGCCGGGCTGGCTCGATGCGGTGCACCCGACGTACAAGGTGCCGCACCGCGCCGAGCTGGCGGTGGGTGTGATCGTCGCGGCGGTCGTCATGCTCGCCGACGTGCGGGAGGCGATCGGGTTCAGCTCGTTCTGCGTCCTCACCTACTACGCCATCGCCAACGCCTCCGCGTGGACGCTTCCGTGTGAGCACCTTCGATGGCCGCGCGTGCTGACTGCGTTCGGTCTCGCCGGATGCGTCGTACTTGCGCTGACGCTTCCGACCGGAAGTGCGCTCACCGGAGCGGCCGTGTTGGGCGCCGGCGCACTCATCTGGTTCGTCCGCCATCGCCGACCGAACAGAAAGGAACTGCGGTGACCACTACCCCCGCTCTCGACCACATCGCGATGACGGTGCCGGACCTCGATGCACAGGTCGATCGTCTGATCAACGACCTGGGTCTGCAGGTACGAATGCGGTCCGAGCACTTCGCGGTGCTGGTCGATCCTCGCATCGACTTCAAGTTCGAACTGAGCCGATCCGACGACGGCGAGGTCCACGTTCGCCATCTGGGGTTCCGCGCCGACGACGTCGATGCGGCGCACCGCAACCTCGTCGGCGCCGGCATGGAGAGCCGTCAGGAGCCCCAACGTCAGGACTTCGCGAGCATGTACACGTCGTACCTCACGCAGCCCGGCGGTGTGGAGGTCCAGCTCGTCAAGTACGACTGACCTCAGCGATGAGTTCTCGTCGGCCGCAGCGTCATACGTCGAGAACTCTCGAGACAGGAGCATCCGATGGCCACGATCATGGCGAGCCTCTTCAGCGCCCTCGACGGCGTCGTCGACCCGATGGTCGGCAACTGGCACTTCCCCTACTTCAACGAGGAGATGGGGAACGCGGTGGCGCAGACGCACGAGGCCGATGTCATGTTGTTCGGCCGCGTCACCTACGACAGCTTCGCCGGAGCCTGGCCGGAGCGAGAGACTGCCGGGGGTGACGACGCGGGGTTCGCCAAGAAGCTCGGCGACGTGCGCAAGATCGTCGCCTCGCGCCAGCCGCTCGAGTTCAGCTGGCGCAACTCGGAGCAGTTGCAGGGTGATCTCGTCGAGGCCGTGACCGCGCTGAAGAACGATCCGTCGATCGGCAGGATCGGGATCAGCGGCTGCGTGTCCATCGTGCGCCAGTTGCTGGACGCCGGCCTCCTGGACGAGCTGCACCTGTTCATCCATCCCGCCACCGCGGGCGAAGGCCTCAAGCTGTTCGAGGACGGCGCGCCCGCCCGTCCCCTCGCGCTGCTGTCGGCACAGCCCTTCCAGACTGGCGTGGTGTACCTGGTGTACGCACCCGATCCGAACCCGCCGGCCGGCTCGTACGACGATGCGAAGGAGAGCCTGCCGCAGGAGTGACGGTCAGGCGACGAGGGGCTCCACACCGTCGTCGGTGACGAGCACGATCGCTCGACGGACCCAACCGTCGACCTCGACGCGGACCGACACGGTCATGCCGCTCGTGAGCACGTCGTCGGGCGCGATCGGTGCTTCGACGCCGAGTCCGATGCTGTACGCGTCTCGAAGGTCGGCGGGAGCAGATCCAGGTCGAAGCGTGGACAGCAGTGCCGCGAGTCCTTCCTCGGCCGGCGTGCGTGTGGGCGGCACGCTGCCCCACACGATCGTGCGCGCCAAACCGCCTTCGTAGCCGTCGACGAGCACGCCGACGTCGAGCACGACGCGATCACCGGTCTCCAGCACGCGCTCGCTCGGGAAGGTGTGACCGAACGTGCCTTCGAACGCGGGCGTGGTCGTACCGAGCTCGCACATGCGCTGTTCGAACCGCGCCAGCAGATCGCGCTCGCGCGTGCCTGGCACCATCTCGGTGAGCACCTCGTCGAGCGCAGTGCGAGCAACAGCACACGCGCGCCGGATCGCGTCGGTCTCCTCCGCGAGCTTCTCGCGTCGCGCTGCCAGCATCGGCGTCTGCCCGTCGTGCAGCTCCGCGTTCGGAAACGTCACGGAGAGCTGCGCCTCCAGGAACGGGGTGAGGCTGTCGACGCCGATGCGACGCGCGGCGGCCAGTGCAGGGACGCGCGCCAGCCGCGCCATCAGGTTCGCCGGGTTCCAGGTGATGGGGTAGAGGTGATCGAGTGCGATGTCGGCAGGGATGCCGTCGTCGCTCGTGCTCAAGAGATGCACGTCCCCGGACGCGGCGAGCACGCAACCGGGGGCGAAGGCGCGCGCGTTCGCGAGCCACAGGCGGCGAGCACCGGACACGTACCGTGCGTTCGCCTCGCGGCCCAGGATCAACGCGTCGAGACCGGCGTCGGCCATCGCAGCGAGTGCACGGGCGCGCCGCTGCTCGTTCACGACGCGTACGGCTCGTAGTGGAAGTCCGACAACAGCTCGTAGCCGGTCTCGGTGACAGCGACGATCTCCTCGCCGCGGTAGCCGCCGGTGTTGTCGGCCCACGCGATGGGTTCGAGCACGAACACCATCCCCGGTGACAGCACGATGTTCTCGTCGACGGTCGGTCCCAGATCGGTACCGATGAACGGTGCCTCGGCACTGTCGACGCCGATGCCGTGGGCGAGGTACAGGTGCGACAACCAGGGGGTGCGCTCGGTCCCGTAGGCGGCACGAGCGGCGCGGGTGAGGTCGTCGCCGGTGGCGCCCGGCCTGACGACGGCCAGCACCGTGTCGATCACGTCCTTCCATCGACGGAACTGATCGCGCTGCTCGGCGGTCGGGGCGGTTCCGACCGTCCACGTGCGACCGAAGTCGGAGTCGTAGCCGTTGACGGTGATGCCGGTGTCGCACCAGATGACGTCGCC
>DASUCS010000160.1:0-5260 GCA_036275935.1 Acidimicrobiales bacterium
GCCGCGCTCGTCGCTTCCTTCTTCGCCGACCTTCGCAGCCCCCAGTAACGTCGACGACGGAGGGTTGCCTGAGTGGACGAAAGGGGCGGCCTCGAAAGCCGTTGTGGCCTCCGGGTCACCGTGGGTTCAAATCCCACACCCTCCGCCACAGATACGCTGGTCAGCGCTTTCCGGCGAAGAAGTCCGTGACGAGTGCGGCGCACTCGTCGGCGCGGACGCCGTGGACGACCTCGATCTCGTGGTGCAGACGCGGGTCGGCGCACAGGTTGTAGACGGACCCGCACGCGCCCGCTTTGGGATCGGGCACTCCGAACACGACCCGCCGAACCCGAGCTGCCAGCAGCGCTCCCGCACACATCGGACACGGCTCGACGGTCACCACCACCGTCGCATCGACCAGGCGCCATCCGTCCGCGACCGTGGCGGCGGCGGCTCGGATCGCCAGCACCTCCGCATGGGCGGTCGGGTCGCCGGTGCGCTCGCGCTCGTTGTGACGGCGAGCAACGATCTCGCCGTTCACGACGACGACCGCGCCGATCGGCACATCCCCGTGCTCGGTCGCGGCGGTGGCCTCCTCGAGCGCCACCGCCATCGCCGCGTCGTCGTCCACGGCGTGAACGTACCGGGCAGGAAACGTGCAGCGACACGGCGAATTCCATTGGCAACGTTCGGGCGGCGCTGGGGCCGTCCGGCCGGGATCCACATCGCTGGTTTCGGGAGGCAACCAGGGCAATGGGCGGTCAGCGCGCGAACCGCCTGTTGCTGGTTGCCCTCTCGATGGTCCTCGCGGGTGTCCTCGCCCTGCCGGCCAAGCTCGCACCTGCCCCTGGCGTCGAACGTGTCGCCACCGCAGTTGGTCCGACGCCGGCCGTGCACCACCCCGAGGTTGCCGCGCCCGTGGTCGTCACGCCGCCGCCGCCACCACCGCCTCCCCGGCAAGAGCACGCGATCCAGCCGCCCGACGGGTTCGCACCGGCGGGCGAGACCTCCCAGAACGTCGTCGGAGCGGCTCTGCAGCGCGGTCGGGATCCGGTCCTGCGCGGGCCGACGACCGAGGCGGCCAAGACTGTCTACGGATTGATCATCGGGATCAACGACTATCCCGGCACCTCCTCCGACCTGCAGGGTGCCGTCCCCGACGCGGAGGACATGTCCGACGTGCTCGCCATGTACGGCGTGCCCGACGCGAACGTGCGCACGCTGCTCGATGCGGACGCGAGCACTCCCGCCATCAACGACGCGCTGCAGTGGATCGTGAATGTGACCAAACCCGACTCCACGGTCGTGATCTTCTACGCCGGCCACGTCCGCAAGCTCTCCGACAACACCGAGGCGATCGTGGCGGCGGACGGAGGCGTGCTGCCCGACTGGTACCTCGCGTCGCAGCTCCAGTCGTTGCCAGCGCGCGACACGTGGATCGTGATGGCCGCGTGTTACGGCGGTGGATTCACGGAGCTGATGGCACCGGGCCGCATCCTCACCGCGGCCGCCGACGCCAACAGCCTGGCCTACGAGAACGAGTCGTTCGATCGGTCGTATCTGGACGAGTACCTCGTCCACCAGGCGCTGCTCGAACGGCTCGGCGCGGGACCCACCGCGCAGCAGGCGTTCAACTACGCGCAGGCGGGACTCGAGCGCGACTACCCGGACCGCACGCTCACGCAGTTCGACCAGGCCAGCGAGGCGATCTCGCTCGATGGTGTGCATCGCCCTGCGCCCCCGACTTCGTCCGACGGCACCGGCAACTCCGGCTCTGGCGACGCGTCGTTCCCCGGCGTGCCCTCGCCGAACAACCCGCCACCATCGCCGCCGTCGGGCCCGCCATCCGACCCCACACCGTGCAAGAACCTGCTCGGGCTGTTCTGTCCCCCAGGATCGAGGTGAGACGGCACGCTGCGGACCGGTAGCCTGCAACCAGGCCCCGCCTTCGCACGTGGCGGCCGGGTCCTGTGCAACTGCGGACCGTGAACCGAGTCAGGGCCGGGAGGCAGCAGCTCTCAGCGGATCCCGCGGTGTGCCGCAGACCGCCTGGCCGTCACTTGCGAGGGCGGGGCTGCGCGTGTCCGATGGACAGGCTCGGAGGGATGCGAGAGCGGCCGAATCGGCACGCTTGGAAAGCGTGTGTGGGGCAACCCACCGTGGGTTCGAATCCCACTCCCTCCGCTCCGCATGATTTCGGGTGTCCGCTGGAGACCGCGATTGCCCTTGAAATACCGGGGTGGTGCGGCGGCCAGTAGTGCACTCGGCCAACTTTCCGATGCCAGCGCCAAACCCTTTCGTGGTGGTCAGGTCGTGACGAACTCGGTGACGGCTTGCGCGAACTGGTCGGGCTGTTCGATCGGCGGCCAGTGGCTGCTGCGATCGAACACTTTCATTGTGGCCATCCGGAGGTCGTCGGCGATTCGTAGCCAGGTGAGGTACGGGACTCGGTAGTCGCATCGTCCGAGGGCAACGAACGTCGGCGCCTGCACTTGCGACAACCTTGCGGCCGCGTCCCAACCGGGTGCGAGCTCGTTGTAGAGCCGGTTGAGCAGCGCGGGCGACGCGCTGATCCCGTCCCACAGCCAGGCGGCATCGAAGCTGGGGTCGTACCACGCGTCCGCCGCCATCACTGTGCGGTACTGAATGAACGACTCGGAGGACGCGAACGGGTTGAGAGCCACGTCCTCGGGCAGCGACCACAGCTGACGCTCGAACGCCGCCTGGCGTTCTGGGAGCGCATCTTGTTGCCAGAAGTCCTCGGTTGTGTCGTCGGGGACCCGCGCCGGTGTGCTGGTGAGCACGAGGTGCGACGTCGTCGCCGGATAGCGACTGGCGTAGGCCGCCGCGAACATCCCGTGAATCGCGTGCCCGAACACGGCGACCTTGTCGAACCCCAAGTGAGCTCTGAGCGCGTCGAGGCTTTCGGCTGCACCGCCGAACGTGAGGTTGGCGGGATCGCCCCCCGAGCGCGTTGTTCCTGGGAGCTCGACGAAGACCAACTGGAGGCCGGTGGTCAACGCCTTCGGCATGGTTCGCTGGTACAGCTCGCATTGCAACAAGCCGACCACGAACATCGGTGGTCCGGTACCTGCGACCTCGTAGTGCAGATCGGGCTTGCTCACCTTGGTCGCCAGCCCTGTTCGCGTCTGGCACTCACCGTTCCCATGCCCGCCCCCTGAAGTGTCAGAGTTGGCACTCATCAGTGCCAATACTGACACCATACGATGCCCTACAGGGCACTGTCGAGTGCTATCTTGCGGGCGTGGACCTCGACGCCCTGCTGGACGACCCGAAGTCGCTCAGCCGGCTGCGGGTGCTCCGTGCCGCCCGGCGGCTCGCGGCAGACAAGGGCCTGTCGATCTCGATGGAGGAGATCGCGGTTGCCGCCGAGCTCAGCCGCCGGTCCGTGTTCCGCCTGTTCGACAGCCGCGACTCACTCGTGGCCCAGGCGCTCGCCCAGATCGTCGACGACTACGACGAGACACTCGTCGCCGCGATCGAATCGTCCGAGCCGTTCGACGTCTGGCTGACGAACCTCATCACGCGGCTGTACGAGCTGCATCACACGTCCGGCAAGGCGATGTGGCAACTCACGGCCAGCGACGACGACGACCTTCCTGCCGAGCTCGCCGCCCTCAACCGCCGACGTCGCGACAACCGCCACGCGTTCACCCAAGTGATTGCCGACGCGGCATGGCACAAGGGCGGTGGACAAGGGTCGTGTCCCCCGATCGTCTCCGATGCCTGTGCCGCGACCATCTCAACGTTCACCACCCGATCCGTGGTCGACGACTACGGCATCGGAATCGACCGTGCTGTCGCCTGCACCGTGACTCTGCTCACGCACCTCATCCACCACGAGGGCGCAGCGCGCTAACGAGCGCAACAACACCCACCCGGAAATGCCGGCTGCAGCTCGTGGGGTCGAGAGCGAATCCGTCCGGTATCGAATCCCACTCCCTCCGCTTCAGGCGATTGCAGGCTGAGGGCCGCCAACTCTTGGCGCGGACAGCGACGCGTTTGGTAGCGAACCGCGCCAAGAGCTCGGGGGCCCTAGTCGTGGCGCGGAGAACGACGTGCGACGTCGCCTGCCGCGCCATGTGGGCGTAACACCCGCTCGAGATCGCACGATCTCCTCGTTGATGCGAGGGATCAGCTGGTCGTGACGTAGCGGGCGGCAGGCGTCCCTGGTGGGTTCGTCACCCCGGCCACGGCGTCGGGGTTCGGGACGCACACCTCGCCTTCGAGCCCGTCCGGGTCCGTGAAGAACAGGCTGAGGATCGGACCGAAGTCCGTGACGAACTCGTCGGCGGCGCCGCGCGCGATCAGCCGCCGGCGGATCTCCTCGAACGCGTCGAGCGATGCGGCCTGCAACCCCATGTGATCGATCCGGCCCCGTCCGAACATCGGCGTCTGGCGGAGGGCCTCGGGGTTGTCCTTGATCTGGAACACGTTGAGCTCGGCGTGCTCGCCGATGCTGATGGTCGTGAGCTGCACCTCGTCGCTCTCGTGCAGCCGAGCGTCCACGACCGCCTCGAACACCTCGCTGTAGAACTCGACGAGACGCTCGGTGTCGCTCGTGAGGATCGCCACGTGATTGACGCCGTTCAGCAGCATGGGACGAAGCGTACGGTCAGCAACCGGAGCGAGGGACGCGACCGAGAGGTCATAGTCTTCCTCTGATGTCGTACCAGTCCCTCTATCGACGCTTCCGGCCGCGCCGGTTCGCCGACATCAGGGGTCAGGACCACATCGTCACCGCGCTGCAGAACTCGGTGCGCGAGAACCGGGTCGGGCACGCGTACCTCTTCAGCGGCCCCCGCGGAACGGGCAAGACCACGACCGCTCGTGTCCTCGCGAAGGTCCTCAACTGCGCCGCGCCCGTCGACGGAGAGCCGTGCTTGGAGTGCGAGTCGTGCGCCAGCATCGAGGCGGGAACGAGCTTCGATGTCCACGAGCTCGACGCCGCGTCGAACAACAAGGTCGACGACATACGTGACCTGATCGAACGAGTCGCGTTCGCGACACCCGGCCGCACGAAGCTGTACATCCTCGACGAGGTGCACATGCTCACGGCGTCGGCATCAGCGGCCTTGCTGAAGACGCTCGAGGAACCGCCGCCCGGCGTGGTGTTCGTGCTGGCGACCACCGATCCGCAAAAGGTCATCCCGACGATCCGCAGCCGGACGCAGCACTTCGAGTTCCACTTGTTGCCGGCGGTGCCGTTGGAGGAGTACGTCCGCTCGGTCGTCGACGCCGCGGAGCTCGACGTGGCCCC
>DASUCS010000161.1:0-18360 GCA_036275935.1 Acidimicrobiales bacterium
CGACCTACGTGTCGCGCACGGCGACCACACCGATCCTGAACCAGTCGAACGAGCGCAACGCCACCATCCTCGACGCCCGCGGCCGCCTCGCCGCCCTGTCGGTCGGCATCCCGCAGTTCATGCTCACCTCCACCCTACCGGTCCGGTTCGCGCTCGACTTCCTCGGCCCGCAGGAGTTCCGCGAGGGCGACGTCTTCGTGGCCAACGACCCGTACCACGGCGGCGGGCACCTCCCCGACTACAACGTCTTCGCACCGTGCTTCGCCGACGACCCCGTCACGGGCGAGCGGCGGATGGTGCTGATCTCTTCGATCCAGTGCCACCACGGCGACACGGGCGGCGGTGTGCCCGGCGGCTACAACGTGACCGCCGGCGACATCTGGGGCGAGGGCGTGCGCTGGCCGGTGGTGAAGGTCGTCGACCGCGGCGAGGAGCGGCGCGACGTGCTCTACGCGCTGCAGGCGAACAACCGCATCCCCGACTACATCGGGGACCTGCGCGCCCAGATCGGCGCCGCGCAGCTCGCCGCGATCCGCCTCGGCGAGATCATCGACCGCTATGGCGTCTCCACTGTCGAGGAGTCGGTCGACTACATGATCGACTACGCCGCCCGACGGTTCCATGAAGAAGTCGCGGCATGGCCTGACGGCGTGTACGAGGGCGACGCCTACGTCGACCACGATCCGCTCGGCAACCTCGACGTGCACCTGCACGTGAAGATCACCGTCGCAGGCGATCGTTTGGTCATCGACTACACGGGCAGCGACACGCGTCCCGAGCTGCAGGCGTGGTCGACGTACGGGAACACTCGCGGGTACACGATCGCCCAGATCGCCGCGATGATGGATCCGGAGATTCCGAAGAACGAAGGCTTCTTCGACTCGATCGAGCTCGTCGTGCCGTCCGGTTGCGTGCTCAACCCCGTGCCGGGCAAGCCCGTGTCCGCGGGGACGCATCACCCGGGCGCAGACGTCGGTGAGGTCATCGCCGTCGCCATGCAGGACGTCCTGCCGGACAAAGCCGTTCCGCAGACGTACAAGACCGGCATCCCCACCGTCATCGTCGGCGTGGACCCGCGCACCGGCGCGACGTTCACCGATCACTCCGCCGAGGTCTACGCCGGCTGGTGCAACGCGGCGCGCGGCATGGACGCGTGGGGCGCACAGGCTGCCGCCTTCGGCAACCTGTGGAAGGCGACCGCCGAGATCAACGAGTCGCTGTACCCGCACGTGCAATGGGAGCGCGACTACCGCACCGATTCGGGGGGACCGGGCCAGTGGCGCGGGCTGTGCGGCTCGCACTACGTGAAGGAAGTGCGCGTCGACGCGAAGGTGTACACGTACGTCGTCGGCATGAAGTACCCGATGCCGGGCATCTGCGGCGGCAAGCCGGGCGAGCCCAACAAGCTCACGATCCGCTACCAGTCCGACGATCCCTACGTCGTGCAGCACACGGCCGACTGGGTGCCGATGACGGCGGGCCAGAAGCTCAACTACGACTACGGCGGCGGCGGTGGGTGGGGCGACCCGCTCGACCGCGAGCCGCAGGCCGTCCTCGACGACGTGCTCGACGAGTACGTGTCGCTCGCCGGTGCGGAGCGCGACTACGGCGTGGTGCTCACGGGATCGCTCGAGGACCTGACGCTCGCCGTCGACGAGCAGGCCACCGAGAAGCTGCGCGCCGGCCGCCGCGAGGCTGCGTGACGGGGTATCGCATCGGGTGCGACGTCGGAGGCACCTTCACTGATCTGATCTGTGTGACGCCGACCGGTGAGGTCGTGCTCGACAAGACACCGACGACGCTCGACGACCAGTCCGTCGGCGTGATGAACGGCGTCGGCCAGCTCGCCGAGCGCTTCGGATTGTCGCTCGAGGAGTTCTGCCGGCAGCTCGACATCGTCGTCCACGGCACGACCACTGCCGACAACACGATGATCGAGATGAATGGCGCGAACACGGGCCTGCTCGTGACGCACGGCCACCGCGACGAGATCGAGATGCGGCGCGTGCACAAGGAAGCGATCTGGGACCCGTCGTATCCCGCTCCGATCCCGATCGCCCGCCGCCGCGTCAGGATCCCCATCCCCGAACGGTGCGCCTACGACGGTGAGGAGCTGCAGCCACTCGACGAAGACGCGGTGCGGGCGGGGATCAAACGCCTCAGGCAGTTCGGTTGCACGTCCATCGCGGTGATGTACCTGTTCTCGTTCGTCAATCCGGATCACGAGAACCGCACGCTCGAACTGATCCGCGAAGAGTTCCCCGATGTCGAGCACGTGTCGCTGTCGCACGAGGTGATGTCCGCCGGTCCCGAGTTCGAGCGCGTCTCCACCACCTTGGTGAACGCGTACGTCGCGCCCCGCATCGCGAAGTACACCAGGCAGCTCGTCGAGTCGTTGCGCAACGCGGGCTACAGCGGTTCGGTCCTGATCATGCAGGCGACCGGCGGTGTGATGCCGCCCGATTACGTCGCCAAGCGCGCGGTCACGCTGCTCGGCTCGGGTCCGACCGGCGGTGTGATGGGCTCCGCGGTTGCAGCGACGGCGGCGGGTGCACCGGATTTCGTGGCCGTCGACATGGGCGGCACGTCGTTCGACATCTGCCTCGTGCGCGGTGGGCGGCCCGAGGTGAAGACCGATCGCAACTGGCGCTACCGCTACTACATCGGGATCCCGATGGTCGACGTGCAGTCCGTGGGTGCGGGCGGCGGATCGATCGCGCGCGTGCGCCAGGGCGCGCTGCTCGTCGGACCGGAGTCCGCAGGTTCGCAACCGGGTCCCGCGTGTTACGGCCGTGGCGGCACGAACGCGACAGTGACCGACGCCGATGCGGTGCTCGGCTACCTCCCGGTCGACACCTTCGCCGACGGGCGCATGACGCTCGACGTCGCCGCGTCGCGGTCGGCGATCGAGCGCGATGTCGCGCAACCGTTGGGCGTCGACGTCGTGGAGGCGGCCTGGGGCATCGAGCGCATCGTCAACGCCAACATGGCAAATGCGATGCGTCGGGTGCTGTCGTCGTACGGTGCCGACCCACGCGACCTGGCGATGATCGCCTACGGAGGCAACGGGCCGCTGCATGCATGCGCCCTCGCCACCGAGCTCGGCGCCGCCCGTGTGCTCGTACCCAAGTCGGCGCCTGCGTTCTCCGCACTCGGACTGCTGGTGGCCGACTACGTCGTCGACATGCTGCGCTCCTACGTCACACCGATCAGCCAGGTCGACGTCGAGCACCTGCGCGGATTGATGCGGGAGCTCGTCGAGGAGGCGGCGAAGGAGCTGGCGCCCGCCGGCCTTCCCGATGGCGCGGTGACCCAGGATCTGTTCGTGCAGATGGCCTACGGAGGCCAGAACTCCGACATGTCGGTGCCGTGTCCGGAAGGCCAGGAGATCATCGAAGGTGGCCTGCTCGACCTGACGGAACGGTTCCACGACCTGCACGAGTCCGACCGCGGCTTCGCCTTCCGCAACCAGCAACCGCAGGTGCGCGGCCTGCGGCTCATCGCTCGAGGCGCAACCACGAAACCCGGTCACCTCGCCGAGCTCGGCAACGTCGCGGACGCGTCGACTGCGCAGAAGGGCGCCCGACCCGTGTACTGGGGAACCGAATTCGTGGACACCCCCGTCTATGACGGACGGGTTCTCGGCGGCGGCGCGTCGATCGCCGGGCCCGCTCTCGTCGAGGAAGCATTCACCGTTGTGTCGGTTGCACCCGGCTGGTCGTGCACCTTGGACGCGCGCGGGTCCTACGAACTGACACAGTCGTAGGCGATGCCAGCCTTCTTCAGCGAGCAGGAGCTCGCGATCATCGCGGCCGCCGTCGACCGCCTGATCCCGCCCGACGACGACGGTTGTCCCGGCGCCGCGGCTGCGGGCGCGGCGGACTACATCGACACGCTTCTCGGCGCGTTCACGTTCGACCCGCCGCGCATCCATGCCGGCGGGCCGTTCTCGGGCCGATGGGGTGGCGAAGCGAGCTTCGAGAAGTGGATGCCGCTCGGCCCGATGGAAGAGCTGGCGTGGCGCACCCGCATCGAGGGGTCGAAGGGGATGCCCGAGCGCGAGTTCAACGGATCCGTCCTCGGGCTGCAACAGGTGTACCGCGAGGGGCTCAAGGTGCTCGGCCGAGACTTCACGCGCGCCAACGCCGAGGAACAGGACCGGCGCATCGACTCCGTGCCCGAGTTCAAGAGCTTGTTGTACGAGCACGCGTGTGAGGGCATGTACGGCGATCCCGTGTACGGCGGCAACCGTGATCGCGTCGGATGGACGATGATCGGCTGGATCGGTGACATCCAGCCGCGCGGCTACACCAAAGAAGAGGTCGAGAGCCGTGAGAAGCTCGAGATCCGGCCGGAGCAACGTGGCTGACTTCGACTGCGACGCCGTCATCGTCGGATCCGGACCGGGTGGATCCACCTTCGCCGACGTGCTCACGGCGGCAGGCTGGTCCGTGATCATCCTCGAGAAGGGCCGCAACCACCTCGTGTCGTTGCAGCCGCCGTACGAGCCCTCCGGTGACCTGAGCAACGACGAGATCAAATTCCTGCGTCGGTGGTTCCTCGGGCCCGACCCGTTCCTCGAGCCGCGCACGTATCGCCGTACGGACAGCGACGGCGAGCGCCTGTTCAGCGGCGAGGTCAACAACCTGCCGTCGACGGTCGGGGGTGGCGGCTTCCATGCGGACGGCAAGCTCCCCCGCTTCCGCGAAGAGGACTTCCACCTCCTGTCGGCCCGCGGTCCGGTCGACGGAGCACGCGTCGCGGATTGGCCGGTGCAATACGCCGACCTCGAGCCGCACTACGCCATCGCCGAGCGGCTGATCGGCGTCGCCGGCGACGCGGGCAAGAACCCGTTCGAAGCCTGGCGCAGCAGCCCGTACCCGATGCCGCCCGGTCCGGACATGTTCGGGGCGCTTCTGACGTCCGAGGCGGCGGCGAAGCGGGGGCTGCATCCGTACCGCGCGCCGACGGGCGTGAACTCGATCTACTACGACGGCCGTCCGCCGTGTAACAACTGCGGTTTCTGCGGCCACTTCGGTTGTCCGATCCATGCGAAGGGCGACCCGATCTCGTCGTTGCGACGTGCACTGAGAACGGGCAAGTGCGAGGTGCGCCCCGAGTCGTACGTGACCACAGTGGTGCTCGACGCGTCGGGCCGCACCGCGACCGGCGTGAAGTACTTGGACATCGCCGCCGGAAACGTCGAGCGCGAGGTACGAGCGCGGCACGTGGTCGTGGCCGGAGGCGCGTTCGAGACACCGCGCCTGCTCCTGCGATCGGACGTTGCGAACTCGTCCGGGCTCGTGGGCCGATTCCTGATGTACCACTACCAGACGTTCTCGGTCGGCATCTTCCCGTTCTCGCTGCACGCCGAGCGGGGACGCGCGGTGACGCACCACCACGACGACTTCATCGTCCCCGGACCCGAGGAGATGCTGAAGGCGAAGGAATCGGGTTTGCCCTGGATCCGCGGTGGGACGGTCGAGCACGGCGGCGGCGGCAACCCGCTCCAAGAAGCCGCCACGTATCCGCCGGGACCCCAGCACGCCGTGTCGATGCGGGACTCCGCGATCCGCGATCGCTTGTTCGCGTTCACGATGCAAGCCGAGGACCTCCCGCAGCACGAGAACGCGGTCGACCTCGATCCGAGGGTGGTCGACGCATGGGGTTTCGCGGCCGGTCGCGTCACCTACAACCCGCACAAGCACGAGCTGGTCGCGTCGGATCACTTCGCGCCGATCATGGAACAGCTCATGCGCGACGCCGGCGCCGACTTCGCGTTCTCGACGACGTCGCCACCGCAAGGTGACCTCGACCTGCACAGCGTGTCGCCGCTCGGGATCGCGCCCTCCTCGCGGCACACGATGGGCACGTGCCGGATGGGCCACGACGCTCGAACCTCGGTCGTCGACGGCGACAGCCGGTTCCACGACGTGCCCAACATGCTCTGCGCCGACTCGTCGGTCTTCGTGACCTCATCGGGCTACAACCCGACGCTCACGCTGGTGGCCCTCGCACACCGCGCCGCCAGCTTGTTGGCCGGCGTGGAGGTGGAGACGACCGCCGCAATGGACTTCCCGTGAGCGGCGACGCTGACGCGTAGTACACCCGGCGTCGGTGGGGTCGCCCTGTAGGGTCCGGCGCATGTTGGATCACCTCGCTGCCATCCGTCGCGAGACCGACCGCTTCTACGCCGCCGCCAACGACGCTGATCCCGATCTCGGTGTCCCGAGCTGTCCGGGTTGGTCGATCGCGGACCTCGTGTGGCACTTGGGCGAGGTGCACTGGTTCTGGACCACGATCATCGAGCGTCGCGCCACCGGTCCCGACGACGCCGAGAAGACGAAGCCGTCGCGGCCGACGGCCTACAACGACCTGCTGACGTGGGGACAGGCGCAGGCGGATCACATGGTCGACGTCTTGAAGTCCACCGGCGAGGACGTGCAGGTGTGGACGTGGGCGCTCGAGGAGTCCGATCACTCTGTCGGGTTCATCCGACGGCACCAGGTGCAGGAAGCGGCGATTCATCGGTGGGACCTGCAGAACGCAGCAACGTCGACGAACCCGGATCCGATCGAGCCGGAGGTCGCATCCGACTCGATCGACGAGATGCTCGCCGTCCAGTTGCCGTGGAGTGTGAGCCTCGACAAGCCGATCCTCGGGACGGTGCATCTGCACTGCACCGACACGGAGGGCGAGTGGTTCGTGCACAGCGACGGACGCGTCGAGCCGATCCACGCGAAGGGTGACGTCGCCATCCGCGGCGCCGCGTCCGACCTGCTGCTCGCGCTCTACAAGCGCGTCGACCTCGCCGGGGTCGAACTCATCGGCAACGACGCGCTCGCGCGCGAGCTCGTCGGACGCCTCAACACGGAGTAGGAGCCCATGTCGCCGATTCGGCGCTTTGATCACGTCGGCATCACGGTCGCGAACCTCGACGCCGTCACCGATTTCTTCGTCGGCCTCGGCTTCGAGATCGACGGCCGCACCGTGCTGGAGGGCGACTTCCTGGACACCGTCGTCGGCCTACCGGACGCGTGTACCGAGATGGTCTATCTGCGAGCGCCCGACGGTGGAACCGCGCTGGAGCTGGCGACGTTCATTCGGCCGAACAACGCACCGGGATCGCCCGACGCCATGCACAACGAACTGGGGTTGCGCAGCGTGGCCTTCGAGGTGGATCGCCTACTGGACCTGGTCGACCAGCTGGAGGCAGACGGCTATCAGTTGGTGGGGGGCGTCGCCGAGCACGAGGGCGTGTGGCGCATGGCGTCCGTGCGCGGTCCCGAGGGGATCATCGTGTCCCTGGCCGAGCGACTCTGACCGGGTCAGGTCGCGTCGACGTCGCTACGACGCCGACGCGGTTGTTCCGCGACGGGTCGGGTGAGGTCGACGACCACGTCACGGCCATCGACCAACGGCGTGCCGTCGGGCGGTGTGACGGGAAAGGACAAGACCGCCTCGATCTCGCCGGTGTCGAGCGCCAAGCGGAGCCGCAACGAGTCCGCGATCGCGCTCGATTCGAATCCCAGCTCGCGGAGCGCCTTGGCGCAGCGGTAGCCGGCAGGGTGTGGCCGAGTCGCCATGATCGGTGCGTTCACCGACACATGCCGGCACAAACCCTAAGCATCACTTAACGTCGCTTCGCCCTCCGCAGCGAAGCCGGAGATACCTGAAGAAAGCTGTACACGCCTCATTGGGTGTCGAATCGTGGCCGACGGGGAGGGCGTACAAGCAGTGATCGGCGCCATCGGGTTCCTGCATCGGGCAGGAACCCCGGTGTCGCCGTCGCGCGGCCAGCCCTCCAGCCAGCCCGCGTCGCAGTCGCAGCGAAAGCTCGGACGATGGCGTCAGGGCTCGAGATGTTGTGCGTCTGGATGCGCGTCCGGTTCGGCGACCGTGACCACGGTGCATCACTGGTCGAGTACGCGCTTCTGCTGGCGCTGATCGCGGTCGTGTGCATCGCGGCGATCTCGTTCCTGGGCTCGACCGCGTCCACCAGCTTCACTCGCGACGCGAACTCGCTCAGCAACTGACCTTCAGTTGCAGTTCTCGCTGCCGCTGCCGCCGTTGGGGACGTTCGGGATCGACGGATCGGTCACCTCGATGTGCACGTGCGGCCACGCCGGGTCGGCGGTGCGAATGTCGTCGACCTGCGACGCGAACGGCAACTGGTGCGCGTGGTCGGCGATCACGGTGCTGCCCGCCTCGACTCGGTCGCCCGGCGCCACCTCGAGCCCGAGGATGTGGAGGATCTTCACCCGCCAGGACGGGTGATCGTCGGGCGTGATCACGACGAGGTCGTCGGTGTAGTCGCAGTACAAGGTGTAGGCGTTGGCGTTGCGCACCGTGCCGCTGACCGGCGATCGGATCTCCATGCCCGGCTCGACGACGACGTCCGCCGCGCCCTGCGG
The DNA here is from genome assembly GCA_036275935.1 of Acidimicrobiales bacterium. Lineage (GTDB taxonomy): Bacteria > Actinomycetota > Acidimicrobiia > Acidimicrobiales > JACDCH01 > DASUCS01. The sequence continues at coordinate 8,415 of DASUCS010000161.1, forward strand.
GTTGTTGCCGCGTCCGCGATCCGGCAACACCGTCGCGTCGATGCCCGGGAGCGGGTCGATCTGTTGCGCGCCCTCGTCGTTCGACTCGTGAAAGCCGACGTGCTCGACGTGGAACGCAGGGAAATGCAGCGTGACGTCGCCCGCCACGCCGAACGGAATCCACTCCTGCTCCATCACGTGACGACCGTTGGGGGGCGGGGCCGGCGCCGTGGTGGTCGGCGGCTCCGTGGTCGTCGTCGGGATCGTTGTGGTCGTGGTCGAGGTGGTGGTCGAGGTCGTCGGCGGCGCCGAGCTGACCACGGGCACGTGGGCGGCTTGCGCCGAACTGCTGCACGCGCTGACGACCGCGAGCGCGCCGAGCAGCAACGCAATCCGCCGGGACATACCTCCAGGCTACGAGAGCGGGCGCCAGTCGGCGTTCGGGCCGGGCGTGATGTTGAGGATCTGTCCCGGCTCCTTCATCTCGATGCGATGCCAGGTCCCGCGCGGCACGACCGCGGCCTCGCCCGGGCCGATCTGCACCCGACGTTCACCGTCGGTCAGCTCGAGGATGATCTCGATGCGGCCCGAGACGCTGTAGAGCAGCTCGTCCGCATCCGGGTGCAACTCGCCGGCGTGGGGTGAATCGCCTTCTGCGAACCACACGCTCACCGTGTAGCCGGGAAGACGCGCCGGGGGCCCGCCCGTGCGCGAGGGCATGAACACGGCGTTGCCGGTCTCGCGCTCGAGGCCCACCGAGCGCGTCGACAGGTCGATGATGGAAGCGACAGGGATCGGCGTGGTCGTGGTCATGCGTCTACTCCCCCGCTCGACCGTCCGAGTTCGCGGTTGTACGACGGCGCACGGCACCGCCGTGTCATGCTCCCGTCGTGGACGGGACGGGGTTCGTCGTCGTTGCGGCGATCTTCCTGCTGTACGCAGCGCTGTCCAATCGTCTCGAGGGAACGTCGATCACCGCGCCGATGGTGTTCGTCGGTGCCGGGTTCGTGGTCGGCAGTGCGGGTCTCGGCTGGCTCGATCTCGCGTCCGACCAGCACCTCGTGAGCGGCTTGGCCGAGGCCACCTTGGTGATCGTGTTGTTCGCCGACGCCTCGCGCATCGATCTGCGCGCACTGCGCCGCGAGTACTCCGTGCCCGCTCGACTCCTCGGCATCGGTCTACCGCTCACCATCGTTGCAGGGACGCTCGTCGCCCTTGGTGTGCTGCGCGAGCTGACGTGGTCGGAGGCACTCGTGCTCGCCGTCGTCCTCGCTCCGACCGATGCAGCGCTGGGACAAGCGGTGGTCACCGACGAGTCCCTTCCTTCGCGCGTTCGTCAAGGGCTCAACATCGAGAGCGGGCTCAACGACGGTTTGTGCGTGCCGCTGTTGACGATCGCGCTGGCAATCGCCGAGACGGAAGCGGGAGCCTCCGGTGGTGCGCACGCGATGCGACTGGTGGCCGAAGCGATCGGCTGGGGTGTCGCGGGTGGCGTGGTCGCGGGTGCCGTTGCGGCCTACGTCGTGCGCGCCGCACGCGCTCGTGGGTGGATCGCGCCGCACTGGGCGCCGGTCGTCCCCGTGGTCTCGGCGGTGGCCGCCTTCGGGCTGGCGGACGCCCGCGGCGGAAGCGGCTTCATCGCCGCGTTCGTAGGCGGTGTCGTCTACGGACGGCTGTCCCATGTGACCGCGGACGAGTCCGGGTTCAGTGAGCTGGTGGGCAGCGTGTTGAACGGCGTGACGCTCATCGTGTTCGGTGCGGCCGTCCTCGGTGCGTTGTGGTCCGACATCGAACTGCACCACGTCGTGTACGCAGTGCTGAGCCTCACCGTTGTTCGCATGATCCCGGTCGCGATCGCGATGGTGGGTTCGCAGGCTCGCCCACCGACCGTTGTGTTCCTCGGATGGTTCGGGCCGAGAGGTCTTGCGTCGATCGTGTTCGGCGTCGTCGTGGTCGACGGTGCACAGCTTCCCCACGTCGCGACCCTCGTGTTGACGATCACGGTGACCGTCACGGTCAGCGTCCTCGTCCACGGCATCACCGCCGCTCCCTCAGCCCGTCGGTACGCCGAGTGGGTCTCGGCATCGACGCCGGACATGGAATGGACAGAAGTACCGCACCAACGCTGGCGCCACCGGCTCCCGCCCCCTGAGTGAGGGGCCCGAGCTCCTGCTCAGCGGTCGTGAAGCTTCTGGAGACGAGAACGTTCGTCGTTCCAGGTTGCACGGCGGTCGCGGCCGTTGCGGCCTCGCTCCTGGGCCAGCCGGAACCATCCGTCGCCAGGCAGCTGTGTGTCCGCGCGCACGACCACCGCGGTGAGCAGGCCGCGACCTGCGTCGTCCTCCGCCACCGACAGCGCCCTCAGCAGCGGTACGAGATCACCTTCGAGTCGGAGCTCGCGCCGCAACTCCTCGTACGTGATCGTCGCACCTTCGCCGGCGAGTTGGACGAGCCGCTCTCGCAGTGCATCCACGGGCTCTATCTTCCCCCACGATGACCAGGACGGTGCTAGGGCACGACGTGCAACGCGTCGAGGATCCCGCGTTGCTCACCGGCGAGGCGCAGTTCGTCGCTGATCTTCCGTTGGACGGCGCGGTCCACGCGGTGTTCGTCCGTAGCCCGGTTGCGCACGGCACGCTTCGTTCGATCGACGCCTCCGACACGCTGTCCGTACCCGGCGTCCTCCACGTCTTCACCGGCGAAGACCTCGGACTCCCCGCGCAGGGCCACGGCGCACTCGGACGTCCTCCATTGGCCGTCGACCGGGTGCGGTTCGTCGGTGAGGCAGTCGCTGTCGTGGTCGCTGACTCGCAGGCCGCGGCCGTCGACGGCGCCGACGCGGTGATGCTCGACATCGATCCGCTACCGGCGATCGTCGGCGCGGAGGCCGCACTCGCGGACGGTGCTCCGACGTTGTTCCCGGACCACGGCACGAACATCGTCGGCGGACGGTTGCACGAGATCCCTGACGACTTCTTCGACGGCGACGACGTCGTTGTTCGTGCACGGTTGCACCACCCTCGACTCGCTCCGGTGACGATGGAGCCCCACGGGCTGCTGGCGATTCCAGAGACAGACGGCTCTCTCACGGTGTGGGCGTCCACGCAGGGCGTCTTCGGGGTGCGCGAAGAGCTCAGCGCGATGCTCGGGCTTCCGGCGGATCGCATCCGAGTGCGCGCGCCGTGGATCGGTGGCGGGTTCGGCGCGAAGGGCGGGACGTCGGCCGAACAGATCGTCATCGCCGCCCTCGCGCCGCGGCTCGGCCGACCGGTGCGATGGGTCGAAACGCGCACCGAGAACCTCCTCACGATGACGCACGGCCGCGCCCAGACGCACGACATCGCCGTTGGCGCCCGCCGCGACGGCACGCTCGGTGCGCTCCACATCCGAGGCGCGGCCGACGTCGGTGCGTATCCCGTCCGCGGCACGTTCATCCCGCTCGTCACCCGCTTCATGTCCGCAGGCGTCTACAAGTGGCGTCGCCACGACTTCAGCGCGTCGACCGTGGTCACCAACGCCACGCCGACCGGGCCCTACCGCGGCGCAGGGCGCCCGGAAGCGGCGTCACTCTGCGAACGCGCCGTCGATCTCGTGGCCGCGGAGTTGAAGATGGATCCGGCCGAGATCCGGCGGCGCAACTTCCCGACGCCGGCCGAGTTCCCGTTCACCACTGCGACCGGAGCCGTCTACGACACCGGCGACTACGGCGCCGCACTCGATGCCGCGTTGGAGCTGGCCCGCTACGACGCCCTTCGCGCCGAACAGCGGGCCCGGCGACAGGACCCGTCTACGCCGCTGCTCGGCATCGGCATCGGCTGCTACGTCGAGACGTCGGGCAACGGGTCGGAGTTCGGCGCGGTCGAGCTTCGGGACGATGGATCCGTCGTCGTGACGACCGGCAGCGTGCCGCACGGGCAAGGGCACGAGACGGTGTGGGCTCAGATCGTCAGCGCCACGCTCGGCGTGCCGTTCGAGTCCGTGCACGTCGTGCACTCCGACACCGCTCGCGTGGACCACGGCACCGGCACGTTCGGGTCCCGTTCACTGCAGCTCGGCGGCTCCGCGGTGCTCGAGGCCGCCGAGGCGGTCCTGGGTCAGGCCCGCGCGCTTGCCGCCGACCTCCTGGAAGCTGCGGCGGACGACGTCGTGCTGTTCGACGACGGCCGCGTTGGGGTCAGCGGCGTACCGGCGCGCGCGCTCTCGTGGTCCGAGCTCGCTGTCGCGGCGACGGCTCGGGGCGCACGGCTCGCCCACGAGACCGACTTCACCCAGGACGGCACGTTCCCGTTCGGCTGCCACGTCGCGGTCGTCGAAATCGACCGAGAGACAGGCGCGGTCACGCTGCGCGACCTCGTCGCCGTGGACGACTGCGGCACCGTGATCAACCCGATGCTCGCGACCGGTCAGGTGCACGGCGGTCTCGCCCAGGGCATCGCGCAGATGCTGTTCGAAGAGATGCAGTACGACGAGGACGGCAATCCGCTGACCGCCACATTGGTCGACTATCTGGTGCCATCCGCCGCGGATCTGCCGTCCTTCCGAACTGCCCACACGGTGACGCCGACCCCGCGCAACCCGCTGGGCGCGAAGGGAATCGGCGAATCCGGTACGACGGGTTCCGTCGGCGCGATCTGGAACGCCGTGGTCGACGCCCTCTCCCCCTTCGGCGTCCGCCATCTCGATCCGCCGTTCTCGCCGATGCGCGTCTGGGAGGCCATGCAGCGTGGCGCCTCGGTGGGTTCGCCCGCGCGCTCCGAGGGCACTGTCAGCGAATGACCATCATCGCCTGGCTCTTCATCGGACTCATCGCTGGACTCCTCGCACGGCTCATCGTTCCAGGACGTGATCCGATGGGATTGCTGGCGACGCTGGTACTGGGCCTCGTCGGCTCGTTCGTCGGAGCGTTGCTGGCGAATGTGCTCTTCGGCGACACGGATGGCGTCGGCTTGTTCGGAGCCACCGTGGGCGCGGTGATCGTGCTGGTGTTGTGGAACGCCTTCACCCGCAGCCGTCGGCGCGGGCTGGGTGGATTCCGCCGCCGCGTCATCAACTGACAGACGCGAACTCAGCCGGTCAGTGCGTGGGCGATTGCCGCGACTGCCGCGCGGCCGTAACTCATCGATTCCTCGTACCCATCGGTGAACGGCGACGGCAGGTAGCCGTGCCACTCCGGCGCGAGCCCGGCGACGAGGACGTGACCGTCCCTGCTCGTTTCGATGGCTCGGCCGAGGGCGTGGAACGCCTCCCCGGGCACCGACACCAACCGCAGCGGCCCGAGCGACCACTCGACCAGTTCGAGCTCGACGGTACGACCTTCCCGACCGGCTGTGATCAGCGACGCGCCGAGCTCGACGGCGATGGTGTCGTGACGCTCGATCCGCGGGCCGTCGGTCTCGAGCGGCTCGGCCTCACCGAGGACATCGTCGACGACCTCGGCGAGGTCGCGTCCGAGCTGCTCCGCTTCCGCGAAGCCGTCCCGGGTGCAGTCGTTGTTCTGGCGGTGGACGTGATGTGGGTTCACGTCACCCAGCGCGCCGGACAGCAGCACGGCTTGCCCGCCAGCGCGTCCTTCCAACGCGGTACGAAACGAACCGACCCAGTCGCTCGACACGGCCAGGCACTCCGGTCCGAGCGCAACCGGGTGCACCGCGATGTTCGCCAACGAACCGATGCGGGCCCCGTCGACGTCGATGGCGTCGAGCACGGCGAACGTCGGCTCGTAGGGGTGTCCGCGTCGGTTGATCGACAACCCGTCGGGAAGCGCCCATCGGCCCGCGCGCAGCCCGCCCGGCTGCGCGCTTGCCTTCGCCGCCACCGCGGCGTCCACCGCGCGCTCGACCAGCAGCTCGCGGTACCCCTCCGGGGTGACCCAGCCGACTCGCTCGCTGCCGGCGATCGTGCTGGGGCCGGCGTGCGTGTGGACGCACGATGTCAGCACCGCCCCGAGCTCGAGCCCCAGCGCGCCGGCGACGGCCTGGCGGATCGGCAACGCGAACCCGCGTGACATGCCGATCAAGTCGCACACGACGAGCGCGACCGAACCGAGGTCGCCGCGCACGAGGAGCACCCGCACCTCCAGGTCGTCGTGGACCTCGGTGGCCGGCTGGTCTTCGATGAACCCGGCAAGCTGCACCGGCAGCGGCGGCGTGATGATCGCGGACCCGAAGCCGATGTCGAGCACGGTCACCCGACCGCCTCGCGCCGACCACTTGCCGCGGACCGATACGCAGCTTCGACCACCGCGATCGCCGCGCGTCCGTCGGCTGCCGTCACTGATGGATCGCGTTCGCCGCGCACGGCGGCGAGGAACTCGTCGAGCGGCGAGCCCGAACCTGCCGGGAGCTCGACGCGCTCACGCTCGCCGTCGACAGGGAACACCGTCAGCGGCGTGCCGCCGTCGAGGTGCACTGTGCCGTCCGTGCCGATCAGAGTGAGCTGATGGTCCGGACCCGGACGCGACGACCAGCTCGCGTGGATGGTGCCGATCGCTCCGCCGCTCAGTCGCACGACGAGCTGTGCGTCGGTCTCGACGTCACCCGCCCGGCCGTTGAGCTCGGCCGCCACCGACACGATGTCGTCACCGGTGACGTAGCGGACGAGATCGATGACGTGCACACCGAGATCGACGAGGCAGCCGCCGCCCGAGCGCGCCCGCTCGAAGAACCAATCGGCGTTCGGGGCCCATGCCTGGGGACCGCCGTGACCGAAGGCGGCGCGAACACCGGTGACGTCACCGATCCGCCCTTCGGTGACGACGTCGTGGGCCGCGACGAACGGTGCCGCGAAGCGTGTGTTCTGGAACGGCGTCAGCACGACGCCGTTTGCGGTTGCCGCGGCGATCATGTCGTCCGCGTCGGCAACTGTGCACGCGATCGGCTTGTCGACGAGCACGTGCTTGCCTGCCGTGGCAGCGGTAACGGCGACATCACGGTGTTGTGCGTTGGGCGTCGTCACGAGCACCGCGTCCACTTCGCCGTCGACCACGGCGTCGGTCCACGCGTCGACCACTCGACCGCTCCCCCAACGCTCGCATGTCGCCTCGGCCGAGCTGCGACTGCGGCTGGCGAACACGGTGACCTCGACGCCGGCGGCCCGCAACAGCGGCAGATGGATGTGGTTGGCCGCCGTGCCACACCCGACGACCGCGAATCGAATCGTCGTCACGTGAGGAGCTTGTCGGCAACCGCTCGCACCGACGCGGCAACGTGGTCGCAGTCTGCCTCCGAGTAGGCGACTCCGATCGGCACGATCACCGACCGCGCCACGAGGGCCTCGGTCTGCGGGCACAACCCTTCGAAGTAGGTGCGATCCGTGGGATGCTCCGCGCAGTTCCAGGGTCCCCCTCGGCCGGAGGGCGTTCGGCGCTCGAGGATCGAGGGAGTGAGGTACACCGGGCGACCGCGGTACATCTGCGCGCACGGCACACCCTCGTCACGGAGCGCAGCCGCGAACTTCTTGGCCGTTGTCACGTCGGGCAGGAACCAGGTGATGCTCGACGAGCCGTCGCCCTGCGGATCGGGACGCCGGCGGCGTACGAGCCCCGGGACGTCACCGAGGGCATCGAGGATGCGTGACTTGTTGGCTCGCAGCGCGCCGAGCACCGCCGGCAGCCGTCCGAGCTGCACGCCCGCCACCGCGCCGGCGAGCTCGCCCATTCGCAAGTTCTCTCCGGCGAACGACTCGGTGAGCTCATCGCCGCGGGTGCTCATGTAGCTCGTCACGAATTGGCCGCCCTGGTCGGAGTAGCGCGTCGCGCGCAGGTAGAGCGCCTCGTCGTTCGTCACCACCAACCCACCTTCGCCAGCGGTGATGTTCTTCTCCTGTTGCAGCGAGAACGCACCGAGCGCGCCGATCGTCCCGAGTGCTTGGCCGCGATACGTCGCTCCCATCGCCTGTGCGGTGTCCTCGATGACGGGCACGCCGCGGGCGTTGGTCACAGCCATGATCGCATCGAGATCGCAAGCGACGTTCTCGAGGTGCACCGCAATCACTGCGGCTGTCCGGTCGGTGATGCAGTCGTCGAGGGCACTCGGATCGAGACCGAGCGTGTCGTCGACCTCGGCGAAGACCGGTACCGCGCCGGCGGCGATCACAGCATTGGCCGTGGCGATGAACGTGAACGCCGGCACGACCACTTCGTCACCGCAACCGACACCGAGCGCGGCGAGCGCACAGCGCAACGACGCCGTACCGTTGGCGACTGCGACTGCATATCGGCAGCCGAACGCGTCGCACGCGGCGTGCTCGAAGTCGGCGACGGTGCCCGTCGCGACGTCGCCCTTGTACCTGAAGAGCGAGCGGCTCTCGACGACGCGTCGGACGGCGTCAGCCTCTTCCTCCCCCAACCACGCCGAGCCCTTCGAGAAGTCGAGCGGCACCGCGTCGCAGTCTAGGTTCGGCATGGTGAGCGAGATCCTGTACGACAGCGATGGCGACCTCGGGGCGCTCGAGGGTCAGCGGGTCGCGGTGGTGGGTTACGGCAACCAGGGGCGGTCGTGGGCGCTGAACCTGCGCGACTCCGGGCTCGACGTGGCCGTGTGCGTGCGCGCCGACGACACGCGTCAGGCGGCAGAAGCCGACGGGTTCGCCACGAACGACGTCGAGTCCGCGGGCGAGGCGGACGTGGTGTGCCTGCTCGTTCCCGACGACGTCATCCCCATGTTGCCGATCACGCCGCACGCCGACTCGCTGGTGATCGTCGCATCGGGCTACACGTTGGCGTTCGAGCGGCTCGATCCGCCGGGCGATGCCGGCATGGTCGCGCCCCGCATGCTCGGACCCGAGGTGCGGCGTTGCTACGAGGAAGGTGTCGGCTTCATCACCGCGGTCGGCGTGCAGAAGGACAGCACCGGCACCGCGCTCGCCCGCACGCTGGCCATCGCCAAGGGCATCGGTGGGCTGCGTCAGGGCGCGTTGCCGTTGACGCCGATGCAAGAAGCCGTACTGGACCTCGCCGTCGAGCAGGCGCTCTCGCCGATGTTGCGACGGGTGAACGAATCGTTCATCGGCGTGATGCTCGAGCACGGGATCCCCATCGAGGCGATCCTCACCGAGTTGTTCCTGTCGGGCGAGGTGGAGCGGACCTATCGACTCGTGCGACTCGAAGGCGGAGCCGCCCAGACGTTGCACCACTCGCCGACGAGCCAGTACGGACAGCTCTCGCGAATCGGCCGGTACGACCATCTCGACGTCACGACGACCATGCGCGAGCTCGTCGACGACATCACGTCCGGCCGGTTCGCGGACGAATGGGACGCCGAGCGCGACGCCGGCTATCCGAAGCTCGACGCATTGCGCGCAAAGGCGCTCGCCCCCGAGATCCTCGCCTTCGAAGAGGACCTACGTCTGAAGCTCGGCGAACGAGCCGTTCGGCGGTGAGGCGAGTTCAGCCGACCTGTCGCGGCGCGTAGATCGCAGTGTGGGCGACGCGGGCGGCGACGGCGCCGTCCGCGAGTATGCCGACGTCGAGAGTCACGAACCGGTGGCCCTTGTGCTCCCACTCGTTCGAGACCGTGGACCGGGTCTGCACCGTCTGACCGTCCCGCACGACGCGGAAGTGCTGGGTCACCGATTCGACGTGGATCCAGGGTCCGAGCCGCACGTTGCCGGACAGGACGTAGTTCGCATCGCGGAGCAGCCACCCGGGATGGGCGACACCCTCCGTCCGGTAGAGCTCGGCGGTCTCCCGTACGTCGTCGAGGTACTCGCCGGCCCGATCGACGTGGAAGCCGTGAGGAGCGAGCCCGAACGCGGTCCCGACCGCCAACGAGACCGGCGACGCCGGCGGGGGCTCGTCCGCCTGCGCGACGTCGTCCCACTGCGTGGCATCCGGTGGCTCGGGCGCGCTCACCGGAAGCACCGCCGTGGCGGACGCACAGCGTTCGTCCAGTGAGTTCCGGAGTTCCAGGTCCGCGTGGAGTCCGCTGGCGTCCTCGCGAACTTCATTGACCACGACGCGCACGCGATC
>DASUCS010000162.1:0-3585 GCA_036275935.1 Acidimicrobiales bacterium
GAACGGCGGCATGGCGCATCTCAGCGCAGCGCGCGCCGCAGGACCTTGCCGCCGAGGCCCATCGGCAGTTCGTCGACGAACATCACCTTGGTGGGGCACTTGTAGCGGGCGAGGCGCTCGGCGCAGAACGCGATGAGGCTGTCCTCCTCGACGACCTCACCTTCGAGGAGCGTGACGTATGCCTTCACGCTCTCACCGGTGTGCGGATGCGACACGCCCACCACCGCGCACGCCTCGACCGCGGGATGCAGCAGCAGCACGTCCTCCACCTCGGCCGGATAGACGTTGAAGCCCGACACGATGATGAGGTCCTTGGCGCGATCGACGAGGAAGAGCGCGCCGTCGTCATCGACGACGGCGATGTCGCCGGTGCGCAACCAACCGTCGGGGGTGATCGCGCGCGCCGTCGCCTCGGGGTCGTTCCAGTAGCCCTGGAAGACGTTCGGTCCCTTCACCCACAGCTCACCGGCGTCGCCGACGAGCACGTCGTCGCCTTCGGAGTCGACGAGCCGGAGTTGCACACCGGGAATCGGAACACCGATGGAGCCCGGCTTCGACGCCACGCCTGTCGACGACGTCACGACGGGCGACGCTTCGGTCAGTCCGTACCCCTCGGCGATCGTCACACCGAACCGCTCCTCGCAGCGCTCGGCGATCTCGAGCGACAACTTCGCCGCGCCCGACGCCGCGATGCGAACCGTTGCGAACGCCTCGCGCGTGGCCTCCGGTGAGCTTGCCCATGCCGACCACATCGCGGGCGCGCCGGGCACGATCGTCACGCCGTGGCGCGTGATCGCTTCGAGCGCCGACGTCGGATCGAAACGTTCGATGAGCACGACGCGCGCGCCGACGTACAAGGTCAACCCGAGCACCACGTTGAGTCCGAAGATGTGGAACAGCGGCAACACGCCCAGCGTGACGTCGTGTTCGTTCTGAGCGCGCGCCGCCTGCGCCTGCATCTGCTCCAGGTTCGCAAGGAGGTTGCCGTGCGTGAGCATGGCGGCCTTTGGTGAACCGGCGGTGCCGCTCGTGAACATCAGCACCGCGAGGTCGGATTCGTCGCGCTCCACGATCGGAACCGGATCAGCAGGCTCGAGATCCTCGACCGCGAGGGGGAACTCGAGCGTGGGCACCTCGGATCGGTCGATCTTGTCGAACGACGGACGAGCCGTCGGCCCGACGACCGCAGCGCGCGCCGCGACCGCGGCGATCTCGCGTTGCAGCTCCTTCGGCGGACTGGTCGGGTTCAGCGGCACGGCCACCAAGCCGGCGCCGAGCACCGCGAGGTATGCGCTGACGAAGTAGCCGTTGTTGCCGCAGACGATCGCGACCCGGTCACCCGGCTCGAGCCCGAGGCCCACCAACGCGCCTCGTAGCTCGCCGACTCGTGTGCGCAACTCCCCGTACGTGGTGGTTCGTCCCCGGTTGACCAGGGCCACCGCATCGTCCGGATGCGTCTCGATGATGCGTGCCAGGTTCACGAATTCGGTTCTTTTGGCCTAGTCAAGAGAGCCCCACCCCCAACCGATACTTCCTTCGTCATCGACGAACTGGCAACCCCGGGGAAACCCGGGCGACGCAAAGCCACGGGCCTAAAGGGACGGCGTCCCCCTATGGCGGCCGGGCTGCCGAATCGAAGGGAAACCGCGAAATGGACCAGCTGGAGGAACGGGCACCGGTCCGATCCTGGTCTCGGATCTTCGGAGCCGTGCTGGGGGCACTGCTGCTGACCACGGTGCTCGCCGTGGCCAACCCCGTCCACGCGGGGGCATCGAACGGCAGCGTCGAGTCCCAGTTCGTGTCCGCCATCAACGCCATCCGCGCCGCACACGGCGCCCCGCCGCTGCAGGTCTACGGCGAACTGACGGGGATCGCTCGCTCGTGGTCCGACCAGATGGCGGCCAACGGGGGCATCTCGCACAACCCCGACTTCACCAACGAGGTCAGCGCTCCGTGGACGAAGTTGGGTGAGAACGTCGGCGTGGGCGGCGACGTCACCGGGTTGATGAACGCCTTCGTGAACAGCCCGGCGCACTACCGCAACATCATCGACCCCGACTTCAACTACATCGGCGTCGGCGTCACGTTCGACTCCGCAGGTCGCATCTACACGACCCACGATTTCATGCGGTTGGAGGACGCCGCCCCGGCACCCGACCCCGCACCCGCTCCGGACCCCGCACCCGCCCCCGATCCGGCTCCTGCGCCGCCTGCGCAGGGGCCGGTGACGGCGCCGCCGCCCTCCGCTCCCACCCCGGCCGCTGCCCCCGCTCCCACGGAACCTCCGGCCGCACCCGCCAGGGTGCACGCGATGCTCACCGCCCTCCGCGCCGGCGACGAGTCATGAGACACACTTGAGCGTGTGACCGCGGCGATCGAGGCGATCGGCCTCACGCGCTCCTTCGCCTCGGGTCTCGCGCTCGACGATCTGACGCTCGACGTCCAGCCCGGCGAGGTCCTGGCCTTGCTCGGACCCAACGGCGCCGGCAAGACGACGACCGTCCGGCTCCTCAACGGCGTCCTGAACCCCGATCGCGGTTCGTCACGCGTGTTGGGGCTCGACCCGACGGTCAACGGCGACGACGTCCGGCGCCGCACCGGGGTGCTGACCGAGAACGCCGGGCTCGACGAACGACTCACGGCTCGGGAGAACCTGCTGTTCGCCGGCCGCATCCGAGGCTTCAACCGCGTGGACGCCGAACGACGCAGCGACGAGCTCCTCGGCCGATTCGGGATGAACGACCGGGCCAACGATCAGGTCCAAGGCTTCTCCACCGGGCAACGAAAGCGCTTGGCACTGGCCCGCGCGCTGTTCCACGACCCCGAAGTGCTGTTCCTCGACGAGCCGACGTCCGGCCTCGACCCGACCGCGACTCGCGACGTCATCGAGCTGATCGGTTCGCTGGCAACGGAGCACGGACGAACGGTCGTCGTGTGCACCCACTTCCTCGGAGAGGCCGGCCGCCTCGCCCACCGGATGGCGGTGCTGCATCGCGGCCGACTGCAGGCATTCGGTCGCCCCGACGAGCTCGCGGCGGAGCTGTGGACCGGCCTCGAAGCCGAACTGGATCTGGGCGGACCGATCGACGAGCGCGCCCTCGTGCTGGTGCAAGCCGTGGACGGCGTTGCCAGTGCCGCACCGTCGATGGACGGCGTGCACGTTCGCGTGCGTGACCGTGACGTCGTCGCCGTCGTCGTCGCGACGCTCGTCGGCCGCGAGGTGCCCGTTTACAGCGCCGTACCGCGCACGCCGACGTTGGAGGACGTGTACTTCGCGATCGAGGAGCGCTTCCGATGAATTGGGACGCGGTCCGCGCTGTCGTCGCGAAAGACCTCACCGCCGTGCGACGCTCGAAGGCCGTCGTCCTCCCGATGCTGCTGGTCCCGATCCTCTTGCTGATCGTGTTGCCGCTCGTGATCGGATTGGCGGCGCGCTCGCAACCGAACTTCGACCTGACGCGGTTCCTCAACAACGTCCCCGGCGACTTCGCCCGCCCGATCCTCCGGCTCCCGCAACGCGAGCAATTGATCGTTCTCGTCAACGGCTACCTCTTGGCGCCGCTGTTCCTCATCGTCCCGCTGATG